>CAIWKC010000104.1 GCA_903913145.1 uncultured Gallionellaceae bacterium | reverse complement strand
GGCTATCGCGCAAAATCCCCAAGTGTTGTGGGCACTCAATCCCATATATGCCTACCATTTTTTAAGCACAGATCCGTTGCTGGCATTCTTTGCGATGGGTGCAATTGTCCTTGCCATCACTGGTGGTGAGGCTCTGTATGCGGATATGGGGCATTTCGGCAAACACCCTATTCGTCTAACATGGTTCTACTTCGTATTGCCCTCGCTCGCACTTAATTATTTCGGCCAGGGAGCCTTGCTACTTCGCAATCCGAAAGCGATTGAAAATCCATTTTATTTGCTCGCTCCCGATTGGGCTCTGGTGCCCATGGTTCTACTCGCTACTGCGGCAACGGTAATCGCATCCCAAGCGGTGATCTCTGGAGCATTCTCTGTCGCACGACAAGCAGTTCAAATGGGTTTTCTTCCACGTATGGAAGTGTGCCAAACCTCCGACAAAGCCCAGGGCCAAATTTATGTTCCCCTCACAAACTGGACACTTTATATCGCCGTTGTTTTTCTGGTACTTACCTTCCAGAGCTCCAGTAACCTTGCTGCCGCTTACGGTATCGCCGTGACGGGCACGATGACTATTACCACCATATTGTCTGCCTTTGTAATGATTTTACTGTGGCGCTGGCCGCTAGTTATAGCCATCCCACTCATTACTGTCCTGTTGGTAACAGATTTGACCTACTTTGCGGCCAATGCAATCAAAATTCCTCAAGGCGGTTGGTTCCCGGTTGGGATAGGCATCATTTCATTTATCGTGCTAACGACTTGGCAACGGGGACGCAAATTACTATTCGCTGAAATTGAGCGCGTATCAGTTCCTATAGAAGCGGTGCTGGGCGGTATAGACAATGTTATTCGAGTCAACGGGACGGCAGTTTTCCTCAGCAACGTGGGTGAAGGTGCTCCGTCTGCACTGTTACACAACCTAAAACACAATCAAGTACTTCACGAACGCAATATTCTGTTGACGATCATAGTTGAGGATAAACCCTATGTCACCACCGGCAATCGATTGCTGATAGACGATTTGGGAAAAAGCTTTTTTCGGGTCAGAGTTTTTTACGGATTTATGGAAGAGCCTGATATTCCTGCTGCTTTGGAGTTGTGCAGCAAACGGGGATTGTCTTTTGACATGATGTCTACCTCGTTCTTTGTATCGCGAGCCATGATCGTATCCAGCCCGAATCCAGGCATGAATAAATTGCGCGAACGCTTGTTTATGGCGTTATCCAGAAACGCGCAACATGCAGCGGATTTCTTTAAAATACCTTCCAACCGCGTGATCGAAATGGGAACTCGGGTTGAAATTTAACTGGTCAATAAGTGTTGCAACATACTTGAAATAGCAAAGCCTTTTTAACGGCAGGGCTTAATAATGATTACGGTTAAATGTTGTTAAACTGCTTGCCAATGACATCCGATATTTGGGAATATATTCACAATTACCTATTGGCTTGAAAAAAGCTGACTAACCTCGCTAGAATGATTCTCATAATACGGAGGCAATTTGAAAATTAAAGCCATAATTTTGGCATTCGAACTGCTGATTTGTGTTCTTCTGACTGGCTGTCTGGACAGTGGCGGAGCAAGCCCATCAGCATCGCTTGGGACAGTCAATGTCTCGATTACTGATGGCCCGGGCGAGAATTATGACCATGTATGGGTAACCATAAAAGCAATTTCCTTTCATTCTGATCCAAACATTGTTTGGAGTAGTAGCAATGCCAGTTGGCGGACAACCACTTTACCAACCCCTGTTACACTTGATTTGGCCAACTTGACAAACGGCGCAGTAAATCAGGTGTTTTCCGGAATGCAACTTCCTGTCGGGACTTATACGCAACTACGTCTTTTTTTGGCAGGATTTGATGATGCGTTAACCGCATCCGCACTAGCCGCAGGACTGGCCTACAATGACCAGGTTGACTATACCGACTTGTCTGTCTCACCCAATGTTGCACATCATGTCCCACTGGAAGTGGCTTACCCCACTCAAGGTATACAACTCACCGGAAGCTTTGCTGTTACAACGGCGAACAGCCTCAATCTTGCTCTTGATTTCGATCTTGAACATGATTTGGTCACCTTCGCCCACAACTCGGAAATTTATTTCACAATGAAGCCGAGTTTGCGTTATTTTGACCTTGACCAATCCGGCGCAATCGTTGGCAATCTTAATCCTGCACAGCTTTGTACATCAGTTGTTTCTTCTACTTGCGGATACAACTTAATAGTCAAGGCAGAAATTTTATCCGGTGACGGTTCTCGCCACATTGATACTCGCTCTACCAGAGTGCAATCTGATGGCAGTTTTTCACTTTATCCACTGCCTTCCGGGACAAATTACGATGTACTGATCAGGGGGCGTAATATTGAAACCATGTTGATCAAAGGTGTGCCTGCTCCGATTAATAGCATTCCCGGCAATGGTGCAACGATACTGTCCACTACCAGAGCTCCCATGCAATTGAACTTTAATAATTCGGAATATTTTGCCAACTTCAATGCGTCGTTGATGCCTACCAGTGGTTACGCAATTTTTCAGGAAACTCTCCCTAACTCGGGCAATTCTTTTGAAGTTCCCTATGAAGTTCGCTGGGGAAACACCAATCCTTATACCGGCATTATGCTAACACCCATGGCGCTGTCTTCAGGTCCACTCCATTTAGCGAGTTATTTAGCCGGGACGCCGCTTGCTTTCAGCAATGTCACACCGCAAGAGGGGCTTGGCAACTACGTTGTTGCCGCTAACGGATTACCGTTAACGTATTACAACGTAAGCACATCTACTGTGAATGTGATGTATCCGGGCACCACTAATACTTTAGCAACCCCGCTTCTCTTTTATCCGCCTTCGCCAATGCTTAACGTAACTCAAGGCACTGTCACAGGCAGCATTACTCAGACTATGGGTTTGTACAACAGCGGGTATCTGGTTTTTTCTCGCTTCACAAACATCGTCAACTCGGTTGATATTAGCTCGTCGCTAATTGCGAATACGGGTACATACAGTGTCACGTTACCTGCCGGCAACCTCAGCACAACCGTTCCGGGTGCTTATTATTACGGATATCTGAGAGTGTGGAATAGTTCACAACCAAAAACTACGCTAAAAATAATTCCATTCAACAGCATGATAGACCTGCGAAATACCAATAGTATCAGCGGATTTAATATTATCTTGCCTTAGGTGTTGTTATGATGCCCTACGGAAATTACAAAGTTTCAGCATCCATTGAATTTTAATACTATCTTAATGAATGCAATCCGAACATATTCCCTTCAGTGTCGAAACACAAAGCGATAAAGCCGTACTCGCCGATGGATAATTTGTTCTTCTGAATTGCCCCACCTGAAGCAACGACCCGGCCTGCTTCAATTGCACAATCTTCACAACTAAAGTAAACCAATGTGCTGTTTCCACCGGAAGGAAAACCATCCATTTTTACCAATGATCCGGAAGCGCCAAAGCGATCCATTGCTGACGGGAAGGTCCACATTTCTAAATCGATGCCGCTTTGAAGAATTTCTAGCTTGATTTGAAATACGGACTCATAGAATTTTTTTGCACGGATCATGTTTTGCACATAGATCTCAAACCACCCAACAGGATTATTTGTCATTTGATTTCTCCTCTGAACAGGTTAGCGTTGATTTTAAAGTAATTCGCTTAACAACAAAAGGGGAGCCGAGGCTCCCCTTTTGTTTAACCATTTTTTGCTTAAAAACTTAAGCAGCAGCTACTGTCTTGCGTGCCACCAGCTTTTCCTTGATACGTGCTGACTTGCCTGAACGATCTCGCAAGTAATACAGCTTGGCACGACGCACATCACCGCGACGCTTCACTTCAATGCTGTCGATAGATGGGGAATAAGTTTGGAAAGTACGCTCGACACCTTCGCCGGACGATACCTTACGCACAATGAACGAAGAGTTGAGGCTCTTGTTGCGCTTGGCAATTACCACGCCTTCAAAAGACTGGGTACGCTTGCGCTCACCTTCAACAACGTTCACGTTAACAATAACCGTGTCACCAGGTGCAAAATTAGGGATGGTTTTACCCAGACGGGCGATTTCTTCTTTTTCAAGAATTGCGAGCAAATTCATTTTAGTTCCTCTTGTTGTACGGATGCTTGTTCCTGCTGGTACTCTGCCAGTAGCCGAGCTTCCTGTTTTGTTAACTGGCGTGTTGCCAGCAAATCCGGGCGACGTTCCGCAGTTCGACCTAATGACTGCTTCAATCGCCACTTCTCTATTTCAGCGTGATGTCCCGATAGCAATACTTCCGGGATTCCCTCGCCGTCATAAACTTCAGGGCGCGTGTAGTGGGGACAATCCAGCAGACCATTCACAAAAGAATCCTGCTCTGCCGAGTCGGCATCACCCAAAACACCGGGAATCTGCCGCACCAAACTGTCTATCAACACCATCGCTGCCAACTCACCACCGGACAGTACATAGTCACCGATGGAAAGCTCTTCATCTACATACTGTCGAATGAGGCGCTCATCAACGCCCTCGTAACGACTCGCCAGCAAAATCAAACCTTCGTCACGCCCCTGCAATTCCTTCACCACAGCATGGGTGAGTGGTCTGCCTTGAGGCGATAGATGAATTACACAACTTTTTACTATGCCATTAGTTGCTTGTGCAGCTTTCGCTGCGTTAATCGCCTGAGCCAATGGCTCCACCAACATTACCATTCCGGGGCCGCCGCCATAAGGGCGATCATCCACCGTCCGATGATTGTCAGTTGTATATTCGCGTGGATTCCACGTTTGTAACTGAAACTTGTTTTGCTCCGCCGCCCGTCGCGTCACCCCGTATTTTGTGATCGCATCGAACATTTCGGGGAACAGCGTGACAACATCAAATCTCATTTAAGATAATCCGCCTGCCAATCCACGCGTATTACTTTTTCATCCAAACTTACTTGCTGAATAACGCTGGCTAGAAAGGGAATCAACATTTCCTTGCCCTGCGCATCGCGCACACTCAGCACATCATTTGCGCCGGTTTCAAGTAAAGTATCTACAATCCCCAACGATTCATCGGCAAGGTTAACCACCTGCAAACCGATCAAATCAGACCAGTAGTATTCACCGGGCTCCTGCTTAGGCAAGCTGTCACGATGCACTGCAACCAATAGACCTTTGCATTGCTCCGCAGTTGTACGGTCGAGAATTCCAGGCAATCTTGCTACCAAAACTTTGCCGTGTACATTGGCTTCCAGCACATCGACATTTCGCCACGGCTGCTTGTCGTTGCCTAAATACCATTTATCGTAGTCCAGCAGGCCATCCAAATGTTCGGTAAAAGTTTGCACCTTCACCCAGCCGAGAATCCCCTGCGCTCCAACGATACGCCCCATGACAACCATGGGGTCTAGTGCGTCAACTTCCATTGTGCCTCACCTCGTTTGTCCCCTCTCCCACTGGGGGAGGGTTAGGGAGGGGGGAAACGAGATGGCTATTCGCCATTCTCGTTAGACTGTTGCTGCTGCACCAGCGCGTTTTACCAACTTTGCTACGGCGTCGCTCAATTGCGCACCTTTTTCTTGCCAATGGGTAACACGTCCCAATTCAAGACGCAAACCTTCTTGACCTTCAGCAGCCAATGGATTGTAGAAACCCACGCGTTCAATAAAACGACCATCGCGGCGATTGCGCGAGTCAGCCACTACAACGTTAAAGTACGGACGATTCTTGGAGCCGCCGCGAGACATACGAATGATAACCATAGTCAAAACCCAATAAAAATTTGTTTGGTCAAAGCCAAAGGGCGCGAATTCTACGACATTTTGATGATGGATGGCAAGCGAAAGAGTGGCTACTGAAACTCTGAGATTTGTTTTGCGGCTATAACACCCCCTGAAATGGATCAACCGGCAACTTTATCGGGTTCAATTTGAAAGGGGAGCCTTCTTTAATAACGTGAAAACAGTTTGTCAGTGAAGTACACTTACACCTGTTTCCAGCAGGACTTTCTGGAGACATTACATAAAAACATCAGTGAGGAGATTTAACATGCCGCAAACCAAGTTTTTGCTGGACGAGTCTGAAATTCCGACACATTGGTACAACGTTGTCGCAGACATGCCTAACCCCCCTACTCCGCCGCTTGGGCCAAACGGTCAGCCAATAGGGCCTGAAGCACTAACGGCCATTTTCCCTATGGCGCTGATTGAACAAGAAGTTTCAGCAGAACGCTGGATAGCCATCCCCGAACCAGTGCGCGAAGCATTTCGTTTATATAGGCCTTCCCCGCTATTTCGCGCGCATCGTCTTGAAGCTGCACTCGGCACACCTGCCAAAATATATTACAAAAATGAAAGTGTTTCGCCAGCGGGTTCGCACAAAGTGAACACCGCTATCCCTCAGGCCTACTACAACAAGTTGGCTGGCATAAAACGCCTCTCTACCGAAACAGGTGCCGGCCAATGGGGTTCGTCGATTGCAATGGCCGGACAGATGTTTGGCTTGGAAGTGCGTATATTTATGGTCAAAGTGAGTTATGACCAGAAACCGTTCCGCCGTTCAATGATGCAAACCTGGGGCGGCCAAGTGTTCGCCAGCCCGAGTATGGAAACCCAAACCGGTCGCAACATTTTAGCGAAAGACCCGAATAATCAGGGTTCGCTTGGCATTGCCATTTCGGAGGCGGTAGAAGAAGCCGCATCTCGTGCGGACACCAACTATTCTTTGGGCTCTGTGCTAAACCATGTCTTGCTGCATCAAACCATCATCGGCCTTGAAGCAAAAAAACAATTCGAGAAAGCGGGCGACTATCCCGATATGGTGTTTGCTCCATGCGGAGGGGGTTCAAACTTCGGCGGCGTGGCATTTCCATTTTTTGCGGACAAGGCCGCCGGCAAAAATGTGCGTTTGGTTGCGGTAGAGCCAACCTCCTGTCCCACCCTGACAAAAGGTACTTACGCTTATGACTTTGGGGATACAGCCGGCTTCACTCCGCTGATGAAAATGTACACGTTGGGACACGACTTTATGCCGCCGGGCATTCACGCGGGTGGATTGCGTTATCACGGTGACTCTCCGCTTGTATCGCAGCTTTACCATGAAGGGTTGATTGAAGCGGTTGCGGTGCCGCAATTGGCTACGTTCGAAGCGGGCGTGATGTTTGCGCGCGCCGAGGGCATTATTCCCGCCCCTGAATCCAACCACGCAATTCGCGCTTGTATTGATGAAGCATTGCGCTGCAAAGAATCAGGCGAAAAGAAGACCTTGTTCTTCAATTTATCCGGTCATGGTCACTTTGATATGGCTTCATATGACAGGTACTTCGCTGGGCAATTGGAAGACTTTAGCTATCCCGAAGAAGCGATTCGGGCATCTCTGGCAAACTTGCCAAAGGTGGGCTAAGCCTGCAACTTTCTACCCCTTCTTGCTCAGGCGTAAAATCTTTTGCCAGAAGGGGTAATTCACAAAACGCCCAGGTAAATTCCATTGGTTGCGCTGTGGTTACGTTGGATAAGTCCACACAAAGTAAAATATTTTTGACCAAGTCGTCATCATTGCAACCAGAGGACGAGTTATTGTCGTGAGCCGGACATAGCACTGCAAACTTGGACCCGCGTTATTTATTTACGACAAGTTTGCCGTCTAGTTAATTGACTGGGCGAAATTCACCGGTTTTTTTGTAGCATGAACAGTTGGAAGTACGTCTTTGCCCAGTTCAACTTTATCCTGTTTGGATTCCTTCATTTTCAATACAAGCAAGTTCATTTCGTTCATTGCTTCGTTCAATTGTAAATTCAGTTCGTATCGGTCTTTATTTGATAGTAAATCTTCATGATCATGACAGTGAAGTTGAGCGTAGATCACAACATATTTGTGAAAGATATTTTTGAGGTCAAATGCACGTAAATAGTCTTTGGCTATGAAATATTGACTGTTTTTCATTGCTTTATTCCTCATGGATTATTGGGTACATCAAGTTTACCTGCTCAGCCCTGAATTCAAACTTGGAATACGAATGCTTTTTGCTCACATATTACGCTATTAGTGTTTGTCCTAAATTAATTCAGCAGTTCAGCAATCAAGCTGGTGCCGATCATTTTATTTCCTCGATGCATTTCCAGCCCCAGAATGCGGGCAACAACACGAAAATCGCCAAGCTTAGCGGGCCAAATGAAAGCACAACCAGTCCCGATCCGATTGTCAGTACAAGAAGCAAGATTGCAATCAATTTTGAACGGGCTAGCTTTAACAAATAAGCTGAACTGATTGAGGCTGTAATGAATGGAAGTGCTGCCAACCATACAAATGTTACTCGTGCGGGATTCTCGATTGAAAATATTGCAGTGAACTGACTGAGTATCGCTTGAGTGGTCGACTGGTTGGTCTGGATATCTACGAAAATGAGGAATAGCCAAATCGCCACAACGAACATTGTGCTTAGCAATGACAACAATCCGGCTATCGTCGCAGGGGATTTTGGTATGAGTTGCCGGATGCGCATACTTAACATCATTTCAATTGACGCGTTCTAACAGAAGAACGATCGCAAACTTTCAAAACCCGAAAATAATGCTGATCTCAGGATAACTCTCGCTGCATGTGGTGTAAATTGCTGTCTGGCAATTAAGGTAAGACTCATAAGCAACGCCGACCCCGATAACACTTCTGGGCCCCGAGGTAAAATAGACTCCTGCGCGTGCACCGATGGAATTGATGCTGGGCAGATCTGCAATTGCGGCATGACGATAGAACGCGCCCACATAAGGTTGAATGGTATTCGCGGTATAAAATACATATTGGATGGAAGGCGTAGTTTTGTTAATACCGGGCCCATTCCCGGACCAATTCTCGTAAGACAAACCAACGCCAACCCTGTCAGCCACGTAGTAGCTTACCCCCGCTCCTATAACAAAATAATCAGTATTGAATGCATAACCGCTTCCGGCCAACAGCGAAAATTGAGTATTACCCTGGCCGAACATTTCACCCCCATTGGCTGCATGGGCCGGAAAGACAGAGATTACAAGAATCATCGTCAGAATTAGCTTGTTCATATTCGTTCCTTTAGTATATGCATTTCTAACTCATCAACTGTTCTTTAGAAAGCGTAATACTGTATCTCTCTTTGGCAACTTTCAGCATTGTTTCGGCAAATTGAGGGTGATCTCGCAGAATACGGCAGAAGTCTGCCTTTCCTAGAACAAACAAGTCGGTAAGTGTTTTTGCTCTGACAGTGGCTATTCGGGTGGTTGCAATCAGGATACTAATTTCACCAAACACATCACCTTCACGCAGGGTCTCAATCACCTGCCCGGTGCTGTCAATTATCTCTACCTCTCCGTGGCTGATCAGGTACATTTCCTTCGTCAAAGCTCCTCTGTGAAGGATGAACTCGCCGGCTGATGCGGTAATCGGGCGCAAGGCCATGGTGAGTGAGTTTAGTAGTAGCGGATCTGAATCTTTAAATAGCGGCAAGCGTTCCAGAATCTCTGTCGTGGCAACTTCATACCAGTGCCTACCATCACGCTTTAACAATTCGCTTGCTTCTTTAGGCCCCCATGATCCGCGAGTGTAGTTCGGGAACTCTGGTGCCAGATTATCTTTCCAGTAGTCAAGAATAGGCTGCGCTATTTTCCAGGCAGCTTCAACCAGATCTCCACGCGAGAATAATGTTGCATCGCCGTTTGTACAGGCATAGATCATGACCTCGTATCCGGTGTAACGAGATACGTTGAATGCATCGCCATAACTAAATCGCATGTCTACTTTTTGCAGTCCCAGCAACGGGCCGGGCACTTTAGCCTGAAACAATAGTTCAATACCTTGCACCGGCTGAATATTAAAAATTAGCCGGTTCGACGACACTCTTTCAACTGGCGTGTTATGGAATAATGCAATGGGTGCTTTCTTGAATTCAACCACGATTTCAGTGCCACGCTTCCACAAGGCTTTGCCTGAACGCAAGTAGATTGGGACACCTTCCCAGCGCCAGTTGTCGATATACAATTTTCCTGCTGCGAAAGTTTCTGTGTTCGACTGAGGATTTACGTTTGGAGTCTCGCGATAACCCGACTTTAGCGTGCCGTTATGCTGCAGAGTAGCTCCATATTGTCCGCGAACGAAGTTACGCGCAACTTCTTCGGGCTTGAATATGCGTACCGAGTTGAGCAGTTTGGCTTTCTCGTTTCGTATCGAGTCTGCAGCAAATGAAGCAGGTGGCTCCATACACAAGTAAGCCAACATTTGAAACATATGGTTTTGCATCATGTCACGAAGTACGCCGGAACCATCGTAATAACCGCCGCGCGAACCCACATCGACTTCTTCACAGACATTGAATTGAATATTGTCTATATTATTTTTATTCCAGAGTGGTTCAAACATTCCGTTCGAAAATCGAAATGCCAGAAGGTTCTGAACTGTTTCTTTTCCCAAATAATGGTCAATTCGATATATCTGATTCTCTTCCCAGTGGGCAAGAACTTCTTGATTCAACTTTCGTGCCGACTCCAGATCAGTTCCAAATGGTTTTTCAATGATAATGCGCTTCCAACCAGGTCCATCATTAAATCCAGCTTGCCGAAGTTTTGCACAGAGTTGACCGAATAAACTGGGGGAAGTCGCCAAGTACATCAGAACATTTCCACCCGCCTGATATTGTTTATCTAGCTGAACAACCTGATCTCGCAATTTTTTAAAATCTTCAGGATCGTCGATGTTGCTACTGACGTAATGAAGCCGACTGGCCAGTTTATTCCAAACCGCCTCATCGAAAGTATTCCGCGTATGAAATTTTCGGATTCCCTGATCTTCGCTACTCATGTGCTCATGGAAAGCCTCGGTTGTTAATTGAGTTCTGCCCGTACCAAGCAGCGCAAAATTGTCTGACAACAGTCCATCGCAAGCAAGGTTGTATAAAGCCGGTATCAGTAGACGTTTAGTAAGATCTCCCGTAGCGCCAAAAATCAGCATGACGCAAGGCGCACTAGAGGGAATTAAGTTTGTTGAATGAATTTCATGGGTGCCGGGAAAATGTATTGTCTCAGGCATGATCAAAGATTCCCCATGATTTATTAATTGTGCTGTTTTACCATCACAGTGAATTAACCGCAACCTGTTGAATGATTTTGTAACATCACGTAAATATCTTTATTCAACCAAGATTTTAGAATCGTCCTAAAAAACTCATTCCCGCACAGCGGGAATGATGAATATAAAAGAGAACTCAGGGATTGATAATATTTTTTCAGTGTCCAAAGAATCAGCTTAGCAGTGAAGCAATTACCATATCAATCTGGGTATTGCCGACTACGGTGCGGTCACCTTTTGGCGTTACTTTTCCTGAAAGCATTCCTTGGTACATCTCCACGTATTGCTCGGCCCAAGGTTTAGGAACGCCACCGTTGGTAAGCGCCTCCAACCATCCTGCTTGCGGAATATCAACAATTTTGAGTGGCTTATTCAGCGCTTTGCCAATCTTTTCTGACAGTTGTTTTACTGTGTAGCCGGGACCTGTAAGATCGACAATTTCGGACTTTGGTCCCGCTATCAGGCATTCCGCAACCAATTGACCAATGTCTCTGGTTGCAACCATCGGCATCACGATATCCTGTGACGGAAGCATATTTGGATATATTCCGGCAGCCTTGGCCGCACCAATTGCCTGACCCACATTTTCCATAAAATATCCTGCGCGTATAGCAGTAATTTTTGCTCCACTTGCGCGCAGAGCATTCTCAAAATGGTACAGCCCCTTAATCGGGCCCGTACCTTCAGCTTGATCTGCACCATTTGATGAAAGTGCTACAACATGGGAAAGTTGTGCATCCTTAACGGCCGAAGCAATTGTTACTCCCAATTTTTTTTGATCTGCCAATATTTCAACAGAAGCAAAATTGGGTGGCAATAACAAGAAGGCACCATTGGCGCCTTTAAGAACACCGGTTAAAAATGCCTGATCCTCCAAGCTGCCTACTGCGACTTCAGCACCTCGTTGAATCCACTTTTCCCCTTTTTTAATGTCACGCACAATCACTTTAATCTTTTGACCTTTGCTCAGCAACACGTCTGCTGCGGCTGATCCAACATGTCCTGAAACTCCTGCAATGATGAACATTTTTTCTCCTTAGTTTTTAACTAGCTAGTTAGTAAGCACAAACTGTGTTTTTACTTTAATTCCTTGCGGTGCTTGTATCGTCTGGTACTTGCGGAATTTTGTCTATGACTTAAGGTTGCGCTAAACAAAAGCGCCCGCACTCGACAGTGGGAATTAATTTAGGAACTCAATTCAAGCACAAACAACGCAACATCAACGCGTTACAAAGTTCTAAACCCAAAATAATCCGGGATAAACCTCTCATATTCCCCCGCGATACGAAGGAATATGAAAAATTTAATCGGAACTTTCCAACATCAATTGTCACAGGTTAAATTAATTATGCATGTGCATGTGATGTATATCTTCTCGATCTGCTTTGTGCATGCTTTCTTCATCAAACCAAACTGCTATAGCAAACAGACCATACAATGCAACGAGCATATAAATTGTGAATTCAACGGATCCCATTTTATTCTCCTTCACTTTAAAAATAGACTCAACAAGAGTGTCGAAAGACACTGTCACACTTTGTTTCAAGAATTCCAATCAAACCAGGCTTGGATTGCAACTATCTATTTAATAATAAAAAATAAAACAGCGTTATCAACAAAACGCATTAAATACTCTCATAACCAAGTATAATTGTCAAGTATTAAGCTGAAGGTCACACATACTTTTGTGGGTGATGACAAAATCGAACTTGCCATGAAACAACCGCTGACCTTCTATGAACTGCCTTAATTTCACGTAGCCAAACCAATTGCGCCGGTAGATCTGCTACAGCTCAAAAATCATCCTTGTAACGCAAGTGGCACTGGAACAAAGTCACCACGCCTGAGAATCTTCACGCACGCATCGACCGCTGCCTCATCCAGCCTGACACCACGCAACCTTAATATTTCCTGAATGGCTATCTCTATGCCGAGTGCAGGCCGATATGGCCGATCAGCCGACATTGACTCGACAATATCTGCTACGGTTAATATTTTTGACTCCAACATAATTTTCTCGGATGTCAAACCCAATGGATATCCTGTGCCGTCCAGATACTCATGATGTTGACGCACCATATCGGCGATAGGCCATGGAAAATCAATCGGCCTGAGAATGTTGTAGCCAACTTCGGGATGTAATTTGACCAAATTAAACTCGACAGTTGAAAGGCGGCTTGGCTTGGTCAATATTTCTGACGGAACTTGGACTTTGCCCAAGTCATGAACGATTCCGGCCAGATACAAACCGCGCAAGCTAAAATCGTTGACGCCCATTTCTTTACCAATCAAAACGGCAAGATTGGCCACATGCTTTTGATGACCTGCGGTATAGGGATCACGCTGTTCCAACGTAGCTGCAATTGCTGTCAATGCGTCTTCAAGCGATTTTTCCATCTTCACAGACTGTCTGCGTTGTGCCTCGACAACATTCAGATGAGCCTGTCGATGAATAAGAGACTCGACGCCAAAACTGATACTTCTACCCAAATCTTCGAACAGTTTAACCGTAACGTCGGTAAAGGCTTCTTGCTCATAGGCGCATGCCATCATGACACCAACAACGCTGTGATTCATCCTGATTGGCACTGCAAGATAGGAACGAATGCCGAAATCTTTTAAAGAGAAAGTATGGGCATCACCTTCAAGTTGCTCTACCGCATCATTGCCCACTTGTGTTTGATTCAGACGAATCGCCTTGCCGGCAGGGCCATTCCCGAATTCATTGTCTCCCCAGGATGCACGAAAATCTTGCAATGCCGCCTTTGCTTTTCCGGCAAAAGCTAGCAGCCTTACTTTCTTGTCAGGCGTATGCTCAGCCCAACCTATCCATACCAGTCCAAACTTATCATCAGCCGTCAGTGCCACACAAGCATCATGCCAAATGCCGTGTTCATTGTCTGCTTCCGAAACTGCTTTATTACACGCAGTAATCGCCTCCAAAGCCCAAGTACGTTGCCGTAATTCATCTACATATTTCTTTTTCAGGGTAATATCGTGAAATATCGACACCACACCGGAAATCTGCCCTGTGTCGGTTCGCATCGGTGCCTTGGTAGTTCGAATCCAGCATCTCTCCCCGTTTTTTAGATACGGCTCTTCAATAGTTAGCGTCTCGCCGCCTAACAGCACTTTGCGATCATCAGTACGATAGCGCTCTGCCAATTCTTTGGGGAAATAATCGAAATCCGACTTGCCAATAATTTCATCGGGAGCGAAACCGAGATCAGCGGCGTAGCTCAAGTTACATGAGACATAATTGAATAAGTCATCTTTAACCACAATCTTGTCTGGCACATTATTGACCACTGCGCGGAACTTATCCTCATTAAGTTCTTGAGCCTGCTGGGCAACAAGCAGTTGCAGCATCTGAACATATTCATCTTCAATGTGACGCAGAATGTCGTGCTCGTTCAGTATCCCGATCAACTTGCCGTCTTTGTCCACGACGACTAATCTGCGAATACGCAATTGCTGCATCTGGCGAACGGCCTCAATCAGCAAAACTTCGGGGATCACCACTGTCACCGGCGAGGTCATTACTTCGCGCAATGTGAGATTCGCCGACTGGTTACGAAACAGTCTAACCATATCGCGTTCTGTGACTACCCCGACAGGGAGTTCATGTTCAACCACGATAGTGCAGCTTGCCTTTTGTGTTTGCATCAGGCGTGCGGAGTCTCGTACGGTTAAGTCACCCGTTGCATGCACAAAAGATTGACTCATTGTGCCGCCCACATCAATTGCTCCGACAAAGCTTTCTATTCCGCGCTGTTTGCGAAAATCGGTTTCGCTGATCACTCCGACTGGCTTTAGGTCTTTATTCATCACAACCAAATGGCGAATAGAGTGCAAAGCCATATTGTGATATGCGGCATGCACTGTTTCGTTTTCATCTACACTAATGAGACCTCTGGTCATAACACTGGCCACATGGGATTCAACAGACACGCCTTGCCAGAGCGCTCTCATAATGTCACGTTCCGTGAGAATGCCAACCGGCACTCCATACTCTTCCACCAATAGACTGCTGATACGTGCAAGCTCAATGCGCTTGGCCGCTTCAACCAAAGGGGTAGTTGCGGACATAATCACCATATCTCTAGTCATGATTTGACTGACGAGTTTATTGGCTTGTTTATTCATGACGTCTTTCCAACTGAGTAGGCCGGAAAAACATAACTTTCTTCCTGAAACAAATTAATGCAGATGCCGACAATTTTCTCGTCGAACATCGAGCCTTTATATTTCAACAATTCATCCATTACCTGTTCAATAGATAATGCCCGGCGAAAAGGTCGATGTGACAACATGGCTTCAATAACATCACACACCCGCAAAATGCGCGTCTCTAACAATAATTGCTCTCCGCGTAAACCTCGGGGGTATCCACTGCCATCTACATTTTCGTGATGTTGATAAACAATTTCTGCAATTGGCCAAGGAAAAGGAACGTCCTTGAGAATATGGTAACCATCTTCTGAATGAAGCTTGAGCAATTCAAATTCTTCAGGAATCAGCTTGCGCGGACGTGTTAGTATTTCTGTCGGTGCACGGATGAGACCAACATCATGCACGGTTGCCGCCATATGCAATCCATCTAGCTGATCCGCGCTTAAGCCCAATACTTTTCCAACTCTCACCGCAAGATTAGCCACACGCCGTTCATGGCCCATCGTTGCCAGATCACGGTGGCCCATTGCCGTGGACAGTGCATCAACCGCGCTTTGCAATGTTAAATGTAATTGAGCGGCATGTGTTTTTGAATGCTGAATGGCACGAAGACGACCTTCATTCATTTTGAACAACCAGCCGTATAATAATGTGGAAATAATCTGTACTGTAAAATCCTCAAATCCATATTCCTTGAACAGGCTCAATCCTCTTTCGAACGGAATATTCAATAACCACCCTGCCGATTCGGATGCGCCTATTAGCACTCCCGCAAACGTCACTGCATACCATCTGACATTTCCGTCATGAGCAGCAACAATCTTTATGACGAGAACAACAATTGCAAAATCAAGCAGGATAACAATAGAGTCAACAAATACTGAGCCACCGTAAAAAGTACGTACAGTAATCTCTAAGAAAGTAGTTATCAGACCAATATGAAATCCGCCGAACAGGGTTGCAATGGCAACGCCGGCACCGCGCATGTCGATGAAAACATCGGGGTCGAGTGTATGCAAATGAAATAATACGGTTGAAACGCCCAGCAGTATCAAAATACAGTTGTTCACCCATTTTTGGTGAATATCAGTCAGCCTGAAATATAATTTCATTTCGAAAACCGCGATGATGAACAGCACCGAAACAATGACGTGCGCCGAAGACAACATAAGCAAAACGATTGACATAAAGCTCCCGCCAAACCGCATCTGAAAGCAAATAAGCAAATATATAAGATCAACAAACTTGCTGAATTCTGATGAATAATCTCCGGTCAAGAAAAGTGGAGATAACAATAACCTATCTTAAAGTATGGTTATCGTCCAGTTATTTTAATACTCCATTTCTTATTAGCATGGTGTTCACAGCTCGATACATCGCAACCGTCAAAGTCAGCTTTGACAAAGCTGACCCCGACCAAACCCAAAAATATTTCAGAGTGATATTACAGTGATGCCTGCTTAACCGAGATTTTCAAATAAGGGGCAATTTGTCATTTCAGCGCAGATTGTTTTCTGCCATTACATCAATTCGCATCACGCGATAATACTTTTCAAAACAATATTCGACCTTCGGGTCGCCATTCAGCGACTTTCCATTCAATTTGAGCGCATTGCGAATCTTTGCTTCTACGTTTTCTTCACAAAATCTGCTTAGGAAAGGCTCAAGACGACATATTAATAGGCGAAATGGAACAAATCGATACAACCAATGCCGAATTGGTGTTTCCGCATATTCAGTAATCAATACCGAGCCTCCCGGTTTAACAACCCGTGCGATTTCACTATAAGTATTTTGACGGGCATCAGGTGGCATTTCATGCAGCAAAAAAAATACGAGCACTTGGTCAAACGAATTGGTGCTATACCCTAGACTCTCTGCATTCATGCGTGAGAAATGACATCGGTTCGCGGCACCCGCGGATTTGAGGCGCGTCAATTGCAATTGGCTTATTGAGACATCACAAATGTGAACCTCATTTTTTGTGTTGATAAGTAATGAGTGAGTCAACTTGCCGTAAACACAGGTCAATTGCAGGATTCTCGCGAAAGGTTTGTCGTCGAGATGAATCAGCGTTTTATTTAGGAGCTTCTCATATTGTCCAAACAAGATCGTATTGATGATAACTTGATGGTCAAAAAACCAGATGCCATATCGCCACAAATATGCCCACCAATAATAACGCACCAGATAGTCTGGCATACCGTCGCAAAATTTCTTGTAAATTTGCATATATTAGGTAATCGTGATTTGAGTTTGAAGTACAGCGCCTGACTTTAAGAATACCTGACTAGGCGTTTTGTATTCAAGAAGAACTTTACAAAATTGATGGCATAACATCTGGCCTGAGCCAAATTTAGGAAAATCTGAATTATTACTTGGTGATTTTTAAATTTGGAATTGATGTCCTACCAACAGTCGCAATAGAAAAATTAACTTCAATGGTCTACTTTGTATTGGTCTATTTGAAAATTACATTTCGTTTTCGACTCACGTCTCGGTGCTGAATTCCGTTCTCCGAGCCGGGTTAAATTGATAACCGATGTCGACCCGACGCATGCTTGGTATATTTCCACAACCATCCCAACCGTATTGAGGTGACCCTGCACATATATCATTTCCATTTGCGACACCCAACTCAAAAGCACCATAAAAGCTATCTGCTGAAGCGGGTGAAACCAGTGCCAGTCCGAGCACCAAAATGGCCGAAATTTTTCTCATTTAAATTCTCCGATTAAAAGTTATTTCATCACGGAATTCTGCCTACAGGCAATTTGAAATAACATAAATAATGGGAGCCTCTAAAGCCCAACTTTCATTTCCATCGATATCCGATGCTTATACGTGCGCCAGTCAATTTAACATCCGCATCAGTATATTTTATGTTTGCAGAATCATATTGACCCATCAAATACCATTTACTATTTGCAGGCTCCCAGCCCACAACGACACCTCCGCCCCCGCCTGTTCCTGAAGTAGTTGTCGGATTACTTGCCGAATTTACTAGCGCTTCTGAATAACTTGCAAAATGTCCTCCAATGTACATGTCATTTATCCAGTACCTAAGTTGCAAACCAAAAATGCCGTGACCTGCTGTCGTTCCCGATTTCAAAGTACCTGATGTAATTTCGCTGGAAGACATAAGAAAGGGATTGAGGGAAATATTTTCAGACATCGCGATCTGATAATCCAAGCCAACACTTAGCCCGGAACTAATGTATGAATACGGACTGCCACCGGCATTTAAAGTCGCAGACATACTGTTACTTACGCCGCCGGCATTTATACTAAATCCATTCAACGGGCCTGCAACTGCATTGTCTGTAATGAGTACCAGCAGCACCGATAAGAATATTGCAATTCCACCTGCGTATCCAAAAAATAATTTTGATATTTTCATGATTGCTCCCTTTCATTTAAAATTGCGCGAAATGATTGATTGAATTCAAGTTTGAATTAAAATTTGGGGGATCACGCTTGGACTCATGCTGGAAAGCTACTCCACACTAGAAGCAGGGTCAATATGCCTAACGGCCTATATACTCAAAATATTCCAACAATCATACCGTCTTCATTAACATCAATCGAATGAGCAGAGGGAATTTTTGGCAATCCAGGCATGGTCATGATTTCAGCACACACAACTACTATAAATTCCGCACCAGCCGCTAATCTAACATCGCTGATATTGAGAGAATGGTTACTGGGTGCACCTCGCAGTGTTGGGTCGGTAGAAAATGAATATTGTGTCTTAGCTATACAAACCGGGAAATGTCCGTAGCCGGCTTTTTGCAAGCCTTCAAGTTTTGCCAGCGTTCTTTTTTCTGCCACAATGTCTGAAGCACCATATATTTTTGTTGCGACAGCTTTAATTTTATTCCAAAGTGTTTCATGGTCTTCATAAGCAAACTTGAAATCGTTTGGCTGATCGCACATTTTTACCACGGCATGAGCCAGCTCGACGGCCCCTTTGCCTCCTTCGGCCCAATGACGTGCCACAATAACCTCTGCACCATGCGTAAGCGCACTCGCCCTTAACAAATCGATTTCTGCTGACGTATCCTCGGTACGGTGATTAATTGCAACCACGCAAGGCAAACCAAAATGGTTGCGCATATTGTCTATGTGACGCTCCAGATTCACCAGCCCTCTTTTTAAAGCGGGCAGATTTTCCTTGCTTGTTTCCTGAACCTCAATCCCACCGTGGTATTTCAAGGCGCGCACCGTTGCCACAAGCACAACAGCCGAAGGTCGCAATCCTGATTTTCGACATTTAATGTCTATAAATTTCTCCGCGCCAAGATCAGCGCCAAAACCTGCTTCTGTGACGACGTAATCGGCCAATTTTAACGCGGTGGAAGTGGCAATAACCGAATTGCAACCATGTGCAATATTGGCAAACGGGCCGCCATGAATAAACGCCAGATTATTCTCCATGGTCTGCACGACATTAGGAGAAAATGCATCCCGCAACATAGCCGTCATGGAACCTTGCGCATTCAAATCGCTCGCATGCACCGGTTTTTGATCTTTCGTATAGCCGATGACTATTTTTCCCAACTTTTCTTTCAAGTCTTCCAGACTGGTTGCCAGGCAAAATATCGCCATCACTTCCGAAGCCACCACAATATCGAAGCCATCTTCCCTCACATAACCATTTCCGGGGCCACCCAGTCCAATGGTGATCTTGCGGAGCGCACGGTCATTCATGTCGATTACGCGCTTCCAGGTAATTCGCCGGGTATCAATATTGAGCTCGTTACCGTGATGAATGTGGTTGTCGATCAAGGCGGAGAGCAGATTATTGGCAAGAGAAATGGCATTAAAATCGCCGGTAAAATGCAGGTTAATATCCTCCATTGGAACTACCTGCGAATATCCACCTCCTGCAGCGCCACCCTTCATGCCAAACACCGGTCCCAAGGACGGCTCGCGCAAACAGATCATCGCTTTTTTGCCGATATGATTCAGACCGTCGCCTAATCCCACTGTGGTTGTCGTTTTACCTTCACCTGCCGGGGTCGGGGAAATAGCCGTGACCAGAATCAATTTCCCGTCGGGTTGATGCGCCACACTGGCCGCATATTCCAAAGAAAGCTTCGCCTTGAAATGACCATAAGGTTCCAATGCTTCGGGTGGGATGTTGGCTCTCTCTTGAGCCAGTTCGATGATTGTTCTTTTCGAAGCAGATTGCGCGATTTCAATATTGCTTTTCACAAATAAACTCTCTTCCAAATTATATTGAAAAATGATTGAATATTGGAAATTCAGAATGACTGCTTCCGAGTTGCCTTCATTGGCAATTGTACTAGAGTTCGAAGTGTGTTTTCGTATTGCAGTGGTGGCTCACTCGGCTAGTCACTTCAGCCCATTCGCTTTAGTGATAGCCTATATCAATTAATTTTGGCTTTCACATGAAATGAACTATCAGCTAATAGCAAGGAAGAATTTTCGCCGGAAAGCACCCAATCAGCATCCAGCGAACAAATAGGAATATTTGTGTCAGCAGGAATATCCGTATACCTGCAAAGTTGGTGTAAGATTGTTTTCACTTAGGAGAAATTAACTTTGATAGAGCCAGGTTAAACGATGAGCAAGAAAGATTTCAAGCTTACCAGTGAATATCAACGGCTGACTGAAGCTGATGGGCCCGAGCAAATCAAGTGGAGAAAATGGGGACCATATCTTAGTGAGCGTTCCTGGGGAACGGTGCGGGAGGATTACAGCCCGGATGGTGAAGCTTGGGACTTTCTATCTCACGACATGGCCAGAAGCAAAGCCTACCGATGGGGGGAGGACGGGCTGGGAGGTTTTTGTGATCGTTACCAATTACTTTGCTTCGGCTTGGCCTTATGGAATCGTAAGGACCCGATTCTAAAAGAACGTGCTTTCGGGGTTACTCATACCCAAGGAAATCATGGGGAAGATGTCAAAGATTATTACTTCTATCTGGATAGCACGCCGACCCACAGCTACATGCGTTATCTCTACAAGTATCCGCAAGCTGAATATCCCTATCAAAAATTGATTGACGAGAATCGGGCCAGAAAAGGTAGCGGCCCCGAGTTTGAATTGATCGATACCGGAATTTTCGAGGAAGACCGCTACTTCGATGTGTTTGTGACTTACGCAAAAGTGTCTCCCGAAGATATCTGTATTCGTATTGAAGCCCACAACCGGGGGCCTGAAGAAGCACCGATCAATATCATCCCAAATTTGTGGTTTCGAAATACTTGGTCATGGAGTACTGATCGGGAGCAAGAGCCAGTTTTAAGCCTTGTCAAAACCACTAAAAATTATTCATGTCTGGTGGCAGATGACTCTGAAGCTACAGGACTTGATAATCTGCCTTTCGAATATAAGGTGGGGCGTCGCTATCTCTACTGTGAAGCCGACGGCACTCCGCTATTTACGGACAACGAAACCAACAAGGCAAAATTGTATGGCGCAGCGGCGGCAGATGGTCGAAACTTTTTTAAGGATGCTTTTCACCGCCACATAATCAATGGTGAACCCTGTGTTAATCCCGAAATGAAAGGAACCAAAGCGTGCATTAATTATGAGCGCATGGTTCCAGCCGGGGGGAAAACCACGATTGAACTGCGCATCACTCAGGAAATCCTCAAGAATCCTTTTGCTGATACGGATGCCATTTTTGAACGGTGCAAAAACGATGCGGATGAATTCTACAATTCAATACATCCGACCAAAGCAAGTACAGACGAGTGTTTGATACAAAGGCAGGCATTTGCCGGACTGATGTGGGGAAAACAAAATTATATTTTTGATGTCAATAAATGGATGGAGGGTGATCAACCGGGAACGCCGCCTCCACAATCACGTAAGAGCATACGAAATCAGCACTGGCGCCATCTCAATTCGCAGCGCATTATTTCAATGCCGGATAAATGGGAATATCCCTGGTTTGCGGCTTGGGATCTTGCTTTTCACACGGTACCTATCGCAATCATCGATCCCGCTTTTGCCAAGAAACAACTTTGGTTCATGTTGTTCGAGCAGTTCCAACATCCAAACGGGCAAATTCCCGCGTACGAATGGGAATTCAGTGATCTGAATCCGCCGGTGCATGCTTGGGCAGTGTGGCGTGTATTTAACATGGATCGTATTCGCTCCGGCAAAGCTGACTATGCTTTCCTTGAAAAATGCTTCCATAAATTAATGATCAACTTTACCTGGTGGGTGAATAAAGTTGACCCCGCCGGAAACAATATATTTGAAGGCGGATTTCTCGGGCTGGATAATATTACCCTGTTTGACCGTTCCAAAAAACTTCCCGGTGGTGCAGTGTTGCAGCAATCCGATGCAACCGGATGGATGGGAATGTTTTGCCAGAACCTGATGCGCATCGCTCTGGAATTGGCCAAGCAAAATCCGGTTTATGAAAGCCTGGCAACCAAGTATTTTCAGCATTATGTCTACGTTGGTGCCGCGATGAAACGCATGGGAGAGCATGGGGATCAAAACCTTTGGGACGAAAAGGACGGATTTTTTTACGATGTCATTCGCTACCCTGACGGAAAATTTGAAAAACTCAGGGTAAGGTCTCTGGTGGGGCTGATTCCGCTTTTTGCGGTTGAGCGACTGGAAGAGCAATGGATCAAACCTTACAAAGAATTTACCGTCAATCTGAATTGGTTCGTCAATAACCGTCAGGAACTAGTCTCCCATTGTGTCAATACAGTGATCCGGAAAAATGAAAAAACACTTGTATTGACCATCGTCTCTCCGGAACAATTAAACCGCATTTTGCAACGTGTGTGGGATACCTCAGAATTCAAATCCGAATTCGGACTGCGCAGCTTGTCGAAATTCCATCAAGATAATCCTTACACGTTAGGTGATACCGTGGTTAGCTATGAACCGGCAGAAGCAGACTCGAAGATCAAGGGGGGCAATTCAAACTGGCGCGGGCCGATATGGTTTCCAACCACTTTTTTAATGATTGAATCATTGCGTAAACTCGACAAAGCCTATGGGGACGCACTGACTATTCATGATGTCAATGGAAACCAAGTCGCAGTGGGAGAGATGGCCCAATATTTTGCGGACTCATTGATATCAATATTTGCCAGAAGCAAGGATGGTAAACGTGCAGTATTTGGAAATGTTAAAAAATTCCAGAACGATCCTCACTGGCGTGACTACATACTATTCGGCGAGTATTTTGACGGAGACACAGGAAAAGGATTGGGCGCAACCCATCAAACCGGTTGGACAGCGCTTGTTGCCTCTTTAATAGATGAGTGGCGTAAATAACGTTTTTTCTAGGTGCTTAAATGGATAAACACCGTCCTATCAATACCGAAACTTGAACCTAGACAGCGTGAGATGAGCCAACACTTCCGCTATTTGCAACCCGTACAAATTCTTTTAGCATTCGCAGGGCCAATCCTTTTTTGGCGCCCAGTTTAGTAGCATCAAAGTCAGCTTCCAATAATTCCGCAAAACCTGGCTTTGAACTTATTTCAATTGAATTTAAGCGATGGAAACCCATACTCCATTTTTCAAAACTTCGACTGGCGATTGCGGTTCTCTCTAATACAACCAAGTCAGAATGTCTCGAATCTTTCTCAATTCTGGCCATCGTTTCATTAATTGCAACTTCTTGCCCTTCGAGTACTTGCATAAAGCGGTTACCCACAAACAATAGCAGTCCAGTCACCTCATTCTTGTTATTGTGGCGAACCGATGATTCAAGAATCGATTCCAGGTCCTTATCAACTATTTTTTTGGTGGCGGTGCTCACATAAATAACATGTATAAGTGCCATAATTTTACTCACTCCGCATATTTAAGTTGGCGATATTAGTTCACAGTTCACTGGAATATTAACTTAAAACCGAAAATAAAAACGAACGGTTGTCGCAGACTGAATTAAACCAGTTTGATATTTCTACCTTTACCGAGATTAACCGAGTATTCCATTGGGCTTATATAATAAAAAATCTGGAATTAATTTTAATAGTATACAAATTTATTCGGTTATTCGTATTTAAATACGATCTAAATAGAGCGGTGTTTCATCATCTTATTCTGGGAAGCCATTCACCTGCAAGTATATAAAATTGCAAATATTGGAATTGAGCTACGTATATATTTTGCATTCATTTACGCATTAGACTTAATTACTCTGGTAGTGAAGAATTCTCCTATAATGCTTGTAACTCCTTAATGGGAGTTGAGGTTCAATTCGTTTAATTGGAATATTTATATTGAAAGGTAATGACATGAGAAAGCTATATTCATTAATTATATCGATGACTTTGGTCAGTTTCGCTATGACCGCCAACGCGGGTGAATTCGGAACGTTGAGAACAGAAATGAGTGCCGCAAGAGAATCCTTGATTAGTCTTATGCTTCACGCTGATCAACGTGGACCTGCAGACCAAAAGAAAGTAAAAGAGACTGCGGATGCAGTCAGTGCACACCTATCCAAACTGACCGCACCAGCCGGTAAAGAGGCTCAATTTAAGGAGCTGGTTGAAACATGGAAAGCGTTCAAAGAAACACGTGAAAAAGAATTGGTACCCGCAATATTAAAAGGTAACGATGCCAAAGCCAAGGAAATTGCCGGCGGAGTTCAAAAAGAAAGAATAACAAAATGTCAGTCACTCATCAGCGAACTGGGAGATTGATTTTCATCACGCTGCGCCTCTTGCCGGGCATTCATTAGCGGGGCGCAATTTTTCACAGTCAACATTTTCACCGAACAGTAACGAGGTTGATAAATATGTACATTCCAAAATTAAACATTGGTAACAAGCTTGCTATTGGATTCGGTGTGATTTTGCTGTTGGTCGTATTTTTGGCAATCCTTGTCGTGACCAGGCTAGTGGGAATGGATACAGAATCGAGCCGGATTCAAGCGGATCTGGCTAACAAGGTTCGAGTCGGTGCCATAAACATGGCAGTCAAGGACAACGCAATAAGCAGTATGGAAATGCTGCTCAATTCCGACAGTGGAATAAATGCAAAGATTATCAGCAAAATTGAAGAAAGAAACAATCAAAATTCCAAACTGCTAGAAGATCTTAACCGGGATTTTGCTGGCTCAGAAGACGACCTAAAACTCTTGGAGGAAATTAAAAAACAGCGCGGATTATATATTGGCGGACTCGAACGAGTAATGAGCTTGGTAAAGAACGGCAAGAGGGAAGAAGCGACTTATGTAGCGGGTGAAGAAATGATCCCGATGTTGGTTCCTTTTTTGCGGGCTGTCAAAAATCTCGATGACTATCAGGAAAAGAAAGTTGACGCGAGCACCAAGCACATTCAGTCATCGGCTAATTCAATTAGAGATTTGGCGATCATTGTCGGGATTGCTGTCGTTGTGATTGGGATGTTTAGTGCACTTTCAATTATTCATTCTATTACCGCACCCCTGAAACTCATGCGTTCAACCATCATCAACGTCGGAAAAAATAGAGATTTAACCCAGCGAATTTCGCTGACAAACCATGACGAAGTTGGAGATACAGGCAAAGCTTTTGATGAGTTGATGGGCACACTCCAAAAAACATTTAGCACGGTTCTTGATAGCGCCGCCAAGGTTTCAGATTCTGCCCAAAGCCTGTCTGACTCTTCGTCACATTTGGCTTCCAGTGCTTCAAAACAAAGCGACTCAACTTCGGCAATGGCTGCAGCTGTTGAACAAATGACTGTTACTACAAATCATGTGTCGGGTAGTGCAAAAGAGGCACTGGATTTATCGCGCGATGCGGGAAAACTATCCTCTACAGGCGGCGAGATAATTGATCAAGCCTCCAAAGAAATGTCTCAGATTGCGAATACAGTTCAGGACACATCGAAAACTATCGAAAAAGTGGGCGAGCACTCAAAAGAAATTTCATCAGTTGTACAGCTGATAAAAGATATTGCAGATCAAACCAATTTGCTGGCACTCAACGCAGCAATTGAGGCCGCCCGGGCTGGTGAGCAAGGACGTGGTTTTGCAGTCGTAGCAGATGAAGTACGAAAATTGGCAGAAAGAACTGCCAGGGCAACAAGTGATATTACGACGATGATTGGCTTGGTACAAAAAAGTGCAAACGATGCTGTTGCGGCAATGAGCAATAGTGTAAACGAAGTCAATAATGGCGTTTCACTGGCACAGAAAGCGGGCCAAACAATCATCTTGATAAAGGATGGTTCTGACAGGGTAGTGGAAGTAGTCAATAATATTTCATTGTCACTTACGGAACAATGTAGTGCAAACGACAGCTTGTCAGAACAGGTTGAACGGGTAGCGCAAATGACTGAAGAAAATAATCAGGCAGCCTCTGAAACAGCGGTAGAAGCGGAAAAACTAAAATTGCTCGCAGGCGGACTTCAAGAATTGGTTGGCCGTTATAGAATTTAGCATCGCAACAAGTTGCACAATTTTTGAACCAGCCAGCCTGGCACAATTCGTTTACACTCCGGCAGTACGTATTTCAATACTCATTGCTATTTTGTAGTCATCGAATTTGAATTTTATAAATTGCGCGCAGCTGTCATTTCTGAGTGGAAAGACGATTGAAGAGCTGCCTGCAAAGATTCGAGAACTTTGGTAGAGTATAGGTCCTTGACGTACGATCTCTCCCAAGGATGCTTTCCAAAACTCGAGAGGAAATGCAAGTGACAATTACGCGGCAACACCACCTTGTTACACTTCACTACAATAATGACAAACTTGAGCAAACCCGTGGGTTTCTCTTAGAATGTGCTCAAAAAATTTCGCTAAAGAAAAACGGGAACGAACCCATGAGTTGGTGCGCCTCATATGGTGTAGCAAAAAATGTTTTCTCTGCGGAAGCCATGTTTCAAAATCAGGACGCAGTTAAATTTCATCAGGGAATTATCGCGTCCATTGTGAAAAGCTTTGGCACATTCATTGCCGCCACTCCTGAAACGATCGTGCGCAATATATATTTTCCATTGCCTAACTTGGCTTTTAAGTAAACGTGTCCAAATCTGTGATCATTATCCGATTTTAATAAAATTAGAATAAGGGAGTCACCATGTCATTCTTTAATAAACTCTATAAATACATTTTCCGTAAAAAAGTTAAAAGAGAATATGACGCTTTATTGGTTGAAAAAAATATGATTGAAGCTGAACTTGCTAAACTACAGGAGAATGTCTCTGTTAAGTTGAACGAGTTAGAATCGATGCACGAGCAGGGTTTAATTAATGATAGTGAATATGCTGCCAAGAAGAATTCAATCCTGGCTTTGTTTTAAGTCATTCACCTCTATTCAAAGAAAGTACTTAAAGCTTATTTTGTAATTTTATATTTTTTGAAAAGGGTTTAAGTTTAAATGTAAACTATATGGCATATTTTGTAAGTACGCACCTATGAAAATTGATCACAGAGAAGGAGTTTGAAATGAATTTTTCCACCATTGTTCGCAGTTTTTGCATTGCCGCTCTTGCTTCAACCATTTTGATCTCAGTCACAGCCCTCGCGGATGAAACCCCTAGCACGGTTAAAGGTGTTGAAATTATTGACTCCGCAAAAGCCAAGTCTCTGATGGACAGCGGCGTGAAAATGTATGATGTCCGTGTAGCCAATGAGTATGCTGAATCACACATCAAAGACACAATCAGTATTCCCTACAAAAACAATAGCACAAACACTGTGGATTTCGATGGAAAATTGGACGTTTGGGATATATCCAAACTCCCGGCTGACAAAGCTCAACCTATCATCATTCAGGGCAATTCACCCATAGGCTGGAGGCATTACAAGGCCAGCGTTTTGGCTGTTAAAGCCGGGTACAAAAAAGTGTACTGGTTACGCAACGGCATTGCAGAATGGAAATCCAAAGGCCTTCCGATGGAATAACAGGCTGAAGGATCAGAAAATAGAAAACCAGCAGCGAACAAATTCCTTCTGTTCGCTGTTTTTTTATCTCAAGGAATTAACATGATGAAAAGCCTTAAGGCAAAAATAATTCTCGGCGGAATTTTAGCGGGTTTTGTTTCTCTGATACTTGCAGCTGTTAATGTGTACAGCACAAATCAGGGAACGCAAGCACTTGCAAACGTTTACGAAAATCAGGTCGTGCCAGCTGCCGCACTTAAAGATATCGACCGCCATTTAAAAGAAGTTCGTTTTCGCATGGCGGGTGTTATCCTGGGTCAGATAGCGGGTGCGGGAGGAAAAAATCAGTTAGATGAAGCGCAACAGGATATTCCTAAACAGTGGGCAATTTACAAAGAAAAAATCCAGGGGAATTTGCTTTCTGACGAAGCAAAAGAGCAAATCGTAAAAATTGACAAGCAACTTATTCTATTGCCACCCTTCCTCGAAAAACTTGGAAAAGCCTATGCTGTCGAAGACAAAAAAACTTTGAGTGATTTGCTGGAAAATGATTGGCCCACATTCCAGTCAGGTCTGCTAAAACCAATTGCGAAGCTGGTTTCATTTCAAGAGGCAGGAGTCAAAGAAACCTACGAGAAAAGTAGTTCCCATGGGAAAAAATTGATTTTTATTGGATTGGGTGTATTCGTTGTTGGCATTCTTATTTTGCTTGTTGGTATCAGTATTCTTTCAAGTGACATTCATCGCGGCATTCAAGCGTTACAAGATACGCTGAGCAAAGTTGCACTGGGTGACCTAACCGCGACTGTTGCTATCAGGCGCAAGGACGAACTGGGCGAAATGGGGCGGTCACTAGAAAATACTACCGTGCAACTAAAGCAAATTGTCGATGGTGTAAAACGTGCAGCTGATGTAGCGGCCAATTCGTCGGCTACGTTATCGCTTCAGATGGAGCAGGTTATTGGACGCACAGCCACGATGAATGATCGGGTCATACGCGTTGCGACAGCAATGGAAGAGATCAGTGTCAGCAACTCTGAAGTAGCGAACTCTTCTAGCGGGGCGAGCGATGTCGCTCAGCGCAATGAAGAGTTTGCGCAGCAGGGCGAAGTGAATATGTTGAAAAACCGTGCCGCAATGGAAAAAGTGGTGAACACGGCTCATAACTCGGTCGACATCGTCAGCCATTTAAACGATTCAATCCAGAAAATCGGTCAAATGACCACGGTTATTAAAGAAATTGCCGACCAAACTAATTTACTCGCGCTTAATGCAGCCATCGAAGCGGCGCGCGCCGGTGAACAGGGTCGGGGATTTGCCGTTGTTGCAGATGAAGTCAGAAAACTGGCAGAGCGGACTTCCGTTAGCACCAATGAAATTACTCGCGTGGTCGATTCTATCCGTACAGAAACCAGTGCTGCAATGGAATCCATGAGTGAAGTCGAGCGGGAGGTTCAAGAAAGTGCCAACCTGAATCGCCTGGCTGACGAAGCATTCAAACAAATTGTCACATCTGCCAATCAAGTCACAGGGCTTGTCGGGCATATCACTGAAAGTACCAAGGAGCAAACTTCAGCCACCGAAGAAGTGGCGCGCAGCATGGAAGAGATTTCCGCACTCACAGAAGAAAACTCCGCAACTATTCGTAAATTAGGACAATCAGTTAATGAAGTGTCTGCTGTTGCAGCTGAATTGCAACAGTTAGTCGGCAAATTCAGAGTGTAACTTTTGTCTGTGGTAATAAGTCACGGGTCAGGTACGGAAAACTTTGTCTTCTACCATTTAGTGGGTGTAAGCGGTTTCAATCTTGGCTATGGGGTTAAAGCTGGGCTTTGCTTTATTCAATTGCGCCTTCGGTTAGTTTGCTCAAAATTCACCCCGCCGGGACATTTATCATCTATTGTGCCCCCAAATAATGCAAGCTTGGGTTAGATTGAAACTACCACTTAGGTGTTAAGAAACCCCGTTATAGCTAGTATCTATGGGTGTTTATGAACTGTTTTGAGATTGTTTGAAACAGGGTCTTGGGATAGGTACTATTGAATCATCGCTGGCATACCACGCCAGCAATGACTCTATGATTTTAATGTTTTTCATGTACCAACAGATATACCAACATTTGTAACCCGCTAAATGCTCGGACTAAGTGAATGCTGCCACGCAATCACTTCAGATTGTCGCCATCGTACCGAGCCTGATCCAATTAACATTGGGCGTGGAAATTTCCCTGATTTAATTAAACGATAAATTGTAGCTCTACTTAAACCAGAAAGTTTCTCTACGGTCTTGCGCGGAATAAGCCAGTCAACATTTTGTTGTTGAGTATTGTTGGTTGTGAATTGCTGTAAAGTAGATTGCATAATTTTCATCCTAATATATTTGCTGTTCGGAGTTACTATCAAGAATCAATTGATGCTTGTTGTAATTGCTGAGCATTAAGAACTGTGTTGTAACGACGATTCTTTGCTTTCACCTTGCGCCCGATATATTTTTCCATTCCGTCATGTTTAAAACCGGAACGAACTACGTGATATGCCTTGGCTTGATGTATATATTCTCCAATCCCTTCGCCAATGTCCTCGATCCCACGACTTGCCATAAACGAAGTAAGTCCACCCAAGCCATGCACGAACAATCGCTCATCTTCTGGTAAACGTGCGGGGTTAAACCTTTGTAATTTAGCATGTTCGGTTTCATCATCAAATGCAGCGCCGATAAAATCCCAAAGTGGATGATTGCTCCAACGAGCGCGATTAATGTCCGAATCAGTCGGCACAGTTAGCCGCAACCAATTTTCAGTGAGATAACGCCAGAGTGAGGATAGATTCGGCAGCAAGTCCGAGAGCTTTGGCATTTGCAGAGCCACCAGTGCGGCGCGTTTAGCCTCAAACTCCATTCGCCATACTGGATGCACTCCATCCCATCCAGCGGCCTTCCACAACTCATGCAGGTAGAACTTGTGCGACTTCTTATCGACTTCAAGAGTTTTATCATAAAGGCGAGCAACAATATCCCCACCCGATCCAAAGCTCCAACCTGAAAACTGTCCGCTGCTGTAATGCAAAGTCATTGTTTCTACACGTGTAACCCAATCACGTAATGGGTCAAATGCATCCATTGCACAATCGGTGCAAAAATCAGCATACAAATCCACACGGCTTACGTTAGCAGGTTCATTCACCATGCCCAGAGTGTTCACGATATAGCGCAAACCTTCCTCGGCTTTTTCTATTCCGGCATGAGTCAGGTACTCACTGGAAATCTGCACGTAGGCTAGTGGCAAAGATTTTGAGCGAGCGTTGCTAACTTGAATGCGGTAGGCATTGTCTACAAGCACAAATGAAAATCGACCCGCACCTTTGTCGCGCACTTCAAAGAGATGCTCGCAAATTGTCACCTGAGCGATAGATTGACTTACTTCATCTTCCATCTGTGCCAGCACTTTTAATCTGGAAAGTTTCAAATCCCAATCTTCGGACAACACGCCGGGATATGAAAGATAAAGGCTGTCTATTCCAAAACGCAAAAGCATAGAAATATGGGCGTTGTATTTTAAAGGTACTCTGTTAGTAAGCGGCGTACCTCCTGCCCCCTCGCCTTCGACACCTCCCACCGTGCGGCTTTCGCCGCATCGGTAGGAGGCTGTCTCGGTTGCGGCTGCTTGATTAACTGCATTTGTATCCATGATCTTTAGTCTCCATTGTTAGATGCGGGACTACAGATTGAAGATTCGCAGTGCAACAAGGATGTAGCCAACAATAATAGAGATATATCTATTTTATTAGCTACTATTGCCATTTTTTACAATGTATTGATTTAAAGCTTTTTACCTCCTTGTTTTGCTAACTCAGAAGCATAGGGACGCGCCCATTTCTTAAACGTGTCAAAGGAAAAACTCTTACCGTAACCATAGCGGATCATTGCTGGATGCGAGTGCGCTTCCTTATAGGAAAGCTCCGGATTTTCTTTCCAAAGCTGTTTTGCAATCTCCAAACAAGCAACGCGCTGTTTGCGACGATCGGAAATATTGTCGTACCAGTTGTCTTTGTCGTCATCCGAGTCGTCAATAGGTTGATCTAATTGTGGGGCATCTAAATACTCAATTTGCCAAATCGGAGGTGCTAATAAGAATTCGTTCTGACACCAGCACAAAACATCACTACGCTTCAAATAAATTGAGTCCAGATAAGACTTGTCGAATTCGTCCTTACGTAGGCATTTACTAATTCTCAAAGTATGACGAAAATCAAGCAACATCGAAAAAAATGAATCATCTATAAAAAGCTTAAACCTTCTCGTCCTTGATGGAATAGCATGATTGATTGATGCGGACAGGAGTCGATGAATGGACTGTTTCAACTCACCCGATAGCTGATTTTGATCGCTAATTAGAGAATCAGCACCTACCCAATTGTGAGCCAGTTGCCAAACTGTTTGGTAATCTTTGCTGTCTAGATACATTTTGGTCAAATAAGCCTCAAGTGATTAACGTAATTTATATTTAGATAGTGACTAAAAGCCCGAAAATGTCACTGGCTGCTTATACAGTATTGCGGTCATTGATGTATAAGAAGGTGCAGAGCGTAAGTTCGGCCAATTACGGTCATCAGTCAGTAGCAGCTATGCTGCAATGAAATTGATAAATTTTCCGCAGGAATGTACCACAAGCAACAGGTCAACCCCGACCTCCAGCAGGCTCTCGAATATAAGCATTGACTCCGCCCCCCCCCCCCGCGTATAAGTCAGAAGCAACGTACTTTTACTCCTGCATGTTTTTGTTTTGCCGCATTGAGCTGTTATCCGGCCTTTTCCACTCTACCGAATCGATGAGAAGAGTGCATATTTATATCGTTAGGGATAGAGGTGGTAAATGTCTAATTCCCTACGTTCCAGCGCCGAGCAACAACTCTCTCGAAACCCTCGATTATTGGCTGTTCACTCATCGGAAGAAATACTGCATGAACTGAAAGTGCATCAGATCGAACTGGAAATGCAGAATGAAGCACTTCGCCAGTCACAGGAAGCACTCGAAATTTCTCGTGACCGTTATATTGATATGTACGAGTTTTCCCCTGTTGGTAAAGTCACGATTTCTGAAGATGGGTTGATCTCTGAAATCAATCTTAAAGCGTCGTCGTTGCTGGGTGTGGATCGAGCAAATCTCGTTCATAAAAGATTTTCGCATTTTGTTGCCAAATCGGATGTAGATCGTTGGCACCGTCTGTTTCTCTCCATTAAGCAGGATAGTACGTTGAAAGAACAGCACTTCGAGATGAGCCTAGTCCGTGGTGACGGATCGGCAATTGACACACATCTCCATTGCTTGTACCGACAAATTGAGAACGAAGCGCCTTTGGTGCGCCTTACGCTGGTCGATATTAGTAAATTCAAGAAGGCTGAGACTGAATTACGGATTGCAGCTATCGCTTTCGATTCCCAAGAAGGGATGATGATCACCGATGCAAATGCCGCGATTCTTAGAGTGAACGCTTCCTTTACTAAGATTACAGGCTATACAGAAGAAGAAGTTAAAGGCAAGAGTCCGAGCATACTTCGATCAGGGCGACAGACTAACCAGTTTTATGAGCAAATGTGGAGAGGAATCCATCAAACGGGATATTGGGAGGGAGAAATCTGGAACAAGCGCAAGAACGGCGAAATCTACCCGGAACATCTCACAATCTCCTCCGTAAACTGCCGCAAAGGCAACCTCACGAATTACGTTGCCACGCTGACCGACATCACCCTGAGTTCAGCAGCGGCAGAAGAAATCAAGCGACTGGCTTTCTTTGACCAACTCACGGGATTACCTAACCGTCAGCTTCTAATGGATAGGCTGCTGCAAGCATTGGCTTCCAGTGGACGCAGCGGAAAAGTTGGCGGGTTACTGTTCATAGATCTGGACAATTTCAAGACCATTAACGACACCCTTGGCCATGCCATCGGTGATATATTGTTGAAAAAGGTAGCGGATCGCCTAGTGGCCATTGTGCGTCAAGACGACACCGTTGCCCGTCTGGGAGGTGACGAGTTTGTGGTGATGTTGGAAAATCTGAGTGAGTCTCCCATAGAAGCCGCAACACTGACGGAAGCTGTCACCGCCAAGATTCTGGACGTACTTAACAAACCCTACTTGCTTGCAACAGGTGAATACCACAGCACACCCAGCATCGGTGTGACCATGTTCAATGGCAAAGAACAAGTCATGGAAGAACTGTTGAAACAGGCTGACATTGCCATGTATCAAGCCAAGAAAGAAGGCAAGAACACCGTACGCTTCTTTGATCAACTGATGCAGACCAGCATTACAGACCGTGCCGCATTGAATGTTGATTTACGCATCGCTCTGGAAAAGTGCCAATTCAAATTGTATTATCAACTACAAGCTACACACACCGGACAACCTGTCGGGGCAGAAGCGTTGATCCGCTGGGAACATCCGGTGCGTGGACTGGTTACTCCATTGGACTTTATTCCTTATGCCGAGGAGTCAAGCCTGATTCTGGTGATAGGGCAATGGGTATTGGAGACTGCTTGTAACCAGCTCAAGATATGGGAAGGTGACCCGCTTACCTGCGACTTGCAACTTGCCGTTAATGTCAGTTCCCGCCAGTTCCGCCAACGTAACTTTGTGGAACAAGTGCTAGCCGTTTTGAATGCAACCGTTATTGACCCAAGCAAGCTCAAACTCGAACTGACGGAAAGTCTGGTGTTGGAGAATGTGGACGACACTATCATCAAGATGAATGCACTCAAGGAAATAGGGGTACGCTTTTCAATGGATGATTTTGGTACTGGATTTTCATCACTTGCTTACCTGACACAATTGCCGCTGAGTCAAATCAAGATTGACCAGGCATTTGTGAGAAACATCGGTGTAAGGAAATCAGATGCCGTAGTCATCCAAACAATAATAGGAATGGCCAAAAGCCTTGAGATCGAAGTGATTGCCGAGGGTGTGGAAACGGAGAGTCAACGTGCCTTTCTGGAACAGAACGACTGTCCTTTATGCCAAGGATATTTGTTCAGTAAGCCTGTAGCAATTGAAGAATTTGAAGCCCTAATGATGAATGACACTGATAGGAAGCAAAGATGAAAGAAGTACATGAAACACTCGCGGCAGCAGAAGAAGCATTATTGCGTGCTGAAGCTGTTCGGCTTGCCGCATTCCACGCAGTAGAAAAGGCAAGAGAAGCCGTCAGTCTCAAAGCCGCTGGAGTGGCTGCCGAACTTCTATTGCATGCAGCGGAAGTAGCTGCCAATGCGGTTAAGGCTGCAGAGGTGAAAGCTCTGGAAGCATGGGAAGCGGCTGCTGCAAGGTCTTTAGAGCGATCTATGGCATGGCGACAAATAAGGTAAAGTCGGGGGGGGGGGCGATGAATGACCAAGATAATCGTACGGAGCTTGCTGTCAACGACTTCAATATGGCAGCTGATAATTTGAGGTGAATAGAAATTCTGTGTTGCAACAAATCATTCAAATTGAACATCACATCGTTTTGACAGAGTCACTTCACCAAAGACCGCTTTCCGGCAAGCAATTCGCCAACGCAGATGACTTCTTCAGGTTATATCCAGTCGTTTAAAAACCTTAAGACTCTGCTCCGGCAATGACTACTTCAGGGGTACTGCAGCCACTCAAAAGCTGTCTACAGGAAACTAAAGGTTGAACGTTCTTGCGAGTACTGAACTTTTTGAGAAAGTTTGCAGACAGCCCATGCGGGCTAGTGCCAAAGTCAAAATCCCTGATGTAGTATTCGTCAAGCGCGTAGCGGTATTACTTCCGCGCCTTTCTTGAGTTTGTCCAGATAGTCTGCCCATGCCTGCATCATAGTAGCACGCTCGGGTAAGTACATACGCCATGCTTCGCGTTTGTATGCCGCTTTAATCTTATTCGGCTCTTCATGGGCAAGCTGCCTTTCAAGCCATTCCTGTTTATAACCCATGTTATCCAGAATAGTTGATGCCATTGCTCTGAATCCATGCGGTGTCATTTCATCATTAGCCCATCCCATGCGCCTCAATGCTGAACGTACGGCGTTATCACTCATTGGCCTGTCATGGTCGCGTTCGCCGTGAAAGACATACTTGCTACGCCCTGTCAGCGGATGGATTTCATGAAGTATTTCAATTGCCTGTTTGCAAAGCGGCACAATATGGGTAACCCCCATCTTCATCTTTTCAGCAGGGATAGTCCATTCAGTTTTATCGAAGTCAACTTCTGTCCATTCCATTTTGCGAAGTTCGCCGGGGCGCACAAATAACATTGGCGACAGCTTGAAGGCACACTGCACAACAAATGAGCCTTGATATCCATAAATGTCGCGCAGTAGTTCCCCCACTTTTTTAGGTTCTGTTATGGCAGCGAAGTGATTGCCGCGTTTCACAGGTGGCAAAGCCCCTCTCAGATCGCCGGTAGGGTCACGCTCAGCCCTTACAGTTGCCACAGCATAGCGAAATATCTGCCCGCATATAGCCAGCACACGATGTGCGGTTTCCAATGCGCCGCGGTCCTCAATCCGGCGAACTACTGACAATAATGCAGGTGCCGCAATCTCACTAACAGGTTGCTTGCCAATCCACGGAAAAACATCATTTTCCAATCGAGCAAGAATCTTGCTGGAATGGTTCTCTTTCCAATTTGGAGAATATTTTGAAAACCATTCACGCGCGATTATTTCAAAACTATTTTCTGCCAGCGCCACGATTGCAGCCTTTTGTTCCTGCTTAACCAAACTTGGGTCGTTGTTGTTTGAGAGTAGCTTACGTGCTTGGTCGCGCCGTTCTCGCGCATCGGCAAGGCTCACGTCTGGATAAACGCCAAGTGCAAGGGTTTTTTGTTTGCCATCGAAACGATATGCCAACCGCCAATAGCGACCACTGTTTGGATGTACCAACATGAACAACCCACCGCCATCAGACAATTTATATTGCCTGTCTTTGGGCTTTGCGTTCTTAACCTGCAAATCAGTTAGTGCCATCATTCCTCCGCGGATTGAATACACAAAATTTTATGTACCAACAGCAGATTACCATGCACCAACAGATATACCAACAAATAAGTAAGATTCGATGAACACGCTTGACACAGCTTGAGCAGTAAAAACCCGAAAAAGCCTTTATTTATATGTTTTTTTGAATTGTTTTGAGATTGTTTGAAACAGGGTCTTGGTGGTGATAGGTGGATTTGAACCACCGACCTCAGCGTTATGAGTGCTGCGCTCTAACCACCTGAGCTATATCACCGGAACTTGTTTCAAAGAGGGCGGCATTTTGCTGATTTCGAGCTCTTCTGTCAATTAATTGTTACGCCTAAATTGGGCTGTTTCAATTGCACGGCACCGTCTTTAACTCACTTTCAGGAAAATCTTTGTGCAGGGATGCAACTTGTGCGGCCTGAGCGCTGTCAAGTCGGTTCATCACAAAAACCGAGTATTTTAGCATGCTGGCGCGTTCACCCACTTTTGCGCTTTTTACACCTTGTTCCTGCAATTTCGCCAAATATTTTTTGGCTGCGTCTTCTGTCTTGAATATTCCCAAAGATATCGAGTTTTTCCAGACACCAGACTCTTTCACGACGAAATAATCTTTTACATTCATTTTTATCAGTTGAGCAACCTTCTTTTTAACATGTACCGGATTTTTCATGGGGGCTATGTACACCCAATAGCCAGTGTTGTATTCCACTGCACGCTGTCTGGTTTTGTAGCCAAGCGTCATGGACGTTAGTAAATTATTTGCACGCTGTAAATCGGCACCGGAAAACTCTCCCCACTCCATACAGCTAAACTGGGTACCTGCAGCCGCGTTAGCAACTGCGGGTACAGAAGTTGACATTACAACAGACGAAGCCACAGAAACAGCCGATACAGGCACCGGCGAGGAAGTAGCGGGCATGGTGACAATTTTAATTTTGTCTGCATTTAATGGCGCTTGAGCCTGCAGATTGTTATTGTCAACCGTCAGCGCGCTGCCCCACTGCATTACCGCAAAGAACACCACGTTCACCAATAGCAGCAAACCGAATATCCACTTCATCATGCGCTTGTTTCCCCAATAATTTTAAGACCTTCAAGCACCAGATTATCTACACGTTCCACAGCCATGCCAAGGTGCTTTTCGATTTTATCTGCCGCACCGCCACTTAATACACAAGGAATCATTTCCGAAAAACCTAAAATCTTGAGTGCCGAGCGTTGTTGCTCTATCGCACCGATTGTCGCGCGGATAACGCCGCTGTATATCGCATCGGCAGTGCTGCGTGGAAAACTTTCCAGTTGCCCCTCTCCATCTTTCAGTTGTGCGGCATTGTGCATCAAACTTTGTTGCATCAGTGTGACGCCGGGCAGAATTAATCCGCCGAGAAACTCACCGTCATCCGAGAGGGCATCAACCGTTGTTGCCGTCCCGCAATTAACTACCAAACAGGCATGATTTATCCGATTTCTGGCAGCGATGAGCGCTGCCCATCGGTCACTGCCCAACTGTAGCGGATTGATGTAAGTATTGCGCACGCCGCACTGAAACTCTCTCGCCATGACTAACTCAACTTGCGCTGACCACTTGGAACAACGGCCTCGCAGCAGTTTGGCCATTTCTTCTCCTGCCACATTAGATATAATAATTCGTGAAGGCGGCGACAACAATTCAAATATCCGCTTGCCGGATTTCCACTCAGCATTATCCACAACCCCCTGTTGCACCCATTCCCGGTTTTCTATGCGAGCCCACTTACTGCGGCTGTTTCCGACATCCAGCAGTAGCACTATGCCTCCCTCAGGCTGATTTCGCCCGCATGGAACACTTGCACACCTTGTTTGGTTTCAACACGCAAGGCACCTGCATCTGTCACTCCGCGAACAACTCCGGAAACCTCGGTATTATCCGGTAACAGCATTTTCACTTTACGATCCTGATAAACGTGATAACTCTCCCACTCGGCGCGCAAAGGTGCAAAGCCCTGCTCCGCAAACACGGTCAACATTTCCGCCAACTCTTGCAGTAGCATTGCCAGCAGGTAATTGCGCTCCGGTGGTTTAGCCATGAATTGCGCCAGGTCACTCACCGGCTGGTCAATACGTTTCATCACCGCTTGCGGCAAGCGCAGATTCATTCCGATGCCGATCACGACCAAACTTGGCCCCAACATATCGCCCTGGGCTTCGATCAATATTCCGGCCAGCTTTCCTTGTGGCTGGTTCACACTATTTCCGCTTGATTTCGCCCCCCCTGTCAGCAAATCATTCGGCCACTTCAGTCCGACGTTTTCTGCACCCAATTTTACCAACGCGCGCATCATTGCAACACCCACAGCCAAGCTCAAGCCTGACAAACCGGATAGCCCAAATTTAAAACGCCACAGCAGGGAAAAAGTCAGTGCATTCCCCAAACCCGAATGCCAAGTGCGTCCCAAGCGTCCGCGCCCGGCACTTTGCCATTCGACTGCCAACACACTTCCACTGCTTGCCCCCAATGCGGCACGTTGCAACAAAACAGTGTTACTGGATATTGCAGTTTCAGCTGTTTCGATATGAAAATTGTCAGGCATCTTTAGCCAGTCATTGATTTTTTTTGCATCCAGCCATTGCGGCGCTTCGACCAAGCGATAGCCTCTTCCGCGCACACTAAATAAAGTCAGACCATATTGCCCAGTGTCGTTTAATGCAATATTCACACTGGCTCGTGACACGCCGAGTTGCTTTGCCAACACCTCTCCGGAATGGAATTCGCCATCCGTCAATAATCGCAGCAATGAAAATGTCAGCGGTTTGGGATTGGAAGTTTCAGTCACTTTCATTGCGGAAAAGTATTATCGGGTTTCTGATCATGATGGCTCAAAAATTCTATAATTTCATCTTTGCGGCTCATCGCGTCCTGGTAGCCTAAATCAATCAAGGCGCGGCAATATGATTTATCGAAAAGCAGATAGCTCACCAGATTAGCCCCGTTCTTTCGCATCACACCCACTGCGCGCAACAATATTCGAATAGTCCAGGGCAAGCCATGCAGATGACGTTCGGCGATTTTTTCAAGCGGCTTGCTGGGTGAAATGACCAATGCATCTACATGGCGCAAATTCACATTCGGACGTATCTCTTCGGGTATCAAACTGACGATATGATTGATACGCCTTAGACGTTCAAGATCGATCTCCATTCCGTCTAGAAAAATGCTGTCCAGCGCATGTCCGGCAATTTGCGCCAATGAAGGATACTGGTCAATTTTATTGCGCTGCACATCGTCCACTTCGCCACCATGTCCCATGCCTACCACGAGGATACGGTCCGCCCCCAGATGCAAAGCAGAACTGATTGGCGAAAGTTGGCGCATTGATCCGTCACCAAAATGTTCACGGTGAATGTGAACTGCGGGGAAAATAAAAGGGATCGCCGCCGAAGCAAGCAAATGATGAATTTCAATTTGTGTCGGCACACCTACACGCCGCGCACGCCGCCAAGGCTCGATGTCTGCTGCACCCTGGTAAAACGTAACCGAATGTCCTGAGCCATACCCCGAAGCGGTAATGCTCAACGCGTACAAGGCACCACAGTCGATACTCTCCTGAATTTTTTCACACGGTAGCGCCCGCTCCAACAACTCCACCAATGGGGTGTTATCCAGCAACGAAACATAATTCAATTTATCGCTGCCGAAGCTGCTCAAAACCAGACCAGCGACCCAGCGCACGCCATTGTGAGCTACGCCGACAAAATCAGAACGGTACACCTCATGCACACGAAAGTTTTTCCACACATTAACGAGGTAATTCACTCCTTTGCGGAAATGTCGTGCATTAACGGCGAGCGTTGCCGCATTTAAAGCACCCGCTGAAGTACCGCAAATTATCGTAAAGGGGCTGCGCGATGAGCGCGGCAGGAAATCGGCGATCGCTTTTAAAACGCCGACCTGATAAGCGGCACGCGAGCCGCCTCCGGTTAAAATCAAGCCAATTTTTTGCACGGGCATATTTGCTTGGCAAATATCATCAAGACGTCAGGCATTCGCCAAGTCAACTGCGTTCAGCGCATCGAGTGCGTCCTTAAGCGTCTCTTCAGGAAGCTCATTCACATACCTCGACAGTCGTTCCGCCGCTTCGGCAGTTTCAGGCGGCAATTCGCTGGCATTGGCATTTGCAACCAACACTGCTGCAGCCCCCACTACGTTCAACAATCGAGTGCGTTCACTCATCAGCATTTCTACTTCCTTGCTGAGCAATTCGATTTCCTGTTTGTTCATGTATTTCTCCCAAGTGAATCGCTAAAATTTATATTTTCAATCCAAATCATCCATTAGAAAAACGCGCCGTTTTAGAAGGCCGATTAATCGAGCGATCATGGCCAATTTCGACCGATGAATCGGCCTCCTGCAAAGAACGCATGGCCTAATGGATTATCTGGGTTCAATCCAGTCAAAGCAAGAAACAAAAAACTACACCGCCGCATAGCAACGAAATTTAGATTTTTATTTTCCCTTTGTTGTCTTCACACCGGCAACCGCAAAAGCACTCATGTTAACGATGCGACGCACCGTGGCCGTGGATGTCAGTATGTGAACCGATTTATCCACACCCAACAGAATCGACCCAATGGTGATGCCCTCGCCGCCGGTAATTTTGAGCAAGTTGTAAGCAATATTTGCCGCATCCAGATTGGGCATGATCAGCACGTTTGCAGAACCCTTCAAGCGCGAGGACGGGAACGCTTGAGAGCGCAGTGTTTCCGATAGTGCCGCATCACCGTGAATTTCTCCTTCCACTTCCAGATTCGGTGCAAGCTTTTCCAGCAACTCGCGCGCATTGCACATTTTTTGGGCAGAAGCATCTCTGTAACTGCCAAAATTGGAGTGCGACAAAAGCGCTACTTTAGGCACGAGTCCAAAACGGCGAACTTCTTCCGCGGCCAACAATGTCATCATGGCAATTTGCTCCGCTGTCGGATCAAGATTCACATGAGTGTCGCAAATAAATAAAGTATAGCCGGGCAGCATCAAAATATTCATCGCCGCATACACGCCTGCACCGGGACGCTGGCCGATAACTTCATTTATATAGCGCAAATGACTCAGCGGTTGCGAGACAGTTCCACACAGCATCGCGTCAGCTGCGCCCATACGCACCATCATCGCCGCGATCAGGGTATTTCGACGGCGCATTTCGCGTTTTGCCGAATCGGGTGTAACGCCCTGACGTTGCATCAGCCGGTGATATTCATTGCAATACTCTCGATAGCGGTTATCGCTTTCCGGATTCACCAGTTCGAACTGTTCTCCCGCACGAATACGCAAACCGAGCTTGGCGATACGTTGCTCGATCACTGTAGGGCGACCCACCAGTATCGGATAGGCAATGCCTTCATCCACCACGGTCTGAGCGGCATGCAGCACGCGCTCGTCTTCTCCCTCGGCGTATACCAGTCGCTTCGGATATTTTTTGGCAAAGTCGAACACCGGCTTCATCAGCATGTTCGAGTGATAAAGAAACTGCGTCAACTTCTCGTGATACGCCGACATATCGGTAATCGGACGCGTTGCCACCCCGCTATCCATCGCGGCCTGCGCGACTGCGGGAGCAATCAGTGTAATCAGACGGGGATCAAACGGTTTGGGAATCAGATAGTTTGGCCCGAAGGTTAAGCTTTCCTCTCCGTATACTTCTGCCACTTGATCCGACTGTTCGGCTTCTGCCAGAGCGGCTATCGCATGCACTGCTGCTCGTTTCATGGCTTCATTAATCGTAGACGCGCCGACATCCAGCGCGCCTCGAAAAATATAAGGAAAGCACAACGCGTTGTTAACCTGATTAGGGTAATCAGAGCGACCCGTCGCCAGAATCGCATCGGGTCGCACCGCCTTTGCCTCTTCCGGCAAAATCTCCGGATTGGGATTCGCCAGGGCAAAAATAAGCGGTCGATCTGCCATCACCTTCACCATATCGGGCTTTAACACACCGCCGGCTGACAGGCCTAAAAACACATCCGCGCCACCAATCACTTCCGACAGACTGCGCGCTGAAGTTTTAACAGCGTAGCGCGCCTTGTTATCGTCCATTTCTTCGGTGCGGCCTTCATACACCACCCCTTTGATATCGGTAACGATGATGTTTTCCATCTTCACGCCAAGCCCTACCAGCATATCGAGACAGGCCAGCGCCGCCGCACCCGCACCGGATGCGACCAGTTTGATCTCGTCAATTTTTTTACCAACAACCTTGAGCCCGTTCAAGAGTGCCGCACCGACAATAATTGAGGTGCCGTGTTGATCGTCATGAAACACCGGAATACGCATGCGCTCGCGCAGCTTGCGCTCGACGTAAAAACATTCAGGCGCTTTAATATCTTCCAGATTGATACCGCCAAACGTCGGTTCCAGAGCCGCAATTATTTCCACCAGCTTGTCGGGGTCATTTTCGGAAATTTCAATATCGAATACATCAATGCCGGCAAATTTTTTAAATAACACGGCCTTGCCTTCCATCACCGGCTTGCCTGCCAGCGGGCCAATGTTGCCCAGTCCCAATACAGCCGTGCCGTTGGTAATTACACCAACCAGATTGCCTCGCGCAGTCAAATTGCGCGCCTCGTTCGGGTCGCGCACAATTTCTTCGCAAGCTGCGGCAACACCCGGCGAGTAGGCCAGCGACAAATCCCGCTGCGTGAGCATCGGCTTGCTTGAAACCACAGATATTTTTCCAGCCGGAGAAGCCCGGTGATATTGCAAGGCAGCTTCTCTAGTTTGCTTATCCATCTTTTAACCTTGATTAAATTTTAATGTACACATATTACCCCACCTTACGCAAAGCCTGATGGGCTAATAACGAACCAGCAACGAAGTCATTTCATTTTTGCCAATAACAGGCTTATTCAACCCTACTCATTTAACAATATTATATTTTAGAAGATTCCTTTAACTGTTTAGTCCGGACAGAATCTTCTCCAGCCGTTTTACCGACACGATCACCGGGGTTTTTAGTTCCTGCGCAAACAAAGAAACCCGCAACTCCTGCATCATCCAGCCAAAATCTTGTGCACGCACATCAATGTCACCCTGCAAGGCAGACAACTTGCGCTGCCATTGCTGTTGCAACGGACTCATTTGCGCCAAAAGTTGCGCATCGCGTGCCGGGTTTGCGCGCAACTTTTCCAGTCGAATATTAATCGCCTTTAAATAGCGCGGCATATGTTGCATTCTCTCGTAAGGCGTCCGTGCGATCCATTCCTTGCCCAGCAACCATTCGCATTGATTGCGAATATCCTGCTGCACCTGAGGGTGCGCCTTGTGGCCGGGCAGCGCTTTTTGCAAAACCTGATATTCAGTTAATACCTCACCCACCAGCCGCGCAATTTCCTGCGCCACCAGATTCAAACGCGCTTTCGCCTCTTTGCAACGAACATCAAATTCCTTAGCGTTTTCTGGCCAGGGCTCATTCAAACTACAGCGGTCAAAGGTCACCGACAATATTTGCCGCTGCAAGTCTTGCTGTGATCCAAATGGCAAAAATTTCATCGCCATCGCCTGCAACCCCGGCAGATTTTTTTCCAGATATTTTACTTGTTCCTTCAGCGCCAACATGAATAAGCGGCGTAATCCCAAGCGGTGTGACGTTTGGGCTTCTTCGCGGGTGTCGAAACTTTGCAGGGTTACGGCATCGCCGGCGTCTATCAATGCGTTAAACACAGTAATGGTCTGGCCGGCGCGAAGTTCTTCGGAGGTGGGTTTGAAATCGTTGAAGGACCAGTCGGTGTAGCGTTGCAAAGCTACCCCCTCCCCAACCCTCCCCCAAGGAGAGAGGGAGTTAGCGTTGAGGCCCACGGTTTTAGTCCCTCTCCCTACGGGGGAGGGGTTGGGGAGGGGGTTTGTCACCACAGAAGTCCTCACCCCAAATTCGCCCCTCAACTGCCCAAAATTCCTCGACATCCCTAATTGCCGGCCATGTTCATCCATCACCCGAAAATTCATCAGCAAATGCGTGGGCAATTGTTCCATTCGGAAAGCATCCAGCGGCACATCGAGTTGCTTTTGTTCGCGAATGTAGCGCGCCAGCGCTTGCAACAACGGCGTGTCTGATGGCAACACTGCCACGCTGAATGCCGCCGCAAATTCCGGTACCGGCACACAATTCCGGCGTATTTTTTGCGGCAATGATTTCACCAGCTGGGCGACTTTTTCTGCCAGCAATCCCGGCACCAGATATTCGCAGCGCATCGCCGACACCTGATTCAACAAGGCTTGCGGCACAGTGAGCGTGACGCCGTCATCATTTTTACCCGGGGCAAAGTTATAGCCAAGTGCATAGCTCACATTGCTCATTTGCATTTGTGGCGGAAATTGAGCGGTGGTAATTCCCGCCGCCTCGTGCCGCATCAAATCGTCTTTTTTCAGATAAAGTAAACGCGGCGTTTCTCGCTCCGCTTCCTTGCGCCAATGTTCAAATGCTGCGCCGTTGTGAATGCCTGCCGGAATGCGCTCGTCGTAAAACGCATAAATTAATTCATCATCCACCAGCACATCCGGTCGCCGCGCTTTATGTTCCAGCGCTTCGATGTCGGCGATCAATTTCTGGTTATGTGCAAAAAAAGGCGCTTGCGTATTAAATTCGCCGGTCACCAGCGCTTCGCGGATAAAAATTTCGCGCGACTCCACCACGTTCATCGGTCCGTAATGCACGCGCTTCTTGGGATTGATCACCAAGCCGTACAAAGTGCTGCGCTCCCACGCCGCCACCTGCGCCGCTTTTTTCTCCCAATGCGCATCGAAGTAATGGCGCTTGATCAAATGCGCGCCTACCTCTTCCAGCCACTCAGGTTCAATGCGTGCCACGCAACGTGCAAACAACTTCGTCGTTTCCACAATTTCCGCTGCGACTACCCACTTCGTCCCCTTTTTTGCCAATACCGAATTTGAGGCAATGTAGAATTTGATCTCGCGCGCGCCAAGGTAATAAGGTTCGCGATCAATGCCTTTGCAACCGATGTTGCCGAGAAGGCCGGTGAGCAGAGCTTTGTGGATTTGTTCGTAGGTGGCGGGTTGGGGTGCTTGCGCTATTGGCTCAACTACCCCCTCCCCAACCCTCCCCCGTTGGGAGAGGGAGCTCGTATTAGAACCCGCTGAGTTAGCGTTAAGGCCCGCGATTTTAGTCCCTCTCCCTCCGGGGGAGGGGTTGGGGAGGGGGTGCCGGGACACCCTAGCGCCCCCACCCAACATCCCCATCTCCGCCACCTGAGCATGTAACTGCTGATGCAACTCATGCCACTCCCGCAACCTCACCGGTGACAAAAACTTCTCCCGACATTCACTCGCCCACAACTTGTTCGTCTTCTTATGTTTCACCGCATCCTGAAACCACGCCCACAATTTAATGTAGGCCAGAAAGTCTGAACGCTCATCGTTAAATCGATGATGCGCCGCATCAGCCGCTTCGCGTCGTTCGGCCGGACGATCACGCGGGTCTTGCAAAGACAACGCACTGGCGATAATCAGAATCTCATCTAAACAATGGTACTGCCGCCCAGCCAATAAGAGCCGCGCCACCTTTGGATCGAGGGGTAGTTTGGCGAGTTCATGACCAAGGGGAGTGAGGGGGCGAGTTACGCTGCGTGGGGCACTTTCTCCCTCCCCTCTTGCTCTCACGGCGGGAAAAGACTGCAAACTCCCTCTCCCTCCGGGGGAGGGTTGGGGAGGGGGTAAGCCCTCCGAAATCGCCCCCAACTCAATCAACAATTGATACCCATCCGCAATCGCACGCGAACCAGGTGGCTCAATGAACGGAAACTCACTTACCTCACCCAAACCCAGCGCACTCATACGCAAGATCACCGTGGCCAACGACACGCGGAAAATCTCGGCATCGGCAAATTCAGGCCGCTGCAAAAAATCCGCCTCTTCGTACAAGCGGACACACACCCCGCTCATCACCCGTCCGCAACGACCGGCACGCTGGTTGGCAGCGGCCCGCGCGATGCTCTCAATACGCAGTTGCTCCACCTTCTGCCGCACACTGTAACGATTGATGCGCGCCAGTCCGCTGTCGATCACGTAGCCGATGTTAGGCACGGTAAGCGATGTTTCCGCCACATTGGTCGCCAGCACCACGCGACGCACCCCTGAGGCGGGTTTGAAGACCCGATCCTGCTCGGCAATTGATAAGCGCGAAAACAACGGCAGGATTTCAATGCCCCTGTGCTGATGTTTGCGCAGTGCCTCGGCGGTATCGCGTATTTCACGCTCGCCGGGTAGAAACACCAGCACATCTCCGCGCAAGCCGCCAATACTCAGTTCGTCCAGCGCACTGCATATCGCCTGCGGAATATCCTGCAAGTCGCCTTCTTCATTTTGTTGCGGTGGCCGATAGCGGATTTCAACAGGATAGGTTCGGCCGGAGACTTGGATGATGGGGGCGAGAGACGAGATTACTGAGTCAGCATGACTATCTGCCACCACCCCCTCCCCAACCCCTCCCCCGAGGGGAGAGGGACTAAACCCCACGTCACTTCCCGGCTTTAATTCCCCCAGAGGAAGTGCTGGGGAGAGACTAAACACCGCGTCACTTCCCGGTTTTAACTCCCTCTCCCCCCGGGGGAGGGCTGGGGAGGGGGTATTTACACCCCGCAAACTCAACCACCCATAAATCGTCTCCAACACCCCCTCAGTATTCGTCAACACCTCATTATTCCAAAAGCGCAATACAGTAATGCCCTGTTCCTGCAACCAGGCACTCCGCTTTTGATCATGTTTAAGTTGCTCATCTTCAGCATGCTGCCCGCCATCCAGCTCAATGACCAATTTTGCCTCATGGCAATAGAAATCGAGAATGTACGAACCCAGCGGATGCTGGCGACGAAAACCAAAACCAAGAATTTGGTTCCTGCGCAATAAATACCAGAGTAAATTTTCGACATCAGTCGCGTTTTTGCGCAGTTCGCGGGCGTGGGTTAATAACTGTTCGGGAACTGTTGGGTGAGATTTTACTTTACTAGACACCCCCTCCCCAGCCCTCCCCCGGGGGGAGAGGGAGCTAAAACCGAGAAGCGATGTGGGGTTTAGTCCCTCTCCCAACGGGGGAGGGGTTGGGGAGGGGGTAATCTCTGAAACAACCCCCACCCCCCCAAAATGCTTCGCAAACCTTTCCGCATCCAGCGTCGCCGACGTAATAATCAATTTCAAATCCGGCCGTCTTGGCAAAACCTGCTTAAAGTATCCCAACAAAAAATCAATATTCAGCGAACGCTCATGCGCTTCGTCGATAATAATCGTGTCGTAATTTCTCAGCAGCGGGTCATGGTGTATTTCTGCCAGCAGAATACCGTCGGTCATGAGTTTGATACAGGTATCAGATGACACCTTATCGTTGAAGCGAACTTTGTAACCCACCAGCCCGCCCAGCTCCGATTTCAATTCATGCGCAATTCGCGCCGCTACCGACCTTGCCGCCACGCGCCTGGGTTGAGTATGTCCAATCACCCCCCGCACGCCTCTGCCCAGACTCAAGCATATCTTTGGCAATTGCGTGGTCTTGCCCGAACCTGTTTCTCCGCACACGATGATGACTTGATGCTTTTCAATGGCCAGCGCTAATTCCTCGCGTCGCGCCACGACGGGCAAGTCTGCGGGATATTCGATTTCGGTGAGTTGTTGCACCCGTGCCAAACGGCGTTGTGCGGAAAGAGATAGTACAGAATTCATAGTGTGCGATTTTACCTGTTGGCGGTTTTGCTCGCACAAAAAACAAGGGAGACCGAAGTCTCCCTTGAAAGGTACATCACTTTTGTTTGATGAGTTTCGGCTGGCCTTAACCCATCAAACGCTAGTTAGATCTTAGAACAGTGCGGTCAAAGCGATCGTTCCAGCAGTCTTACCTGTTGGGTCAACGCCGTTATTAGCTGCCGCAGCCGCATCCCAAGCTGAACCTGATTGAACAGTGTAGTTAGCACCCAAATTCAGGTTTTGAGCCAGTTGGTAAGTAACACCGATCATAAAGGCATTGTCATTACCAGCAATCGCGGCATTAGCACCGGTGGTGCTTGCATCATCCAACTTAGCAAAACGTGCCGCAAATTGAACAGTAGCACCTGTAACAACCTCAATTGAAGTTGCCACATTGAGTGTCGTTACTTTCAGATTAGCTTTTCCTCCACCCAACTGTGAGCCTCCGGCTGCAAAAGCATTGGCACTAGTTCCATTGGAGTTAGCTGGAGCCACACCATACTCAGCATAGAAACCGACTGGCATACCTCCAATTTCGCCTTGCATTTGACCGTCAACAATGGTCAATGCATAGTCAGTGCAAGCGCCTGCAGCAAAATCCGACCCTAAAGCAATCGGCTGAGCTGGATCATAAGTAGCTGTTCCCGGAACGTTCCCCGCAACGGCCGCAGTATCTTTAGAGCATGCTGAACCACCGAAAACTTGAACACCCGCAGCAGAATCCCAACCACCCAAGTCAAACATACCTGCTACACGACCATAAGTCAGTGACAATGCTTTGGCAGGCGCGCCATCACCATTAGCTACTGGTGCGTAAACGCCAACGTTTGCGAAACCCCAAGTGCCGTCAGCAACTAAGCTCGCGCCTGTTGCAGAACTGATCGCGCCCATATAACGTGCGGCATAGGCAGCATTACCATGCTGACCTTGAAAGCCATCATTGCCCATCATCTTATGCGCATCCACTGCACCGGTATTCAGCAGCTCCATGCCGTAGCCAGCACCTTGACCAGTAGTGAACGCAGCCAATCCGGCACGATTATCACCCACTGGGTATAGTACAACCAGTTTAGCTGCACTTACTGCAGCAGCAGCACCGCCCGTGCCCAACTCAGACAAGAAACCCGCGTTTTCAGAAACACGGCCACCGTAGAACAAAGAGGCTTCGCCGCCGAAAGCAGGAACACCCACATGTGGTGAATTATTGTCATTAGATTGAGAACTGTAAAAAATAGTTGTCAAACCAGCGATATTCAAACGATCCGGAATTGACAATCCGTTGTCGCCTTCGATCAATGGTTGAGTACCCATCATGGTAAAACCATTAGCCTTGAACGCACGGCCAAATGAATTCAGCAGTGGGAAATGCTGGAAGTGACATGCTGAACAAGCCATGCCGACTTGACGTGCAAATACTGGAAGCGCGGACGCTTCAGGTGCAAACGTAACGATTGCCGCAACGCTTGCGATTGTAAGAGCTAGCTTTTTCATTGTTTCTCCTCGTGAAAAAAGTTAAGT
>CAIWKC010000103.1 GCA_903913145.1 uncultured Gallionellaceae bacterium | reverse complement strand
TCAAATTGTTCATTAGGCAATGCATCACTGTGGGAGGCCGATTTATCAAGTGATTCATTGGGCTGCAATCTCCCGATAAATCGCCCCCCCACAACAGCTATATTTCTAATGAATTATCTGGGTTAAAATTTGAATCGCCCAGGTTAGACGCTACTGCAACCATATCGATATTAATTCTCAACCCATTACAAATTAAAGAAATTCAGAGCGTTGCCGATAACAAATTTGCGTTGCCAAATAGTATACTCTTGAGGCACGATACAAATTATTGACGGTTAAAAAAATACGCGAGTGCCAATTTCCCATCATGAGAAAACTTATGTTCAAAAACCTTAATATCGGAACACGTCTTGGTCTTGGTTTTGGCCTGGTTTTAATCCTGCTTACGATACTCAGCACCCTTAGCATTTTTAAACTGTCTGAAATGGAAGCGAGCATTCTGAGTTTGACCGACAACCGATACCCCAAAACGGTATTGGCCAATGAAATTGCTTACGCGACAATGGACGCAACCCGCGTTGTTCGCAACCTCATACTTCAGAGCGACGAGACTGCCCGTGCAGCGAGTAAAGCTGCGCTTGATAAAGATCGCGCCAAAATTAATGAGAACTTTGAACAGCTCGAAAAAGTGACTGTTTCTGTTAAAGGTAAAGAATTAATCAGGAACATGATTGATACCCGCGCGGCTTTTCGAAGCTACACTGACGAAGTGGTGGGCCTTGCCATGAATAATAAGCGCGATGAGGCAACCAAGGTGTTATATGGGGAAAACTACAAAACACAGACAGCGTATCTTGCTGCCGTCAAGCAATTTGTCGAGTTTCAAGGATCTCGCATGCTTGATGCCAGCAATCAGGCTATAGAAGACTATCATTTGGCACGAAATCTTACTGTGATGCTTTCAGCTGTTGCTCTCGTTGTTGGACTTGTAGTCGCGTTCTGGGTAACACACAGTATTACTGCGCCCATCAGTCAGGCTGTTGATGTTGCCAATCGCCTATCTGACGGTGACCTAAACGTCAGGATTGAAATACGGTCCAATGACGAAACAGGTAAGTTGCTTGTCGCGATGCAAAACATGGTTAATAAAATGAAAAATATGATAGGTGAAGTTATGGCAAGCGCGGACCAGCTTTCCAAAACTGCATCTCAATTATCCGTATCGTCGAAACAAGTTGCGAATGGTTCACAGCAGCAGTCTGAAGCTACCTCATCTATGGCTGCCTCTTTGGAAGAAATGACTGTCAGCATTAACCAAGTGACTGATAATGCGCTTAGCGCCAGAGAAGCATCGCTGCATTCCGGTGAGATGTCCGAGCAAGGCGCCGGAGTTATTCATGATGCTGTTTTAGAAATGGGGAAAATTGAGGTATCTGTAAAAGGATTTTCAAGCATCATCCAATCGCTTGAGCAACAATCCAATGAGATTTCTGCCATCGTAAATGTTATCAAGGAAATCGCCGACCAAACTAATTTGCTTGCGTTGAACGCTGCAATTGAAGCTGCGCGAGCCGGAGAACAGGGAAGAGGTTTTGCCGTGGTTGCTGATGAAGTACGCAAATTGGCAGAACGTACCAGCAAATCGACACAAGAAATCGGCTCTATGATTGAAAAGATTCAGAGTGGTACGCGGGAAGCTGTAACCAGTATCGAAAGTGGCGTTTCGACAGTGATCAGTGGTGTCGCGCTGGCAAATAAGGCCGGTGATTCGATAACTCAAATTAAGGCTGAAGCTGCACACGTCGCGCAAGTAGTGAGCGATATTTCAGACGCGCTTAAAGAGCAAAGTATAGCGAGCAACGATGTGGCAAATAGACTGCTCAGAAACCTATAAAGTTTGTGTTGATGAAAAGTCTTATCAGAAAGGATATAAACCCAAATTGTCCATTAGGAACTGTTATCAAATGCGAACATATTGGATTTGTCCCACAGTTTCTTAAT
>CAIWKC010000102.1 GCA_903913145.1 uncultured Gallionellaceae bacterium | reverse complement strand
CCTCTGCCTTGTTTGCTGTTGGCGACGATGATCAGTCTATCTACGCATTTCGCGGTGCAAATGTTGGAAATATGCAAGAGTTGCTGCGCGATTTTCATGTCGAGAATGTCATCAAGCTAGAACAGAACTACCGCTCGCACGGCAATATTTTGGATGCTGCCAACGCACTTATCAGCAATAACCGTAATCGCCTGGGCAAAAATTTGTGGACCTCAGAAAAGGGGGGTGAGCAGTTGCGCGTTTACGAGGCGGCAACAGATGTGGACGAGGCCAGGTTTGTTGTCGATGAGATTCAACAGCTCAATCGAGAAGGTGTAAAACTTACCGAGATGGCGCTGTTGTATCGCTCCAATGCGCAGTCGCGAGTACTGGAACATGCGCTGGTGTCGGCAGGATTGTCATACCGCGTGTACGGAGGGTTACGTTTTTTTGAACGTCAGGAAATCAAGCACGCGCTGGCGTATCTGCGACTGATGGAAAATACGGATGACGACAACGCGCTTCTGCGGATTATTAATTTCCCCACACGTGGAATCGGCGCTCGCGGCATTGAGCAATTACAAGAGTCGGCAAAGATCAATAACACTACCTTGTGGGATGCGGCGGCTCGTGCGGGCGGCAAAGTCACCGCATTCGTCGGCTTGGTTGAATCATTGCGTAGCGCAACAAAGCAATTGCCTCTCCCGGAAATCATGGAACACGTTTTGCAACACAGTGGTTTGGCGGATCATTACAAAAATGAAACGGGCGCGAAAAAACGTGAAGCGGAAGAGCGGCTGGAAAATCTGAACGAACTCATTAGTTCGGCAACGTTATTCGTGCATGAAAACGAAGACGACAGCCTGACAGCTTTTCTTACGCACGCCACTTTGGAATCCGGCGAGCATCAGGCAGGCGACAGTGAGGATGCATTGCACTTGATGACAGTGCATGCGGCAAAAGGTTTGGAATTTCATACCGTTTTCATCACAGGTTTGGAAGAAGGATTATTCCCGCATCAAAACAGTCAAAACGTGGACGGTGGTTTGGATGAAGAACGCCGCCTGATGTACGTGGCGATCACCCGTGCCCGACGCAGGCTGTATCTCACCATAGCCCAGAGTCGCATGTTGCACGGGCAAACCAATTACAGCATGGCATCAAGTTTCTTGCGCGAATTGCCGGAAGCGTTATTGCATTGGCTCACGCCGAGATTCAGCACACGCAAGACTTTTGATACAGGCGGTTCTGAGACGAGCAGCTATGTTAAAGCTTTCTCTGCGTCACCGATAACAAAGCCGCAACCCGCACCCGACGCAATGTGGCGAATTGGTCAGCACGTGTTCCACCAAAAATTCGGAGAGGGCGTGGTGACAGATTCTGAAGGTGGTGGCAATGAAGGGCGCGTGCAGGTTAATTTTAAACGCGCGGGTAGTAAGTGGCTGGCATTGGAATATGCAAAGCTTACTGCAATTTGATTTTATAAACGGTTATCCATAATGAGTGATTATTTTTATTTGGAGTGACTGTCTTATAAATTATGCGCTGTAGCCATTAAAAAATCCACGAGGCTAACGGCTGCATCGGGTAGTTAATAACTCACAAGCGACATACGACCATTGAAATTCACTGCCTGATACCTGACATTCGCCAAGTGCATATCATTCATGCGAAACTTACGCTTCTGGTTTTGCTTGCAATTGCAGTATCGATGGTTAGATAATGCCGCACATCGGGGATACAGCAGCCTCCCCGCCTCCAGACTATTCATCGTCCAAGGTCTGCTCTAAATTGGATATTCCAAGGAGGAGTCGCATGGATGCATCGCAGCAGCAAAACTCTGACAACACACAAGCCCCGGCACAGGTAACTTTGACGCAAGCTTTCTGGTATTGGCTCAAACTCGGTTTCATCAGTTTTGGCGGGCCTGCAGGCCAAATTTCCATTATGCATCAAGACTTGGTGGAGAAGAAACGCTGGATATCGGAACGGCGTTTTCTGCACGCACTTAACTACTGCATGGTACTCCCCGGTCCCGAAGCACAGCAGCTTGCTACCTACATCGGCTGGATGATGCATCGCACATGGGGCGGCGTCATCGCGGGACCATTGTTCATGTTGCCTTCTCTGTTTATCCTGATTGCATTGTCGTGGGTCTATATCACCTTCGGTGAAATGCCGCTAGTGGCCGGATTGTTCTACGGCATCAAGCCGGCGGTGACCGCTATAGTTGTGCAGGCAGCTCATCGTATCGGCACACGGGCACTCAAGAATAATGTGCTGTGGGCAATTGCCGGCGCAGCATTCGTGGCAATCTTTGCACTGAATGTACCGTTCCCGGTAATCGTCACCGTTGCGGCATTGATTGGTTATATCGGAGGCCGTATCTCCCCTGAAAAATTCAAGGTGGGTGGCGGACACGGTAAGTCAAAAAAGTCTTTCGGCGCTGCATTGATTGACGACAACACACCCACACCGGAACATGCAAAGTTTCGTTGGTCCGAATTGCTCAAGGTTGCCATTGTCGGCGGCTTGTTATGGGCGCTGCCGATGGCACTGTTAACTGCAAACTACGGATGGAACCATACACTGACTCAGATGGGCTGGTTCTTCACCAAGGCCGCGTTAGTAACCTTCGGTGGAGCCTATGCCGTGTTGCCCTATGTTTATCAGGGTGCAGTTGGGCAATATGGTTGGCTCTCTCCGACACAGATGATCGACGGTTTGGCACTTGGCGAAACCACGCCTGGGCCGCTGATCATGGTGGTAGCTTTTGTCGGATTTATTGGGGGCTATGTGCATGCGGTGTTCGGCCAGGGTAACTTGTTTTTGGCGGGAGCTGTTGCTGCAACATTAGTGACATGGTTCACTTTTCTGCCTTCCTTCATTTTCATTATTGCCGGTGGCCCATTGGTGGAGTCCACGCACGGCGATCTAAAATTTACTGCCCCCTTGACTGCGATTACGGCTGCGGTTGTGGGTGTCATTTTGAATTTGGCGATGTTCTTTGGCTATCACGTATTGTGGCCGAAAGGATTTGCCGGAACATTTGACCGGATGTCTGCCGTGATGGCGTTAACTGCTGCTGTTGCACTGTTTATATTCAAGCGCAGCGTGATCCAAGTGATCGTTGCCAGCGCAGTAATCGGGCTTATTATTAAAACAATTCTGTGAGGCAATGCGATGAAATGGATTACGTGTGAACACGCAAAAATTGACCGAATCGCTAGGTTTATCGCACAAATTTAAGCATGGTCATGAAATGTTGGAGCACGGCTTAGTGATGTACGACGCACTCTATGCATGATGCTGCCATGCAAGCGGTGAAAAGCATTCGTAGAATGATTAACGGAGAAAGTGTTAACTATTTTGGCGGAAGGTTGCGGGACATAGTTTCGTCTCACACCATTAATGATTGTGTTGGTGATGGGTGTCTGGAAAGTGGGAATGTGTGTGGGTCAGTGGCTTGTGCCAATGGGGATGAGTATGCTTCGTTCCAGCGGGGAAAATCATATCGTGTTTATGCTGGTGGTGCTCGTCATGAAAGTGTTCATGATCGTGCTCCAGCACTGCGTGAGCATGCGAATGCTCATGACGCTCAGTCAAGTGAAGCCATGTTCCAAATGCCATCAAGGAGCCGGATATGATAATCGGTATCGTAACTGGATCTCCCATCAACAAGGCAAGCAATGCGCCGAAGAAAGGGGCAACCGAGAAATAAGCTCCTGTACGTGCTGTCCCAAGGTGACGTAAACCTACAACGAATAAAGTCAGACTCACACCATAGGCTAGCAATCCAACTACCAACGCGCCGACCAATTCTGGGAATGCAGGCATTGCAGCGCCCAAAGATAAAGCTAAAATTAAATTTACTGTGCCAGAGACAAGTCCTTTCACCGATGCAATCCAAGTTGCATCCGTAAGTGAAATTTTACGAGTTAAATTGTTGTCAATACTCCAAGCGAAACATGCGCCAAGTATGGCTAACATAGGCCACAGTCCTGTGAATCGTGCTTCACCAGACCAGCTTAATACGACTGCACCTGTCACGATTGCTCCCATACCGACTGCAATGCGCCGGTCGAAATTCTCTTTGAAAGCAAACCAAGCCAATAATGCTGTAAAGACGCCTTCGGCGTTGAGCAGGAGCGAAGCTCCTGAAGCGGGCATGCCCATTAGGCCTACCATTAACAACACTGGCCCGATGATACCTCCTGCCAAAATTGCAGCTGCAAACCAAAATATCTCCTTCCGTGGAAGGCGAACCGCAGGCGAATGATTTAACAGACGGTACAACGTCAGACCCAGCCCGGAACCAAGATAGAGCAATCCTGCCAACAGCCAGGGGCTAACGTCATGGAGTAGCAATTTCGCCGAGGGGGTTCCCGCACCAAATAACAGGGCAGCTCCCAATGCCGCAGCCACACCCGGTTGACGAAAGCCATTTTTCCAGTTCATTTCTTTAGAGTATCCGTAAATAATAGATTGAGTTCATTGG
>CAIWKC010000101.1 GCA_903913145.1 uncultured Gallionellaceae bacterium | reverse complement strand
CTTCTAATTAAATACAATAATAAATCGAGTGGGCCTTCAAATAACTCAAGAAACACTTCCGATTTCCTCAGTTTTTCGGCCATTTAAATGCCTAATGCTGTATTTGGTACAATTCATTAAACCCGATATGTGTTGATTTAACGGATTGCCGTTGTCAATCGCGTTTCTGATGGATTCTGCATTTGGATCTTTTAAGCTAAATAAAAGATGCTCTGTCACATAGGGATAGCAATCAAAAGCCTGTCTACGATATAACTGTTGTTGATGACTTGCCGGAGTAAAGTAATTGAAGGTTCCTTGCCAGGTAGTACTTAATTGATTGGCAATATCTATGGATTCTTGATAAAGCCGATTAGTGAATATAGTAATCTGCTCTTGTAAGATATCTGCAATCTCAGCTGCTTCAAGTGTTGTGATGTTGGAAATTTTCTGTATTCCCATTGATGGCTGATTAATAGCTAATGTTGAAACAGCTTGCAAACGCCATTCATTTACTCCCCAGCTTTCTATCATGGTTGGATTTGAATCTTTAAATTTCAGCGATGTCTCCATTTGGTATGACACTCTTTCCTCTGAGCTTCGCCAATCACTAATCCATTCTGGCAACCCAAATAACTCATCCAGCAGCAATTTTATTAATGAATCATTTTTTAGTACTGACAAACTAGTACGAAAGTAAAATAATCTACCATCAGCTAATTCAATAAGCGCAGTTCCTAAACCACGTATTGAAATTGAGTTTTGTGGAACATTCTCAAATACCAATATTTGTTTAGCCTGGTCACCAACAGAGAAAGTCTTTCGCCATACAAAATTTGTAACACGCTTTTCGTTTGGCTTTTGCGAAACAACATTAACCAAATTGTCCAGCAAGTTACTAGATATCATCAAATAATCCTGAAAGAATGTGCCGTTGATTAATCAAAGAATGACCAGAATGACGTACTTTGACATACAAGTGGCTCACCAGATGAGCTTCGAGGTATATTAGGATGAATCTGGTAGGTGAATACTATGAGGTCAACAGCGGTAGCGCCAAATCGCAAAGGCTCGTCAAAGCGTGTAACTTAAAATTAGGAAAATAACTTGGCTTTGCATTGAAAACAACAATGGAGTTATCTATTACATCTATACCATTACCATTTACCTCATCAGCTGTGCTCGCCACTTTTGCTATCATTCCCCTCCCTGAACACTAATTATCCCTTTTCACATGGCGACCATTTACCCAGACGGTTGGAAAGAGCTTGAAAGCACAGGTGCTGCAGCGCGCGAAATAGAAACGCTTAAGTTGCTTGCCTCATCACTTCCCGATGATTACCGCATTTATCATGGTGTGCACTGGACTCGCATTCAAAAAGGCTTTCAGTTATGGGGAGAAATCGATTTTGCGATATTGAGTCCATCGGGTAAGTTACTTTTAGTCGAGCAGAAGAGTGGTTATTTAAATGAGACAGCAGAAGGGTTAACCAAAACTTATAATAACAAAACAAAATCGGTCGCCTCTCAAATAGGCCGCACGTTTGACGGCGTGTATGCCCGTCTTGAAAAGTTCTGCAAAGGAACCAAGCCCGTATTGGAATCTTTATTGTATTGCCCGGATTACACGGTTAAAGACATGGGTTCTGCCGGCATCGCCCCGGAAAGAATCGTCGACAACACTAAGCGCGAGCATTTTCCGCTCATCATTCGCACTATATTGCCGCTCGACACACCTGCAACCCCGCTTGCCGAGCAAATACATGCATTCTTAAGCGACACACTCAACCTGGTACCCAATGCGAACGCATTCGTCGGCCAAGCACACACCCTATACACCCGGCTTTCTGGCGGCTTGGCTGAGTGGGCTCGCAGACTGGAATTTGATCCTTTTAGATTGCGAATCATCGGCACTGCCGGCTCCGGCAAAACTCAACTTGCGTTGTCTGTTTTCAAAGACTCAATCGCAGCCGGCAAACGCCCGCTTTACGTTTGCTACAACCGTCCTCTGGCCGATCACTTCAACCAAATATCACCAACAGGTGGAATGATTGCCGCATACCACCAGCTGTGTGACAAAATAATAAGATCTGCCGGTATCGTGCCCGACTTCACCCAGCCAGACGCTTACCCCAAGCTAGAAGCATTCATGTGTGAATTTAAGCCAGGAGAAGATTGGCTCTTTGATGAAATCATCATTGATGAAGGGCAAGATTTTCTGACAGAGTGGAAAGACAACCTGCTTAAATTATTACGCCCGGATGGCAAAGCATGGTGGCTCGAAGACCCCATGCAAAAACTGTATCGCCGCCCCGATGTTGAATTACTAGGCTGGGTAACCTTGCGCTCAAATACCAATTATCGAAGCCCGCAAGATATTCTTAATAGCCTAACTAACTTGATCCCCCTGCCCCACCAGATCGAATCAAGAAGCCCATTAACAGACTCTGACGTAGACATCGTCACCTATTCAGACACTGCCGCACTCATCGACCAAACCAAGCGCGCTATCACTCAATGTATTGCAAAGGGTTTTCAGCGCGACATGATCGCGGTGGTGACCTTTCGCGGTCGTGATAAGTCGGCCTTAACCGCCTACGACAAACTGGGTCCTTTCGAACTCATCAGTTTCACTGGCAACTATGATCTGCTCGGCACTCCCATCTTTAGCAAGGGTGACATACTCATCGAATCTGTTTATCGTTTTAAAGGCCAAGCAGCGCCATGTGTAATACTCACTGAAATCGAGTGAATTTGATCTTGACACTAGCGATGTTTGGGGCTTACGCGCTTTTGGTGTGCAACGGATCTTCAGAAGTTGTGACGGAAAAGCTCCTGGTTGCTCAATGGGG
>CAIWKC010000100.1 GCA_903913145.1 uncultured Gallionellaceae bacterium | reverse complement strand
GTTGCGGCAGTCACATGACATCGTTCGACTTGTTTATGGCTTTGAATGATGGCGCGCTGTCGTGGTATCTGAAACGATGGCCTAACCATACGCTCAAGCGGGACTGCGCGAATAAACCCTCGCGCAGCCCCTTAGCTCCACGTTTGACCTCAAATAAGGATCATAGAATGTCTGCTGAAAGTGAATTTGAAAAACTTACAAGTCATTTGACAGAAAACAATGATGTTGTCTGCAGTCAAATGTTTGGTAAAAAGTGTTTGAAGGTAAAGGGCAAAGCATTTTTAGCGCTTCACCTGAAAACGGTTGTTTTCAAGTTGACAGGTGATGCACACAAAAAAGCCTTAGCTCAAAAAGGTGCGGTGCTTTGGGATCCATCTGGTAAAGGTCGCCCAATGAAAGAGTGGGTTGCAATTCCGGCTGAAAGTCTCAGCAACTCCACTGCACTTGCTAAGCATGCTCTGGTCTATGTTTCAGAGTCGGTCTAACCTTCCGGTCAAGAGGGACGGGCAAGAAGCCGCCCGCCCCTTACCTCAACGTTAGGCGTTATAATTCGCGCCATGTCACCTACAATTTTTCGTGAGGGTAGTTTTCGGTTCTTTTTCTTTTCGCGGGAAGAGCCAAGAATGCATGTGCATGTTATGACATCACTATGGGGAAGCCAAGTTTTGGATGTCGCCAGAGTTGGCGTTGGCAACAAGCACCGGGCTTTCGCCCAAACAGATCAAGGAAGCTCAAAGTCTTGTCGTTGTTCACATGAAGGAGATAACTCATGCCTGGCACATCCACTTTCCAAGCTGAAATCACTAATGTTTCAAAACACGGCTTCTGGCTATTGCTTGCCGACGAAGAATTGTTTTTGCCATTCACTGATTTTCCGTGGTTTCGGGGCGCAACAATCGAGCAGCTATGCGAGGTTGAGTTGCCTGCTGAAAGCCACCTATTTTGGCCAGCGCTGGACATTGACTTGGACGTAGAATCCATACGCAACCCTTCCGCCTTTCCCTTGATTGCATCGGCAACACCTATTTGAACATTTCCCGTCACACACAATCCATGACACCCAAAGACTTCCACATTGACCTAGAGTTCTGGTGCTGCGGAAAACGCTGGCGCTGTACTGATGTTGGCTCCCGCGTTATTGTCGCCATTTCGCTTGAAGCACATGAAGTTGTCAGCTCGGAGCGTGATCCAAATGATCCGACTAAGCGAATTGAACGACGATATATGTCAAGCGATCCCATATGGCTCGATGGGCCTCCATACGGAATCATGGAAGATGTCTTCGATGAAGATTCTCTCGAAATTTGTTCGCTCACTCCAGACGGGTGAATCAATATTCACGTTTATGTTGAACAGAGAGCTGAATTAGCCATGCGCCAGCAAAGCCGTCGCCTTAGAAAGAAACTGCGCCTTGGTGAGTTTCAGCAACTTGGGTTTGAAATATCAATCACACTGAAACCCAATCTTGAAATTGACGCTCTCGACCGTTTTCTTGATGAATTCATTCTTGATACAATCGAAGAGAATGCGTTGGCCTTCGGCGGTGGTACTGACTGTGGCTTCATTACTACTTGGAAGCACGGCTCGGCTTCCGAAGCGCATCGCACCATTGTCAAGGATTGGCTCAGTCGACGTTCGGAGGTAGTAACTGTCACGCTTGGGCCGTTGGTAGATGCGTGGTATCCCGAAAGTCTTGCACACACCTAACCTAACGTTCGAGCGGGACCGGCTACGCGAGCCTTTCAATTCAACATTAGGCATTGCATTTTCATTAGTCACGCTTTACATTAATCACGCACGGCGTTACTATTCACTTATACCCATCAAATCCTTCAAGTGTGCCGAGACTGAGAGCCTATTTAAACGGCAACGCGTAAAACGGTTTACGAACATTGAGTCTGTAGCACGACGAAAACTTGAGCAGCTTGAGTGGGCAGGTATCCTTGACGATCTTCGTGTCCCACCCGGCAATCGATTGGAGGCATTGAAACATGATCGTGCCGGACAACACAGCATTCGCATTAACGATCAATTTCGCGTGTGCTTTGTTTGGACGAGCGAGGGGCCAAAAGATGTCGAGATTGTTGATTACCATTAACGGAGTCTGAATCATGAGCAAAACAAATAAACTTCCGCCAGTTACTCCTGGCGAAATACTGCTCGAAGAGTTCCTGAAACCGATGGGAATTTCCCAATATCGGCTTGCTAAAGAGATTGGTGTTCCCGCGCAACGCATTGGTGAGATTGTCGCCGGTCGTCGTGCAATTACGGCTGACACCGATTTGAGGTTGTGCCGTTTTTTCGGGCTATCCGAGGGGTGGTGGCTGCGCGGTCAAGCGCGATATGACACCGAGCGCGCTAAGGATGTTCTGACGGCAACCCTAAAAAAAATCAGGCCGTGGACGGAAGTTGTCGCGGATGCCGCTGCCCATGCCTAACCTAACGTTCGAGCGGGACTGCCGCGAAGCAGCCCGCGTCAGACAATCAGCTTTACGCTAGCGCAGATCACCGGGAGTTTAAATGCAGCACATCCTTGTCTATTCAGATTCGTTGTCGTGGAGCATC
>CAIWKC010000099.1 GCA_903913145.1 uncultured Gallionellaceae bacterium | reverse complement strand
GGTTGCTTTGGTTTAACAGTAGGATTCGTCGCTGTCTCTTAAATCAATTAGCCAAAACGACCTGTAATGTAATCTTCTGTCTCTTTGCGCTTGGGATTGGTAAACACAGCGCTCGTATCTCCGAATTCGATCAAGTCACCCAGATACATATAGGCAGTGAAATCGGACACACGCGCAGCTTGTTGCATGTTGTGTGTCACGATGACGATAGTGAAGTCTTTTTTCAATTCATCGACCAGCTTTTCAATATGCGCAGTGGAGATCGGATCCAAAGCTGAAGTCGGTTCATCCAGCAAGAGTACGGTAGGCTTTACAGCAATGGCGCGGGCGATACACAGGCGCTGTTGCTGACCACCCGACAAACCCGTGCCACTTTGCTTGAGTTTGTCTTTCACTTCATTCCAAAGTGCCGCTTTTTTCAACGCCCATTCCACTCGCTCGGACATCTCGCGAGGGCTCAAACTTTCATACAACTTTACACCGAAAGCAATATTGTCATAGATTGACATCGGGAAGGGTGTCGGTTTTTGAAAAACCATGCCAATCTTGGCGCGCAATGTGTTCAGGTCTTGCTTTTTGTCCAACAGGTTTTCGCCGTCAAGCAGAATTTCACCTTCAGCGCGCTGTCTTGGATAGAGCTGGTACATGCGGTTAAATGTGCGCAGCAGAGTTGATTTGCCACAACCGGATGGACCGATGAAAGCGGTGACCATCTTGTCCGGAATATTCATGTTAATGTCTTTTAATGCCCGATCAGCGCCATAATAAAAATTCAGATTTTTTACGATCAGCTTGTGGGGTGCGACAGTTGGTTCAGCATTCATCTGCTTGCTTCCTTAATTTGTATTGGCTTTTTGACGGAACATGACACGAGCAACGATATTTATCGTTAATACGCTGAATGTAATGAGGAGTGCTCCTGCCCAGGCGAGACTGCGCCAGTCATCGTATGGGCTCATGGCAAATTGGAAAATAACAACCGGCAAGTTGGCCATTGGTTGATTCATGTTGCTGCTAAAGAATTGATTGTTCAGCGCGGTAAACAACAAGGGTGCCGTTTCTCCGCTGATACGAGCAATGGCAAGCAGAATACCCGTCAATATTCCCGCTCGTGCGGCACGCAAAGTCACAAAAGTGATGACTTTCCATTGCGGAGCACCCAATGCGGCTGCAGCCTCACGCAAACTGTTTGGAATCAGGCGCAGCATATTTTCAGTAGTACGAATAACTACCGGTATTACGATGATGGAAAGCGCTAGGGTGCCTCCCCAACCGGAAAAATGACCGATCTTGACCACGTAAACAGCGTAAACAAACAAGCCGATTACAATGGAAGGGGCAGACAATAAAATATCGTTAATAAAACGCGTGACAGGTGAGAGCCAACCGCGTTGCCCGAATTCTGCCAAATAAGTTCCGGCTAGAATTCCGATAGGTGTACCAATAATGGTGGCCAGAAAAGTCATCATCAGACTTCCCCAGATGGCGTTGCTCAAACCACCCATGCTACCAGGCGGGGGCGTGGTCTGAGTAAAGATGGTGAGATTCAACCCGGGCAGACCTTGAATGAGCAGGGTGAGCAGAATCCAACCCAGCCAAAACAATCCAAATGCCATAGCGAGCACGGAAATACCCAAGCTAATGGCGTTGATCAAACGACGGCGTGCATAAAGTGAAAACATATCAGGCTCCGCGTCCTTCACGTTGTGCCAGTTTGTAAAGCATGAAGCGCGCTAGCGAAAGTACGACGAAGGTAATAAAGAATAAGATCAGTCCCAGTTCAACGAGTGCAGAGGTATACAGATCGCCAACAGCCTCGGTGAATTCGTTGGCAAGCGCAGAGGAAATGCTATTGCCCGGTTTTAATAGCGAAGAGCTGAGCTGATGTGCGTTTCCGATGACGAAGGTAATCGCCATTGTTTCTCCCAAGGCTCGTCCCAGTCCAAGCATGATCCCTCCGACAACCCCGATCTTGGTGTACGGCAACACAACCTGGTACATGACTTCCCAAGTTGTGGCTCCCAAGCCGTAGGCTGATTCTTTGAGCAAAGAAGGAACCACATCGAACACGTCGCGCATCACCGAAGCGATGAAAGGAATGATCATGATCGCCAAAATTATGCCGGCAGCCAATACACTGATGCCCAGATTGGGGCCTGTGAACAATGGCGATATAACGGGAAGATGTCCCAGATTATTGTTGATCCAAGGCTCGATATCATCAGCAAAGATGGGCACGAAAACAAAAAGACCCCACATGCCATAAATAATGCTTGGGATACCGGCAAGCAATTCAATCGCTACGCCAAGCGGTCTGCGCATCCACTGTGGTGATAGTTCAGTCAGGAAGATGGCGATGCCAAAACTAACCGGTATTGCAATCAGCAAGGCAATAACTGAAGTGGCAATTGTGCCGACAATAGGAACCAATGCACCAAACTTTTCCGTTACGGGGTTCCAATCAGCACTGGTCAAAAAACCAAAACCAAATTCGTGCATAGCAAGCGAGCTGGAAGTGATCAGCGAAACGATGATCGCAACCAATAATGCAAGCACGCCGAATGCACACAGTCTGGTCAGGTTACGAAACAAAATATCCAGCAAGTTTTGTCGTTTTAAGCGGTCTTCGCGAATTAACGTGGACATATTGTTTAAAATTCTTTTCTACTTTTAATTGATTGTTTCAAATTTTGAAAATTGAACTTCATTATCAGTTTGCAAACTGGAATCAAATTCAATTTTCAAAATTCGAGAAGGCCGAAACCCCCTCGAATTGAACTCGTATTTACGCTAGACTTTTGCGTAATTTAAACTGTATCTTACCAAACTGCCTTACCGTCTGCACCTTTGATTTGTGCTTTCCATGCATCGCGGATCTGCTTTTTGACGCTGTCAGGCAACGGTACATAGTCCAACTCGGCGGCCATCTTGTCGCCGTTGCTGTAAGCCCAGTCAAAGAACTTCAACACGTCTTTGGCAGAATCAGCATTGTCTTCTTTTGCATGCATCAGGATAAATGTTGCACCGCTAATTGGCCAGCTTTCCTTGCCGGGTTGATTCGTCAGGATTTGATAGAAATTTTCTTCAGCTTTCCATTTTGCATTGGCTGCTGCTGCTTTGAAGTTAATGTCGTCCGGAGTAACAAATTGACCATCGTGATTTTTCAACACCACATAATCCATTTTGTTTTGCTTGGCATAAGCATACTCAACATAACCAATCGAGTTTTTGATGCTTTTTACGTTGGCAGCAACACCTTCATTACCTTTGCCGCCCATGCCTGTAGGCCATTGCACTGCTGTGTCTGCACCCACGCTGGATTTCCACTCAGGGCTAACTTGTGAAAGATAGGTCGTGAAAATGAAAGAAGTACCAGAACCGTCAGAACGGTGAACTACAGTGATATCTGTCTCAGGCAACTTTAGCCCTTTGTTGTCGGCAGCCAGTTTTGGATCGTTCCATTTGGTAATTTTACCGGCATAAATTTGAGCCAGAATTTCACCGGTCATTTTCATTTGGCCGGGTTTAACGCCTTCAACATTGATCACTGGAACAACACCGCCGATAACGGTTGGGAATTGGACCAAGCCGTCTTTGGCTAGTGCATCAGATGTAAGCGGCTTGTCGGAGGCGCCGAAATTAACGGTCTTAGCGATGATTTGCTTGATGCCGCCGCCAGAACCGATGGATTGGTAGTTTAGACCAATAGATGTTTGAGCTTTATATGCTTCAGCCCATTTTGCATAAATAGGGTAAGGGAAAGTTGCGCCTGCGCCGGTGATGTCGCCGGCCATAACTGTGCCAGCAGTTAGCATTGCGGCTGTGAGGCCGATGCTAGCCAGAAGTCGATTCAATTTGTTCATGGATTCTCCTAAATTGGTTTTTAAAAGCTTTATAAAGCAATGCTACTTGGCTACATGCCGGATTTCAGCCTTAATATTATATATGTCGTATGTTACACAAATGTTACATACAGGTTAAATGTGTGTAGTATAAGTTCGGATTGGTTTGTCAATTTTAGCGCGAGTTTGAATCGGTCGACGGGCAAGATTGACCGTTCTCGTTTTCGCAGGTAGGATTCGCGCCTTTCGAGCTGAGGGAATTCGGATGCGCCGTAAATTAGTCGTCGGTAATTGGAAAATGCATGGTCGTCTGTCCACCAACACAGTGCTGCTGGATAAAGTCATTGCCGGCGTGCGCGAGTTGCAGCGGGCTGATTATGCTGTATGCGTCCCCTATCCTTATCTTTCTCAAGTACAGTCCAAATTGCAGGCCACCAATATCGCTTGGGGTGCGCAGAACCTGAACCAATTTGAGGAAGGTGCTTTTACGGGGGCGGTTTCTCCGGGAATGTTGACAGATTTCGGTTGCCGTTATGTGATTATTGGGCATTCAGAGCGGCGCGGACTCTTCCATGAAAGCAATGAAATTGCATCGGCTAAATTTGATGCTGCCCTGAAAGCAGGTTTGACACCAATATTCTGCGTAGGCGAGACACTGGCAGAGCGTGAGGCGGGCGTGACTGAGCAAGTCGTAGGGAAACAATTGGACGCTGTGCTCGATTGTGCAGGCCCAAAAGGGCTGGCAAAAGCGGTTGTCGCATACGAACCGGTCTGGGCGATTGGTACAGGCAAAACCGCTTCACCTGAACAGGCGCAAGCTGTGCACGCCTTTATTCGTCAACGAGTTGCACAACAAGATAGTCAGGTGGCTCAAGCCTTGTGTATACTCTATGGCGGAAGCGTGAAAGCGGGTAACTCAGCAGAGTTGTTTGCAATGCCGGATATTGATGGCGGGTTGATTGGTGGCGCTGCATTGGTGGCCGATGACTTTGTGGCAATTTGCCGTGCAGCGCAATAAGCAATATTTTTTTGTATTTAAAATTTTTGATTCTTGGAGTAGTGTGTGGAAACGTTAGTTTGGATTGTTCATGTATTGACTGCAGTCGTATTGATTGGTCTGGTGTTAATTCAGCATGGTAAGGGTGCCGATATGGGCGCAGCCTTCGGTACCGGTTCAGCGGGTAGTTTATTCGGCTCTAGTGGTTCGGCAAACTTTTTAAGTAGAAGCACTGCCGTTGCTGCTACTGTTTTCTTTATTACGAGTTTGTCATTGACCTACTTGTACTCGCATCACACACAAGTCCAAGGCGTGATGGATAAGGTGGATACAAGTAAATCAGTTCAGCAAGTGGTGCCTGTTCCGGCTGTTCCTGATACCGATGTTGCTGGCTCAAAATCAAAAGATGTGCCAAGATAAACAAAATAGCTAAATATTAATCTGGCCGATCGGGTGCGTGAAAAAATTGCTCAACCCAGTGATTTATGAATGTGCAAGAATGAGTTTTTTTGGCATCGAAGCAATGCGAAGCTGATTGAACTTTGAGAATTAATGCGGAGTTGGCGGAATTGGTAGACGCGCAGCCTTGAGGTGGCTGTGTCCGTAAGGACGTGAGGGTTCGAGTCCCTTGCCCCGCACCAAAATCAAGCCAAAGTACCGAGTTTTGGTTGGTTAAAATATAATAAATCGGATAGACATGAGTACACTTTCTTCCAGTACTCATGCGGTGGAGGCCAGTTATGTTGGAAAGTTATTTTCCGGTACTGTTATTTATTTGCGTGGGCCTGGCAGTGGGGGTTATCCCCTTGCTATTAGGAAGATTTGCCGCTCCGCATCGTCCTGATAGTGCAAAACTTTCACCGTATGAATGCGGCTTTGAGGCATTCGAAGATGCGCGTATGAAGTTTGATGTACGTTATTATCTGGTCGCCATACTTTTCATTCTGTTTGATCTCGAAATTGCTTTTCTTTTCCCATGGGCGGTTGTCCTGAAGGAAATTGGTCTGTTTGGTTTCTTGTCGATGATGCTTTTCCTGACAATTCTTGTTGCGGGTTTTATCTATGAATGGATGAAAGGAGCCTTGGAATGGGAATAGAAGGCGTTCTTGAAAAGGGGTTCGTTACGACCACTTTGGACACGGTTATAAATTACACACGTACTGGTTCGCTGTGGCCAATGACGTTTGGTCTGGCTTGCTGTGCTGTGGAAATGATGCACGTGGCCATGTCGCGTTATGACTTGGACCGCTTTGGAGCCGGAGCATTCCGTCCCAGTCCCAGACAATCTGATTTGATGATTGTAGCAGGGACACTGTGCAATAAAATGGCACCCGCTTTGCGCAAGGTTTATGATCAAATGGCCGAGCCTCGTTTCGTTATCTCAATGGGTTCATGCGCCAATGGCGGAGGTTACTACCACTATTCATATTCAGTTGTGCGCGGTTGCGATCGCATCATTCCTGTAGATGTGTATGTTCCGGGCTGCCCGCCTACGGCTGAAGCAT
>CAIWKC010000098.1 GCA_903913145.1 uncultured Gallionellaceae bacterium | reverse complement strand
TGCTGTTCTCCAGAGGCCAGATACGAAAACCTGTATCATTACGTTTGTTTAGTCTGTTCTGGCCCATACTTTGGCAGAAAAGAATAATAATGCCCTTGGTACAATCTAAAGGAATTTATTGTTTTTACTCAAAACCCTTCATTGATTATCTGGCCGAGATGATCAATAGCAGAACGTGTTTAGAAATTGGTGCGGGTGACGGTACATTAACGGGCTTCTTGAGAATGCAAGGGGTAGAGCTTACTGCAACTGACGATTATAGTTGGGCAAGGACTGTTCAGTATCCTGAATGGGTAATCAAGATGGATGCCCGCGAAGCGCTCACCAGTTACTCACCAGAAGTTGTTATCTGCTCTTGGCCTCCGGCACAAAATGATTTTGAACGCTTCGTTTTTCAATCACCCTCTGTAAAGCTTTACATCGTAATTGGAAGCCGCCATAAATTTGCGTTCGGTAACTGGCCTGCCTACAAGCAACAAACTACATTTGAGCTGGCGGAAGATACAAAACTAAGTGAACTGGTGTTACCACCTGAACTTGAATCAGTTGTATATATATTTCGGCGAATCTCCACCGCATAAGTAGCAATACTAATTATGTAATAAGTAAATGTACGGATTGTTCAGATTATATTGGACTGTAAAATTGTCCTCATGGTTACTCCATTACTGTGCTTGCCTCCTTCAATGTTCATTCGAGAAATTTCCCGCATATTATCTAATTCACTGCATCGCTTTTTGTACGCTCCCGAACATTCTGAAAGACTTTAACGGGGTAACTTGCATTTTAAGAATAAAGATTTCATTAGATCGTAAAGCATAAAGTTTCAACAAAATCACCAAACGATAAATGGCACCTAATCATTCTGGAAACAAGTATTTTATCTGATACTGCAAGAACAATTTACCGCCATCATTAATAATATTCTACGGGTAAGACAGAAACATGACCTCACTTAATTTGTTACTCTGGATTACGTCAGGAATTATGTTTCAACTGGCTGTTTTTCTGGGCATCGAGTACTGGCGTCATTGGATTCGTTATCGAAATTTTCCAAGCGACAAGACTGAAGTTGGAGAAATTTTATCTAGTCATAAAGAAAACATTTCTGTGGCTGCATGGACTGGCTTCCGCACGTTTAGGGTTGATCGGAGAATTATTGAAGATGCAGCGCAGTCGACTTGCTCCTTTTATCTCGTTCCAGTTGATGAGAAAGTACTACCCGTATTCCAGCCAGGGCAATTTCTAACTTTCTCGCTTAACCTTCCCGCATCCGATGATGGCAGCGAACAGTTGATGCGCTGTTATTCATTATCTGATGCGCCATGTGCGGATTATTACCGAGTGACGATCAAGCGCGTTCCTGCGCCGCTCGGCAGTAATTATTCACCGGGGCGATCATCCAATTATTTTCACGATCACGTTTCTATTGGTAGCTTGCTACAGGTGCGTGCGCCCGCTGGCCATTTTTGTATTGATAATAGTGATGACCCGGTCATTTTAATCTGTGGTGGTATTGGTATTACACCAATGCTCAGCATGCTGAATGTGTGTCTGACTCAACGCCCGGAACACGAAGTCTGGCTGTTCTATGGCGTCCGCAACTCGAGTGAACTGATAATGGGGTCACATTTAAATTCGTTGGATTCGGAACACAGCAACTTTCATTTGTGGGTATGTGCCAGTAGACCTCATCCAGAAGATGTAATCGGGAGAGACCATAAACATCGAGGGCGGATCGACATCCAACTGTTGCGCGCGCTATTGCCACTCAAGTCATATCACTATTATATTTGCGGCCCAGCACCCATGCTTGAAAGCATTGTTCCCGCTTTGGAAGAATGGGGTGTACCGGACACACAAATTCATTATGAAGCATTCGGCCCATCCTCAATCAAACGAACTGCTTCGGCTGTTAAAGGCAAAATACAGGAGCGAGAAACAGATAAAGAAATTGTTGTCACATTTTCCCAGTCTGAAAAACAGTTCAAGTGGAAACATTCCGATTTAAATCTGCTTGAATTTGCCGAAGCAAATGGCATTATAGTCAACTCAGGTTGCCGCGCGGGAGGTTGCGGCACCTGCCAGACCAAACTTCTGTCTGGCGAACTAAGCTACCGTCACCCACCTGATTATGATCCCGATGTAGGTACGTGCCTGCTTTGTGTTTCCATTCCCAAAACGAGCGTGACTTTGGAGTTATAAATGACACCTTCACTTTGGCGCGAACATATTCTTCCATTCAGTTTAATACTGGGCCTGTTGGCTGTTGCCACCTTGAGCGGAGATCTATTACTCCACCGAATGGATATGGTTTGGGTTGGTCGCTATCTGGGCATTCCGGGAACCCTACTGATCATTGCCTCTTTCGTTTATTCGCTGCGAAAAAGAAAATATATTACCGGCGGAAATCCGAAAACACTGCTGACTTTTCATGAATTCACCGCGTGGATGGGATCGTTACTCGTTTTAGTTCATGCGGGGATTCACTTTAATGCAATCCTGCCTTGGCTAGCGACAGTGGGAATGAGTGTGAATGTAGTGAGCGGCCTGGTGGGAAAAATACTACTCGATCGTTCACGTCTTCATGTACAAGAGCAAAAAAAGAATTTTCAGCAACGCGGTTTGACGACGCCGGAAGTCGAGCAGGCCATTTTCTGGGATGCAATCACACTTGAAGCAATGACTCAGTGGCGCAAAGTTCACATCCCGATTTTTGTCGTGTTTGCCGTTTTAGCAATTGGGCATATCGTCAGTATTATTATATTTTGGGGATGGAGATGAGCAAGCTCCTGAAGATTATTCTTGCTGCCAACTTGATTGTAATTTCGGCGTTGGTATTTATTTATCCACATTTAATGGTGGGGCCGGGCAAACTTATTCCCGGACACAAGCAATTGGAAAAGGATTGCTTTTCCTGTCATGTGTCTTTCACTGGAGCTGATTCAGCCCGTTGTGTCATTTGTCACAAACCGGCGGATATTGGTCGTCTGGCCAGCGCGGGCTTGCCTGTTGCAAAACCTGTTACATCCGTGCCTTTTCACCAGAATCTGGCTAATCAGGATTGCCTGGCTTGTCATAGTGATCACGCAGGAGTGCAGCGTTTTAGACTGCAATGTCGGTTCTACCATATCTTGCTGCAAAAAACGATACGTGATCAATGCAAGTTATGACATAAAACTC
>CAIWKC010000097.1 GCA_903913145.1 uncultured Gallionellaceae bacterium | reverse complement strand
ATCTCGGAAGTGGGCGGGAAAATATCGAGGATGCCGCCGCGTTTGCTCATTGCGGCGTTAAATGAACCTATGTTTGCAGATCAGTGGAACTGTCTATCCGATGACACATTCAGGCCTTATGCAATAGCGGTACTTGAATTGTCGAATGCGAAGCAGCTATCTCAATCTGCACGTCAGTCTCTTTATAAAGATATGTGTCTGCGAAAAAGAATTGACGTTCTATCTGATGTTCTTGCCCAAACAGTTCCTGCAAGAATTCTTAAATTGCTTGGCCGCACAGATTGGCTAAAATTTACCCGACGTGACTGGAAACAATTCTTTTCAATTGCCATAAATGAAAACTGCAGTGGACTTGTACATGTTCCAATCATTACCAATACGTTGATTCGCCAGTATGAACAGATTCCCAATGAACTGCGATTGCCTGCACTTTTAAGAGTGGTGAGTAACCTTCCAGTTCCGGCTGATAGGTGGATAAAATTACAAGGATTTATCAACAAAGCAGATAGCGGACAGCTCATTGAATATCGACGCGGTGCTGGCAAGCTTTCAGCCAAAGGCGATTTTTGGGACTTTTATTTTCAGTGTGAAGGAAAGCATAAGTCTCCATTTTCTATTCCGGCAACATTGACTCAATCTGATCTACTTGAGCCTATTATGACACCTCAAGAGATGGTATCAGAAAGTCTGAACATGGAAAATTGTCTTGCAAGCCTAATAAGCCGAGTTCACATAGGTAACCGTATCTATTTCAAGAAGCGTGATGGATATCCTGTGAATTGCGAACTTGTAAGAAGTGGGCAGCAATGGAAGCCTGGAAGCATTCTCGGTTTCCACAACTCCACTATTCCTACAGAATTAAAAAACAACATAAGTTCTGAACTAAATAGGTTGGCTAAGTCAATTTACGTAAATGCTAGTTCGTCGGAATTGGAAAGCAGGGAAGACTTCATTGCGCAGTTGAGCCAAGAAGCACGGAACAAATTTTCCACAAAAGCTACAGCGAAAATTTCTACGCTGCTGCAATCCATTCAGGCAAAGTCTATTTCATGGAGCAATGGCGCTTATGTCATCTTAGAAAGAAAACAAGGTGGCTATGTGCAGTTCATGTCCAGTCCAGATGGCAATGAATTCCTTATTGAGATTGCCTCTCATAAATATGAAGAGTATATGAATCGTTTTCTTAATGTCGATGTAATAGATCTCATAGAAAATGCAGGATTTGTTTGGCCGTTTGGGAAACAAAATTTCCGCCGCTGGTTCAGTGTTTCTTCTCAGGAGGATTTTGAAGTTATGGCAGAAACTGCACTTGCAATTCTTTCACGCATATTCGGACTAAATAATGCGAGTAAACTAATTATTAAATCCCACATACCTGATTCAAATTAAAGAAATCAAACTGATTTGGAAAACACGTAACAAAAGTAGGTATGTCCGTGGTAGTGTATGCAGTAGAGGTATATACATGGGTCTCCGTTTCCGCAAACGTATCAAGATTCTCCCCGGCTTATGGCTCAACTTGAGTAAGAGCGGAATCAGCACGTCTGTCGGTGGCAAGGGGCTCACGGTTAATATCAAGGATGACAAGACCAGAACGACTGTGGGAATACCAGGTTCAGGTCTGAGTTATACCGAAACAACTTCCCGCAATCCAAGCAAAGTAACTCCAGAACGGCAGGGTATTTCTGCTAGATTTTGGTTACTGTTAATTGTAGCTGTTGGGGTAATGGTAATTTTGGTTCATTAGGAACAGTCTTAGAGGATATGCACTCTTGAGATTATTTCTAATCTCTCCGTTAGGTAATTAGAACTGAGGAAATTTATTCTGTGTGGCTGCAAAAAGAAATACGATTGAAGCCTAGAAGGCGAGGCTTTCACCTGATCACTGACGAATTGTTGAGTGAACTGTCAGAGCTCCGTAACCTAAAAGTTGGCATGATGAATGTTTTCATTATGCATACTTCAGCATCGTTAACGATCAACGAGAATGCCGAACCCACAGTACGTCAGGATTTCGAAAATTACTTTAATAGAGCGGTTCCAGAGAGCGAATCTGATTACTTGCATCGTGACGAAGGTTTGGATGATCTACCCGCTCACATCAAATCCAGCTTGCTAGGTAGTAGCCTCAATATTCCTATTACTGATGGTAGTCTTAGACTGGGAATGTGGCAGGGCATTTATTTATGTGAACACAGGAATCAAGGTGGAACTCGTTGCGTTGTGGTTACCTTGCAGGGCGAGT
>CAIWKC010000096.1 GCA_903913145.1 uncultured Gallionellaceae bacterium | reverse complement strand
GGTGGGCGGGAATCGGAAGTGATGCGTGACATTCGCCGAAATCGATATCTTTAGTTGTAGGTCGAAGGGTATGTAAGGGTCGTCCCTCATCCCCGGTCCTTCCCTCCGAGGAGAAAGGGCGTATCGAAATTCACCCCCGTACTTTTCATTAGACCCGTCATTCCCGCGCAGGCGGGAACCCAGCTAAATTGATATTCCGCGCAGCGAACAACACCTTAATTTTTAACTGCTTTACAGAACTTTTTATCTACTGGATTCCCGCCTGCGCGGGAATGACGGGATTTTCGGTCTATTGGAAAGTCTCGGTTAATTCAGCTTCAAATCCCCAATACCGGACATAACGTCGGTATCTTTTGAATGTTTGCTATTGAGTTTGATATTCAGACGCAGATCGTTTAGAGAGTCCGCGTTCTTTAAGGCCTCTTCGTAACTTATTTTATTAGATTCGTACAACTCGAATAATGCCAGATCAAAAGTCTGCATTCCAAGTTCGCGCGATTTGGACATAATAGTCTTGATTTGGCCAACTTCTCCCTTGAAGATGAGATCGGAGATCAGTGGCGAGTTGAGCATAATTTCAATGGCTGCAGCGCGCCCTATTCCGTCTTTGCGCGGGATCAGGCGCTGCGAGACCAATGCTTTGATATTCAGTGACAGATCCATCAGCAATTGTGTACGGCGTTCTTCCGGGAAGAAGTTGATAATGCGATCCAGGGCTTGATTGGCATTATTGGCGTGCAGCGTAGCCAAACACAGGTGGCCGGTTTCAGAGAATGCCACTGCATGCTCCATCGTTTCACGGTCGCGGATTTCGCCGATAAGGATCACATCGGGTGCTTGGCGTAGTGTGTTCTTAAGTGCGTTATGCCAATTATCGGTATCTACCCCGACTTCGCGATGAGTGATGATGCAATTGATGTGATCGTGCACATATTCGACCGGATCTTCGATGGTGATGATGTGACCGTAACTGTTTTTGTTGCGATGTCCCAACATCGCGGCAAGCGTGGTTGATTTTCCCGAACCTGTTCCACCAACCAGAATGACCAGTCCGCGTTTAGTCAGCACCACATCTTTTAATACTTCAGGCAATCCCAATTCGTCAAAATCAGGAATCTTTGTAGTGATGGTACGCAGCACCATGGCAACGCGTTGCTGTTGCATGAAAACATTCACGCGAAAACGACCGATTCCCGGCGGGCTGATGGCGAAATTACATTCGTGGGTGGATTCAAATTCTGCAGCCTGCCTGTCGTTCATGATGCTGCGTGCCAGCTCTTGCGTATGCACCGCAGTCAAGGCTTGCGGAGAAACAGGCGTCATTTTCCCGTCAATTTTGAAGGCAGGAGGGAAGCCGCTGGTGATAAACAAGTCGGATGCTTTTTTGCTGATCATGCCGCGCAGCAAATTATGAATCAGTTCGGTAGCCTGGTCTCTTTCCATTGCTAATTTCTCCTTGATGCAACTATTGTACTAGTGATTTTTATCCTAAGCACCGGGGAACAAATCTTTATTGGCAGCCTTGCTGCGCGCTTCTGCAGATGAAACAATGTTGCGCTTAACCAAATCTTGCAGACATTGATCCAACGTTTGCATGCCGATACTTCCACCTGTCTGAATTGCTGAGTACATTTGGGGAACCTTGGCTTCGCGGATTAAATTGCGGATGGCCGGCGTACAGATCATTATTTCGTGCGCAGCTGCGCGTCCTGTGCCATCCTTGGTTTTTAGCAGAGTTTGCGAGATAACTGCGCGTAAAGATTCAGATAACATTGCGCGTACCATTTCTTTCTCGTCGGCTGGAAACACGTCAATAATACGGTCAATGGTTTTAGCTGCGGAGCTGGTATGCAACGTGCCGAATACCAAGTGCCCTGTTTCGGCAGCAGACATGGCAAGGCGGATAGTTTCCAGATCCCGCATTTCTCCGACGAGAATTACATCCGGGTCTTCACGCAGGGCAGAGCGCAAAGCATTTTGGAAAGACAGAGTGTGCGGGCCGACTTCACGCTGGTTGACCAGACATTTTTTGGATTCATGCACGAATTCAATAGGATCTTCAACCGTTAAAATGTGCCCCATCTCATTTTCATTGCGATGATTTACCATCGCTGCCAAAGTGGTAGATTTTCCTGAGCCGGTTGGGCCGGTTACAAGCACCATGCCGCGCGGATAGTCGGAAATTGATTCAAAAATCTTGGGTGCTTTCAAGTCGTCCAGCGACATGATCTTCGACGGAATGGTACGCATAACCGCACCCGCACCGCGATTGTGCACAAATGCATTTACACGGAAACGTGCCAGGCCCGGCACTTCAAAGGAAAAGTCGAGCTCTTTGTTTTCCTCATAATGTTTGCGTTGTTTGTCGTTCATGATGTCATACACCATGGCATGAACCTCTTTATGTTCCATCGCAGGCAGATTGATGCGGCGGATGTCACCGTGCACGCGGATCATCGGCGGCAAACCGGCAGAAAGGTGCAGATCGGAAGCTTTATTCTTTACGCCAAAGGCGAGCAGTTCAGTGATATCCATTATAATTCCTCATTACGATTGGCAACCGCATTTGGGCGGGTTGAAAGTTCAATTTACTACGCGTGGGATTATGACTGCAATCGTTTCAAACTTGCAAGCTGTCCATATCGCCATTGAGCAGGCTTTGCAATCCGCAATGCGGGGAACAGCCGATGTTAAATTGTTGGCGGTGAGCAAGACTTTTCCAGCCCCATCCGTGCGCGAGGCCTATGAAGGAGGGCAGCATGAGTTTGGCGAGAGTTACGTGCAAGAGGCATTAGGCAAGATGGCTACCTTGAGTGATTTGGCTATAGTGTGGCATTACATCGGCCCTGTCCAAAGTAATAAGACGCGTGATATTGCGGAGAATTTTGCCTGGGTTCATGGAGTGGATCGGTTAAAAATTGCGCAACGCTTATCCGAGCAGCGCCCGACTGGTATGCCAGCGCTTAATATTTGCTTGCAGGTCAATGTCAGCGGGGAAGCAAGTAAAAGCGGTGTTGTACCTCAAGAGGTGGTTGGATTGGCACAGGAGGTGTCCAAATTGCCCAATATAAAATTGCGCGGATTAATGGCGATTCCTGCACCCATTGACGATGAAGTAGCGCAACGCAAACCATTTGCACACTTGCGCCAATTGTCGCAAGAAATAGGAGAACAAGGCATTGTACTGGATACACTGTCGATGGGAATGTCGCACGATTTTGTTGCGGCAATCAAAGAGGGCGCAACGATTATTCGCATTGGTACTGCAATTTTTGGGAAAAGAGATTACGGGGAAAATATATGAACATCACATTTATTGGCGGCGGTAATATGGCTACAGCACTCATCGGCGGTATGCTGAGAGGTAACTTGTATAAAGCCGATGAGTTAAGCGTAGTTGAAGTGAGTGATGAAGCTTGCGCGCGACTGCGTAGCCTGTTGCCGGTTCGGGTAACGACTCAGCTTGCGACGGGAGTTGCCGGTAGCCGTGTCATTGTGCTTTCGGTGAAACCGCAGCAACTAAGCGAGGTATGCGCACAATTATCTCCGTTGCTTGGCGATCAATTGATCGTTTCCATTGCAGCAGGCATCCGTGCACAGGACATTTCTCGCTGGTTGAATACAAAAAATATAGTGCGTTGCATGCCGAATACACCGGCACTGATACAGAGTGGCGTTACCGGTTTGTATGCGCTACCGCAAGTAAGTGCGGAGCATAAGGAAATTGCGGAAAATATTCTTAACGCCGTGGGCAGCAGCGTTTGGTTGCAAGAAGAAGTGATGCTTGATGGTGTGACCGCCATTTCAGGCAGTGGTCCGGCTTATGTTTTTTACTTCATTGAGGCAATGCAGCAAGCCGCACGTGAACTGGGCTTTAGAGATGAAGATGCAAAACGACTGGTCATCGACACATTTCTGGGTGCGACAAAGCTGGCGAATGCAAGTACCGAGGAAATCAGTGTTTTACGCAACCGCGTCACTTCTAAAAACGGCACAACCGAGAAGGCGTTGTTAAGCATGGAAGCAGACGAAGTGAAGCGGCATATTGTCATGGCAGTACATGCGGCAGCAAAACGTTCAAAAGAAATGGGTGATGAACTGGGAGGTGTTCCATGCTGATCGAGGCAATACAATTTTTGATGGACACATTGTTGCAACCTTTTGCAGCAATTCTGTTGTTCCGTTTTTACTTGCAATGGCTGCGTGCGCCAATGCGCAATCCATTGGGTGAATTTGTGATGCTGATCACCAACCCACTCGTATTGCGGGTGAGACGCTTTATTCCTGCCTTGAGGGGTCTGGATACGGCCAGCTTCTTACTGGCAGGTTTGGTGGAGGCGGGATATCTGTATGCAACACTGGTACTGCACGATTATCCAATGGGCGTGTTGCCGCTTATCGCATGGACAGCACTCAAGTTATTTAAACTAAGTGTGTATTTGTTGATGGGCACATTGTTTGCGAGTGCGCTCTTGTCGTGGACAAATCCGCATACCCCCTTTGGCCCTGTTCTGCATAGTGTGACCGAGCCATTTTTGCGCCCGCTACGCAGACTGGTCCCGACTGCGGGAAGCTTCGATTTTTCTGTTCTGGTCATGTTTATCATCTTGCAACTGATTTTGAAATTGCCGGTTGCCTGGCTTGAAGGTCGGGTGCTGCTTCCTTGATATGAACTGGTATAGACAGGATGGCGAATCTATCGTGTTAGTGTTACATGTGCAGCCGGGGGCAAAGCGTACCGAAGTGGCGGGTTTGCACGGAGAAGCGTTGAAAATAAGGCTCGCCGCACCACCCATAGACGGGAAAGCAAATGAAGCGCTACTCAGCTTCATCGCAGACAAGTTCGGCGTGCCTCAACGTGGCGTTGAACTGTTAAGAGGTGGGCAGTCGCGCCACAAGATGGTGAAGGTGACTGGCAGTGTTGTGCAGCCGGAAAGTTTGTTGATTTAGGAGCTCGATAACTTGAGCTCCCACAATGCGACCAATATTAAGTCACTAAGTCAAAATCACATCATACTGCTCTTGCGAATAAGTCGTCTCAACTTGCAAAGAAACATTCTTGCCAATGAAGTCTGAAAGCTGCGCCAAACTTTGTGATTCTTCGTCGAGAAATAGATCAATGACGGGCTGTGAAGCGAGGATGCGAAACTCACGGGTGTTGAACTGACGTGCTTCGCGCACAATCTCGCGTAAGATCTCAAAACAAATTGTCTGAGCCGTTTTTATCTCGCCTCTTCCCCGGCAGATCGGGCAAGGTTCGCACAGTATATGCGCCAGACTTTCTCGGGTGCGTTTACGGGTCATTTCGATTAAGCCCAGTGACGAGAACCCGTTCACGGTGATGCGCGTATGATCGCGAGCGAGCATTTTTTTGAATTCTTCCAGTACGGCATCGCGGTGCTCCGCATTGTCCATGTCAATAAAATCGCAAATGATGATGCCACCCAAGTTGCGTAACCTTAGTTGACGCGCAATGACTTGAGTGGCTTCGAGATTGGTCTTGAAAATAGTGTCGTCAAAGGTGCGCCCGCCGACGAAGCCGCCGGTGTTGACATCAACAGTAGTAAGCGCCTCGGTCTGGTCAATAATAAGATAGCCGCCGGATTTTAAATCAACACGCCGCGAAAGCGCACGCTCAATTTCATCTTCAACGCCATACAGATCAAACAAAGGCCTCTGCCCGATATAGTGGCTGAGCTTGGGTACTGCCGAGGCAATGTAATCTCCCGCAAATGTCATCATGCGTTCATACGTTTCGCGCGAATCTATAAGGATTCGTTCTGTTTCATCGGAGACGAAATCTCGCAACACGCGCAGGCTAATGTCCAGTTCCTGATATAGCAAGGCTGGAGCTGTATGATTCTTGGCTTGCTGCTGCAGTTTTTCCCATAGCTTGTCCAAATAAATAATATCGTTATTGAAATCTTTATCCGACGCGGTTTCAGCCATGGTGCGGATGATGTATCCCCCGCTATGCTGTGGCGGAAGTGCTTGCTGTAATTTATTGCGCAATAGTTCGCGCTCGCCCTCGCTCTCAATGCGTTGCGAGACGCCAATGTGTGATTCCTGGGGAAGGTAAACCAGCAAACGGCCGGCGATACTGATCTGTGTGGAGAGCCGGGCACCTTTGGTTCCTATCGGATCTTTAATCACTTGCACCAGCAACGTCTGACCTTCGAACAATACTTTTTCGATTGGTTTGGCCGGTTCGCCGTTGTTGCTGTTTTCCCAAATATCGGCAACATGCAAAAAGGCTGAGCGTTCCCAGCCGATGTCGATGAAAGCCGACTGCATGCCGGGTAAAACGCGTTTGACGCGCCCGACATAAACATTGCTGACCATCCCGCGGTGGCTGCCGCGTTCGATGTGAATTTCCTGAACTACACCTTGCTGCATGACGGCGACGCGTGTTTCCTGCGGTGTGACATTGATGAGAATTTCATCGCTCATTGGGAGTCCTTGATGCTTTCCATTGGATTAATATTGGTCAGGGTGCAGGGTAACCGAAATTTTTCAGTAACTCTACCGTCTCGAATAAGGGCAAACCCATTACTCCTGTATAGCTACCCTCAATGCGCTCAACGAAGGCCCCGGCGTATCCTTGAATACCATACGCTCCGGCTTTGTCGAGAGCCTCGTTGCCAAGAAGGTAACGGTGAATGCGCTCATCATCCAGTGTGGCAAAGGTGACGGTGGTAGTGGAAATTTTCATTTCGAAACGATCTTCAAAACACATGGCAACTGCAGTTAAGACCTGATGCTGTCGACCGGATAATGAATGCAATATTTCTGCCGCGTGGATATTGTCGCGAGGTTTTCCGATAATCTTGTCGTCCATTGTGACAGTGGTATCGGCAGCAAGCACGGGGAAAAACGGCTGGTTGCGAGAGGAAAGTACATCCCAGCCGGCATACGCTTTGAGTTGGCAAATACGTTGCACATAATCAAAAGCACTTTCGTTCACTTGAGGCTCTTCACTCACGCTGAAATCTCTGCGCGGATCGCTGCGCAACAACAACATTTCGAAATTTACTTCAATCTGTTTAAGCAGTTCACGGCGACGTGGACTTTGTGAGCAAAGATAAATTCTCGGTTGTTTAAAAGTCATTTGGCATCAATCCTCATTCGCAAAATATTTGATAACGACTATTTTAGTTTATAAAGAAAATAATAAATGTTCTTATTCGCGATGATAAGGGTGATTTTGCAACAAACTGTAGGCACGATACAACTGCTCGGCGAGTAACACACGCACCATTCCGTGTGGAAGCGTAAGCGCGGATAAAGCCAACAATTGGTGCGCGTTGCCGCGCACTGATTCGTGCAGTCCATCGGCACCGCCGATAATAAAAGCTACATCGCGCCCGCCACCGAGCCAGTCATGCATTTTTTGCGACAGTTGTTTTGTGCTCGGGTGTGCGCCACGCTCATCCAACACGATGCGGGTGACATCTTTGGGAAGTGAAGACTCGATGCGCTGAGCTTCGGCTTCCATAATCTGAGCGACAGTTTTGCCGGTAGTGCGTGGCTCCGGCTTGATCTCCACAAGGACGATTGTTGACTCGCGCGGCATGCGCTTGGTGTATTCGTTAAAGCCGCTGGTAATCCATTCCGGCATCTTGTTGCCGACAGCCAGAATGAAGAGCTTCATCTTGGGCTTATGGGCGGTGATTACTTGCCATGCAATTTGGCCAACTCAACCGTACGCGGTGCTGCACCCCACAGTTCTTCCAGGTTGTAATAGGCGCGCACAGCGGGTTGCATCACATGCACCAGCACATCACCCAAATCGACAAGCACCCACTCGCCTCCTTTTTCACCTTCAGTACTCATGATTGTTTCGCCGGCTTCCTGTAGTTTTTTAACCACGTGATCGGCGAGTGCTTTCGTTTGGCGTGTAGATTGTCCGCTGGCGATGATCATGCATTCGAATAGAGGGCTGCGCTTGCCGGTTTGAATAACAGTAATGCCTACGGCTTTGATGTCTTCAAGTGCAGCGACGACTAATTTGGTTTTTTGTTCAGCAGTTAGCATGTGGTATACGGGTTATGTTGAATAAAGTGAGCGACAGCATCGGGCACGAGCGAGTGAATGTTTTTCCCCGCGATACAACGCTGGCGAATATCTGTAGAGGAAATCTCCAGCGCAGGAATATTTAGTACGACGATGTGACCAGAGGAACTTTCATGCAGTACTTTGGGCGAGGGTGCCATGCGTGTTGTGTACTCATGTAGCAGTGCCGGGTCGGCCTTTGCCAGAATATTTCCGAGCGGTTGCCCGGGGCGTTGCATCACAATAATGTGAGCCAACCCGAACAACTCGGTCCATTTATGCCACGTGTTCAACTGCGCGAATGCATCACTGCCAAGCAAAAGACACAGAGATTGTTGAGCCCCAAGTTCAGAGCGCAGTTCAGTCAATGTGTCTACTGTGTAACACGAATCAGTACGATAGGTTTCGCGCTGGTCGGCTAGAAAACCCGGATAGCCATGGAGTGCAAATTGCACCATGTGCAAACGATCCGTAGCGCTGGCATGCGGAGCAGGTCGATGTGGCGGCGTGCCGCAAGGAATGAAATGAACGCCACTCAATCGGCATTGTTCGAAGGCTTCCACTGCCAATCTTAAATGACCATTGTGGATCGGATCGAAGGTTCCGCCAAGAATGCCGATTGGACTATTGATGTTTGCCAATTACAGAGCCAATCTGCGCATGTCTGAAAGTACATGCGCCAAGTAAGTTGTAAAGCGGGCTGCAGCGGCTCCGTCTATCACGCGGTGATCGTAGGAGAGTGATAATGGCAGCATCAAGCGTGGCACGAATTCGCCGTCTTTCCAGACGGGTTTCATGCTGGAGCGCGATACCCCCAGAATGGCCACTTCCGGGGCATTAATGATCGGCGTGAAAGCCGTTCCACCAATGCCACCCAAGCTGGAAATGCTAAAACAACCACCTTGCATCTCAGCGGCAGAGATTTTTTTCTCACGCGCCCGGGCGCTGATTTCACCCAGCTCTTTGGCCAGTTGCACAATACCTTTTTGATCAACGTCGCGAACCACAGGCACCATCAAGCCATCAGGCGTATCCACTGCCACGCCGATATGGACGTATTTTTTCAGCACCAGATTTTCACCCCCGGCATCCAGCGAAGCATTGAAATCAGGGAAGTGTTTTAACGTGATTGCACAGGCCTTGAGCATGAAAGCCAAGGGAGTGATCTTGAAACTTTCTTTGGCGAATTCTGCGCCCAGCTCTTTGCGGAAAGCTTCCATCTCGCTGATATCGGCTTCCTCGAATTGCGTCACATGAGGAATCGTCACCCAGTTGCGGTGTAGGTTTGCCCCGGAAATTTTCTTGATGCGCGAGAGCGCTTTGGTTTCGATCGGGCCAAATTTGGCGAAGTCTATCTTCGGCATCTCAAGCACCTGCAGGCCGTTGCCACCCGCCGTGCCGCGCGGTTGTGCCAGCGATTGTTTGACGAAGTTCTGTACATCATCCTTGGTGACCCGGCCTTTTTCGCCGCTGCCTTTGACTTGAGGCAAATTTACCCCAAGTTCGCGCGCGAAGCGGCGAATGGACGGACTGGCGTGAGCGCTTCCGCTTGATGTAACCGTGGCAATCTGTGCAGCCGCAGGCGCTTCAACCGCAACTGGTTTTGCAGTAGGTACTGGAATTAATGGTGCAGCAGCTGGAGTGTCGGCAGGAGTAGTTGCCGCGGGTCCTGTTGCAGCAACCGAGCCACTAGTTTCAATCGTCACAATCAAAGCACCTTCCGACACTTTGTCACCGACCTTTACCTTCACTTCTTTCACTACACCGTCGAACGGCGCTGGTACATCCATCGTCGCTTTGTCGGTTTCAAGTGTCAGCAGTGCTTGCTCGGCTTTGACTGTGTCTCCTGCTTTTACAGAAACTTCAATAATCGGCACATCTTTGTAATTGCCGATGTCCGGTACTAATACATTTTTGAGTTCAGCCACGTTGTTCCCCTTGCCTTAAACCGTTGTCGGGTTCGGTTTGTCAGGATTGATCTTATACAACTTGATCGCTTTTGTTACTTCGCTGGTCGCAATCGTGCCTTCGTCCGCCAATGCTTTCAATGCGGCTACGGTGACGTAGTAACGGTCAACCTCGAAGAAACCACGCAGTTTCTTGCGTGTATCCGAGCGCCCGAAGCCATCCGTCCCCAGCGTTTTATAACGCGCTTTAATAAAGGGGCGAATCTGGTCGGCGTAAGAACGAATGTAGTCGGTAGAAGCGACCACCGGTATTTTTTCATTCAGGCATGAATCAACATAACTCGTGCGCGGCTTCGATTCCGGATGCAGCGTATTCCAGCGTTCGCAATCAATACCGTCGCGGCGCAGTTCGTTGAAACTGGTCACGCTCCACACGTCGGCAGCAACCCCGAAATCTTTTTCCAGCAGATCAACCGCAGCGATTACTTCACGCAAGATCGTGCCGCTACCCAGCAATTGCACTTTGGCTTTCGCTTTGGACTTGCTTGCGCTGAACTTATACATCCCTTTGATGATGCCTTCTTCCGCGCCTTTTGGCATCGCCGGGTGTATGTAGTTCTCATTCATCACCGTGAGGTAATAGAACACATCTTCCTGATTTTGATACATGCGGCGCATCCCGTCATGCACGATTACGGCCAGTTCGTAGGCATACGTCGGATCATAAGACACGCAATTCGGAATCATTGCTGCCATCAGATGGCTATGGCCATCCTGATGTTGCAAGCCCTCGCCGTTAAGTGTAGTGCGTCCTGCTGTACCTCCAAGGAGAAAGCCGCGCGAACGCATATCGCCTGCAGCCCAGGCCAGATCGCCAATTCGTTGAAAGCCGAACATCGAGTAGTAGATATAGAAAGGGATCATCGCCACGCCGTGGTTCGCATAGGAAGTAGAAGCGGCGATCCAGTCTGCCATGCCACCGGCTTCGTTAATGCCTTCCTGCAAAATTTGACCACTGGCAGATTCTTTGTAGAACATCAGTTGATCGGCATCCTGGGGTGTATATAACTGACCCAGTTGCGAGAAAATACCGAGTTGGCGGAACATACCTTCCATACCGAAAGTACGCGATTCATCCGGTACAATGGGCACGATTTTTTTGCCGATATTTTTATCTTTAACGAGGATGCCGAGCATGCGCACAAAAGCCATGGTGGTGGAAATTTCACGCTCATCGGTGCCTTTCAGCAATGCATCGAAGGCATCCAAACCAGGAATTTCCAAAGGTGTCGCAATCGGATTGCGGGCAGGGAGCGTTCCCATCGCCGCGCCGCGTTCGCGCAGATATTTCATTTCCTGGCTGTCTTCCGCCGGGCGAATAAATGGAATCTTCGGCAATTGTTCATCGGTGACCGGAATATTGAAACGGTCGCGGAATTTGCGCAGTTCATCTTCGCCCATCTTCTTTTGTTGGTGCGTCGGATTTTGCGCTTCTCCCGCATCGCCCATGCCATAGCCCTTTACCGTCTTGGCTAGGATGACAGTCGGCTGACCTTTGTGTTTGCTGGCTGCCGCATAAGCCGCGTACATTTTGAAAGGATCGTGGCCGCCGCGATTCAAGCGCCAGATATCGTCGTCAGACATGTCCGCGACCAATTCCAGCAACTCTGGATACTTGCCGAAGAAGTGCTGGCGCACGTAAGCACCGTCTTTGGATTTGTAGGTCTGGTACTCCCCATCGACAACCTCTTCCATGCGTTTTAACAATAGACCTGTTTTATCTTTGACCAACAGGCGATCCCACCAACGGCCCCAGATAACCTTGATGACGTTCCAGCCTGCGCCACGGAATACGCCTTCCAATTCCTGAATTATCTTGCCGTTGCCGCGTACCGGGCCGTCCAAGCGTTGCAAGTTACAGTTGATCACGAAAACCAGATTGTCGAGTTGCTCGCGCCCGGCCATTGATATCGCACCCAGAGATTCCGGTTCGTCAGTCTCGCCGTCTCCCAGAAATGCCCATACTTTGCGGCCATCCGTTTGCGCGAGTTCACGGTGTTGCAGATAACGCATAAAGCGCGCCTGATAAATTGCCATCAGCGGACCAAGGCCCATCGACACGGTAGGGAATTGCCAGAAATTTGGCATTAGCCAAGGATGCGGATAAGAGGGAAGGCCTCCACCGTCAACTTCCTGCCGGAATTTATACAGCTGTTCTTCGGTTAAGCGCCCTTCAATGTAGGCGCGAGCGTAAACGCCGGGAGAGGAGTGACCTTGAAAATACACCAGGTCGCCACCGTGAGTATCAGTCTTGCCGTGGAAAAAATGGTTGGCGGCAACATCATATAGCATCGCCGCTGAAGCAAAGCTGGCAATATGCCCGCCCAGTTCGGAAGACTCCTTGTTCGCATTCATCACAATGGCCATCGCGTTCCAGCGCGTCAGCGCGCGTATACGGTGCTCTAATTCATGATTTCCCGAGGAACGTTCTTCTTTGTCAAGCGGGATGGTGTTGACGTAAGGTGTCGTCGCGCTGATCGGCACATCGTCACCGGCAAGCCGCGCATGATTGATCAGTTGGTCAATTAAAAAGTGGGCACGCTCATTGCCCTCTTTTTCCAGTACGGATTGGAGCGATTCCAGCCACTCCTGAGTTTCTATCGGGTCGTAATCGGGTAAATTGGCCATCTTTCTCTCCACTCTCAGAATTGCAAAATTATTCGATTGTCCATGCGTTCAGGTAACACAATGGATCGTTTTTTGTTCTGTTATTAACCATTCTACTTTGCGGTCTGTATTCTCTTGCGGAATATTTTCTGCCACCTGTAATGCATAGGCTGCTGCGACCAAGCTCGGCTGGTGAGGCATACTTGCCAGCAGCTTGTCGTAATAGCCACCGCCATAACCCAGTCTTGAACCATCCAATCCAAACGCCACACCCGGCAACAAAATAAAATCTACCGAGGTTAAATCTGTTACTTTCTCGCAACGCTCACTGATCGGCTCTCGAATCTCCCAAGTTCCCGGCGCAACATCCTGTGCCAGATCATTGATGCGATATAAGTCTAACTGCTTATTGTCGCGATTCACTTTCGGCAGCAATATTTGCTTGCCATCATTTAAAGCCTGCTTTACAAAAATCTCAGCAGCGAACTCTGCGCCAAAGTTCATGTAACACATTACCGTTTTTGCTGCGTGATACGCTTCCAGCTTGGCAATGCGATCCGCGATCATGCTATCTAACCGTTGCCGTTCTTCAAGCCCAACTGCCAGACGTGCGGCGATTATACTTTGCCTGAGGCGTTGCTTCATAGCTTGGATGTTCATTGTTGCACCTCCGACACGTTACTGGTGCAGTCGGACGCTTCGCAACGCCATGTCATGACCGCGCCGCTTTCCTTGCCCAAAGCAGCAATCTTTCGCTATCTTCCAGAATATCGATGGGAACTTCGCGGTAATTCTTCAAAACCTGTTTTTCAGAGGGTGCGAAAATGGCGGCGTGATATCTGATATATTCCGGTAAGGTTTCCGGTTGCGTTTTGAAATACAAACGACCATCATAAAGGATGCCGAAAAACAGTTCGCCGCTATACAGGCCATACCCGCCGAACATGCGCTTGCTACGCAGTCCGTCGAGGTTGGCGAGTTGATCCAGTATATGGTCACGGAAGGAATCCGTACTCATGTAAGCTATCCCAAAAATAACTTATATGCCGGATTGTTACTCTCATCCCAGTAGGGATAACCCAGCGTATCCAGGAAGGTTTTCAGCGCTTTTTTGTCCTGATGAGGGACCTGCATACCGACCAGTACGCGTCCGTAATCGGCACCGTGGTTGCGGTAGTGAAACAGTGAGATGTTCCAGTTATGGTTCATGCTGTTCAAAAAGTTCATCAGTGCGCCGGGACGTTCGGGAAATTCGAAACGGTACATAATTTCGTCTTTTGCGTCCGGAGCACGTCCGCCAACAAGATGACGCAGGTGTAGCTTGGCCATTTCGTTGTCGGTAAGATCGAGCGCGCGTAGTTTGTTTTTCTCCAAAGTGGCGAGTAATTTGGAGGTTTCCGACGGATCGCGAACTTGCACACCGAGAAATACTTGCGCTGCTGTCGGATCAGCATAACGGTAGTTGAATTCGGTAATGTTACGATTGCCAAGTAGCGCGCAAAATTGGCGAAAACTGCCGGGTGTTTCAGGAATCGTCACGGCCAGAATGGCCTCGCGTTTTTCACCGATTTCAGCGCGCTCGGCGACAAATCTCAAGCGGTCAAAATTCATGTTCGCGCCGCAGGCAATGGGAATCAGTGTCTGGTCTTTAAGTTTTTCGCGCTTGGCATACAGCTTGGCTCCGGCGACCGCAAGCGCACCCGCTGGCTCAAGGATGGAGCGGGTATCCTGAAATACGTCTTTGATCGCGGCGCAAACTGCATCGGTATCGACCAGTATGATTTCATCTACATATTTTTTGCAGATGCGGAAGGTTTCTTCGCCAACCAGCTTAACTGCTGTGCCATCGGAGAATAAGCCTACGTCATTCATCGTGATGCGTTTATTGGCTTTGAGTGAGCGGTACATGGCATCGGAATCGGTCGTTTGCACACCGATAATTTTGATGTCGGGGCGTACCTGCTTGACGTATGCTGCAACGCCGGAGATTAAGCCCCCGCCGCCAATGGCGCAAAAAATGGCATGAATAGGTGCTTGATGTTGGCGCAGGATTTCCATCGCAATAGTGCCTTGGCCTGCGATGACGTCAGGATCGTCAAAAGGGTGCACAAAGGTAAGATTGAGTTCTTTTTCCAGTTCGAGTGCGTGACTGTAAGCATCGCTGTAACTGTTGCCGTGCAGTACGATATCGACTGAGCGTTTGCCGAAATGCCGTACTGCATCAATTTTTAATTGCGGTGTGGTAGTAGGCATGACGATGGTGGCGCGACACGATAAGCGATGTGCAGAAAGCGCTACACCTTGTGCGTGATTGCCTGCCGAGGCGGCAATCACGCCGCGCTTTAACTGTTCCGGTGTGAGTTGTGACATTTTGTTGTAAGCGCCACGCAGCTTGAACGAGAAAACGGGCTGCAAATCTTCGCGTTTAAACAGTACGTTGTTTCCAATACGTGCGGAAAGCGTCGGGGCGTGTTCCAACGGGCTTTCGATGGCTACGTCGTAGACACGGGCGGTGAGAATGCGTTTCAGGTAATTATGCATGTTCGTAATAGTTATGGATATTTTTGCAAGATTAGCAGGAATGGTGCGCAATCCCAAAAGGTTTTGCGGGTGTGGTTCCTAAATTGACGAATTCCTGCAATAATCAAAGCATAAAAATATTATTAATCGGGGATAAAAAATGTCAATGTCACAAGATGATTTGAAACGTGCGGTAGCTCAGGCTGCTATTGCTTATGTGCCAACCGATTGTATTGTGGGTGTCGGTACTGGATCGACGGCCAATTGTTTTATTGATGAGTTGGCCAAGATTAAGCATAAACTGCGTGGTGCGGTGGCGAGCTCTGAGGCATCGGCAAAACGTTTGCAGGGGCACGGTATCGAAGTTGTTTCGTTGAACGATGCAGGGACGTTACCGGTTTATGTCGATGGCGCTGACGAAATTACGCGCCACCTGCACATGCTCAAGGGCGGCGGAGGTGCCTTGACACGGGAGAAAATCGTTGCGGCGGCTAGTAAGAAATTTATATGCTTATGCGACGCAAGCAAGTTGGTTGATGTGCTGGGCAAGTTCCCTTTGCCTGTTGAAGTGATTCCGATGGCGAGGAGTTATATTGCGCGTGAAATCGTTAAGTTGGGAGGTCAGCCCAAGTTACGCGACGGATTTACCACAGATAATGGTAATATCATTTTAGACGTACACGGTCTGCAGATTATGAATCCGGTTGAGTTGGAATCAATTCTTAATGAGCTTCCGGGAGTTGTCACGAACGGTTTATTTGCACGTCGAGGAGCGGACGTGTTGTTGTTGGGTAAGCCTGAAGGTGGACAAACGATAATATTGTAATAAATATTTCATGGGCTTCCGGTAATATTGCGCGATGGTCAATAGTCCAGTGAGGAATAGCATGGTAAATAGTGAGCACACTTCCAAACAGTTTGATGCCGAGC
>CAIWKC010000095.1 GCA_903913145.1 uncultured Gallionellaceae bacterium | reverse complement strand
GAAAATGCCCGCTCGGTGCCCTTTTGTCGTGTAACTTCGTAGGCCAGAGGCGAAAGCACTTTACGCCATTCGGTCTCTTTTCGTACTTTGGAGAGGGTGGCGTGCCCGAGTGATTTTCCTTCATCAGAAAATTGCACAATCGTCACTTTGTCGCCACCGGATGTTTCGCTGGCAAAAGACCGTGAAGCTAACAGTGCTGCTACACCGGTTAAACCAAATAAAAATTGTCTGCGTTGCATAATTGCTCTCCTTTTTAAGTATCATTCATCCGTTTGGACATGTATTCGCATCCACCCGATAAATAGTTACAAATATTATTGAGATCTTAGTGACAGATCAGAACGAAAATTTTGAATCGTTGATGCGCCAGTCTCTGGCTGGTGATCAGCGAGCTTATGCTATTTTGTTGCAGAAAACCTCGCGATTGCTGCGCCCGTTTCTGGCCAAGCGACTGAGCTTTGGCAATGAGGTGGACGATTTGATGCAGGAGATTCTTGTTTCCATCCACAAGGCTAGACATACCTACGACGGCAATCGACCTTTTAAACCTTGGGTATATGCCATTGCCACCTTTCGCCTGCAGGATTTTTTACGCTCGCATTATTCCGATCATTTACGCCATGCCGTTGATTTCGATGAATTAGAAGAAACATTGCCGGAAAATGTAACCGTATCCGAGTTGAATTACGAATCTATAAGCGTAGAGGTTCAAAAACTTCCCGAGAAGCAGGCGACTATTTTGCAATTGATGCATCAGGAAGGTTATACCGCAAAAGAGGTGGCAGAAAAAATGGGCATGAAGGAGTCGGCAGTAAAGGTCGCAGCCCATCGAGCCTACAAGGTATTAAGAAATAAATTGGAACAATAATGGATAGCATCGACGAATTGGTAGCAAGACTTGCGCAAGATGCGACAGCGGTAAAACCTGTTCCGCATCCTTTTTTGCTGAGTTTGAAGTTGATCGCCGCTACGACGATCTATCTCATAGCATCGTTGACTTTTTCCGGCCTGCGCCCCGATTGGGTAGAAAAGTTACACAGTCTGTGGTTCGATGCTGAAATTGCTGCGCTAGTCGGAATCTTCTGCGTTACTTCGCTCAGCGCAGCCTTGTTGGGATTCCCGGACCAGTACCAGAAACGCAAAATGGTCTTGGCTCCTATCTGGTTGTTCATTTTGTTTTTGTTGGTCTTGATTTTGGCCTTGCGCGCTGATAGTCCGGCAGCGCAACTTCCAGTTCACAGTTTCCAGTGTACTTTGAGCATTACGCTGATGGCACTTGTTCCTGCAACGTGGACTTTTTATGCCATGCGCAAATTTGCCAGTACGCATTCTCGGCTTGCAGGCTGTGTCGCGCTGCTCTCTGCTTTCAGCGTGGGTGCACTGTGGCTTAGACTGCACGAAGCGACCGATTCGTTGGTGCATGTCATCGAGTGGCATTATTTGCCGATGCTAGTCATCGGTATTGTTGGCTTATGGCTGGGGAAGTGGTTGTTGAAATGGTAAAATTTTATTGCTTCTCGAGTACAGAGCTAGTCAGCAAATTGTTGTAAATCAATCGAATCAATCCTACTTCCCTGAGCAACTATAATTTCTGGCCTTGGTAAATTGCCACGGGTTTTTCAAACATCCTGTTTAAAAATTAGAAACTAGATTTTTATAAGTGTCCAGGCGCACGTTTCAACCATTCGCTTAAGCGTATCTTATTGGTGATTGGCACAATTGAATTCAAAGTGCTGTAATCATAAAAAAACCATGAAGTTACGCGAGATGATAATCGGAGAAATTGATTTGCAGAATTATTTAATCCGCGACAATCGAAAGAAAATTGGAATACGCGCCACTGAAAGAAACATGCCTGCGGCGGTGCTGATGGATGAAGTCGGCATTATTCAAAATTGCTGCACTTCTTTTGAGGCACTGTTTGGTTACCCGCAAAGTGAATTAATTTCGTTGCATATTTCCATGATATTCCCCGAATTTGCGCAGATTACGCTGATTAACAAAGGAACAATCAATAAAAGGCTGCATTATTTAAGTCACTGCGGGCACGTTTTTACAGGATGGGACAAGCAGGGTAAAACCAAGCCAACTAAATTAAACTTGGTATGTCTAGAAATTAAGGGACACTTTAATTTGAGAATGCTGGTCAGTCCACATGACCCTGACATGTTTCAACGCCGTTAAACCCAGATTGCCCAATTGATTGTGCGCTCTATGCAGGAGGACGATTCATCGGGCGAAATAGGCCGCCATCGCCCGATGCACACGTAAATGGTGGGCCGTGGCTTTTAAGGGGCTTAAGCCCCGACACCGCACGCTCAATCGGCCTCCAACAAAGGCGTGTTTAATTTGAGTCAAAAAAGTTAATTTCTCTATAAGACATGAACGTAAAGGCCTTAATAAGGCTGAAATTGCATTCTTATTGCTCATTTAATTAGGAATTTCCACTAGTAGACTGTGAAACATGGTCTTAACGACCTGACTTCAAAGGGAGCGAAAAATGGAAAAAATTATTTTAATTATCGGCGTTGCTGCAATTATTTTATCTGATCCAACGCAAACATTTGTAAAGCTTGACCAAGAGATTTTGTTCAGGCTTTTTAATTAGACGATTAAGTTTTGGTTGTGGAATAGGCAGCCTTCATTCGCTGATTCCGTAACTCCGCAATTCAGCCCGACATTTTTCATAGTCCGGGCAGGCGGCTTCGACAACGCGCCAGAAGGCGGCGGAGTGATTCATTTCAACGAGGTGCGCAAGTTCATGCACAACGACATAATCGATCAAGTGCAACGGCATTTTGACTAATTGCCAATTCAGCCGAACGACACCTTTAGATGTACAACTTCCCCATTGAGTGAGCGCTGACGAGAGCTTGATTTGTCGGGGTGCGACTGACATCAGCGGGGCATAGTGTGCGACGCATTCCTGGAATACCCTTTCGGCTTCATGTCGGTACCACTTGGTAACAGCTTTCTCGATTTTTACTTTGTCTGTCTCATCCGTGAGATGAAGAATCAACTCCTCACGATGCAGTTGTGGTGGCGTGTTGAACAAGCCGGGAAGCAAGCGCAAGGTGAACATGTCACCGCGAAAGGCGAGTTTTTCACCGTCCAGCCACTGCAGCACTACACTTTTTTTCGTCTCCCAATTAACGAGTTTCTCGACCACCCAATCCGCTTTTTCATTGAGCACGCTATTCAGCCATTTTTCAGAGGCGCGCAGCGGCATGTTGACGGTGAGGCCGCGGTCATCAATGCGCAGACCTATGCTGCGACGTTTGCTGCTGCGTTTAAGGGTATAAGTGACGGGCGTTCCCGCGAGTTGAATAATGCGTTGCTCAACGGCGGGAGGGGTAATTGAGTTTCGTAGTTTGCTGAACATTTAGGTAAATTGTCTTAACTCTCTCCCGCTTGTGTGGGAGAAGATGCTGATTCGAATCGTTCCATTTCAGCTTCGATCCAATTTTCCACTTGGCTGTTGATCTCTTCAGCCTTGAGTCCTTTCGGGTTGATCGGGTTTCCGATGCTCATGATGATCGTGCCGGGATATTTGAGGAAGGATTTGCGCCCCCAATATTTGCCTGCATTATGTGCAACGGGAACGACCGGTGCACCGGTGGATTCTCCCAGTAGCGCGCCTCCGATTTTATATTTGCCACGCACGCCAAAAGGCATGCGCGTTCCTTCAGGGAACACAACCACACAAAAGCCGGCATCCAGACGTTGTTTGCCTTGCTCCAACAGTTGTTTCATCGCCTGTTTACCTTTTCCTCGGTCAATGGCGATGGGACTGGTTAATGCCAAGCCCCAGCCAAAAAAGGGCAGAAACAACAATTCGCGTTTCAAGACCCAGACCTGAGGTGGAAACACGGTCTGCAATGCGAAAGTTTCCCAGGCGGATTGATGTTTGCATAGTACGATGCACGGTTCATGCGGAATATTCTCAGCACCGCGCACTTGAATATTAATTTTACAGATCACACGCAATAGCCACATCATGCTGTAAGCCAAACCTGAAATGATGCGGTAACGTGTGAGTGCATTGAACGGAAATGTGAACAGCGAGAAGGTCGCGTAGATCGGCGTCCAAAGAATTTGCAACAGCAGGAAAATGAGCGAACGGATGAATGTCATGTCAGTGTCAGGAAAGTATATGTGAAACAACTGCTGCCAAATCTGGAAATATAAGTGTTCCTTCCGGCAGATCACCTTTCGTTTGAGTCTTTGTACCTTTGCCAGTAAGTACAAGGTAGGGTTGTGCGCCCATGCGAGCCGCTGCTTCCAGGTCGCGCAACGAATCACCGACGGCGGGTACACCATGCAGTTCCATGTTGTAGCGTTGTGATATCTCTTCGATCATGCCACTCTTAGGTTTGCGGCAGGCACAATTGGCTTCAGCAGTGTGCGGGCAAAAAAATACCGCATCGATTCGACCACCCAATGATGCGCACGCTTTGTGCATCTTGTCATGAATGGCGTTCAAGGTAGACATGTCAAACAATCCTCTGCCGATGCCGGACTGGTTGGTAGCAACAACCACGCGATAATCGGATTGGCTCAGGCGAGCAATCGCTTCCAGACTACCCGGAATGGGCTTCCATTCTTCAGGATTTTTGATGAACTGGTCGGAATCAAAATTAATAACACCGTCGCGATCCAGGATAATTAGTTTCATAGCTTTAGTCGTAAGTAGATAGTCATTCGTCGTTTGTTGGTGTTTCGAAAAGAGCTATTGTCGTTAACTAAAACCAGCGTCTCACGACTAACAGCTTTTTTAAGCCGCCAACTTCGAAATATCGGCCACTTGATTCATCATTCTGTTCAATTGCTGCAACAATGCCGCGCGATTCATGCGCAATTCATTGTTTCCCGACATGACCATTACCTGGTCAAAAAAGTCATCGATGAACGGCTTTAGTGTGACCAATGCTTTTAGATTCTGACCGAAATCCCCCCGATCAAAATAATTTTGAGCAAATGGTGTAATGTCCTGCATGGCCGCATACAAATTAATTTCGGCCTCGTCGGTCATTAATTTTTTATCGACTACCGCATTGCTCATTGAAGCCCCAAGTTCTTCCTGATTTTTCCGGATGATATTTTGCACGCGTTTGTTTGCGGCGGCGAGATCTTTGGCAACTTCCATCGCTGCAAATGTACGTACCCCTTGTAGGCGAGGCAGTGCTTCGTGCAGACGGCCATCAATAGCATAAAGTACAGCTTCTATGTGGGATGGTTCGAAGTCGCGATCCCGCAAATAACCGCGTAACCTGTCGAGCATGAATCCTTCCACGTCCTGTGCCACAGTGGTGCTCAACAATGTAGCCGGAAAGTTTTCTGCAGCAATTTTGAGCAACAAAGGAAGTGGGAGCGCGAGTGGTGTTTCGACCAAAATGCGCATTACGCCGAGCGCGTGGCGACGCAAGCCAAAGGGATCTTTGTCGCCGGTCGGGATTAGCCCGATGCCATAAATGCCGAGCAACGTTTCTAATTTGTCGGCCAGCGCCACAGCACAGGCAATATTTCCTTGTGGCAAGGTGTCTCCCGCAAAACGCGGATGGTAATGCGCTTCAATCGCATTTGCGACCTCGGTTTTTTCGCCATCATGCAGTGCATAATACTGTCCCATTACGCCTTGCAATTCCGGGAATTCTCCTACCATGTCAGTGAGCAGATCGGCTTTGCACAAGCGAGCAGCGAGTTCGGCATCTGCTTTATCTGCGCCAAGTAAACTTGCAATGCTGCCTGCGAGTGTGGTGATGCGTGAAACACGTTGCAATTGCGAGCCCAACTTGTTGTGGTAAACCACATTGCCCAGTTTCTCAACACGCGATTCAAGTTTTTGTTTGCGATCCTGGTTATAGAAAAAGCGCGCATCGGCTAAACGTGGCCGCACCACACGCTGGTTGCCGCCAATGATGTGCGAAGGGTCCTTTATTTGCATATTGGAAACAATCAGGAATTTATTCAGTAACTTTCCTTGTTTATTCAGTAACGGAAAATATTTTTGATTTTGCTGCATGGTGAGAATCAAACATTCTTGCGGCACTTCAAGATATTCTTGTTCAAACTCGCCGATATAGACCTCGGGCCATTCAACCAAAGCCGCTACCTCGTCCAGCAAGGTGCTCAGCACGCTGCGATCTTCATTGGAAAGGCTGAGCAACTTTGGCAGATCTAAATTAGTGTGGCCAACCCAAGTTGCATTGAGGTACTCTGCATTTTGTTCCAGCTTTAGCGCAATCATTTCACGTCGCTTGGCTAAACTCGGCACAACGTGCCCCTCGTTTTCCAGTAACGATTCAAACTTTGCAGCGTGCGTAATCGTGATTGGTTCCGGCGATAAAAACCGGTGCCCGCGTGTGACATTTCCGCTTTGTAGTCCAAATAATTCCACCATAATAACGCGACTTCCGTGCAGCACAGTGAGCGCATGTACCGGGCGCACGAACTGGAATTCGGTATCGCCCCAACGCATCAGTTTAGGCACAGGAAGTTTCTTCACCGCCAGCGCTACCATGTCGGCCAAATATTCATCCAGCGGCTTGCCTGGTTGCTCGATTTTGATGGAGAAGTATTCTGCTTTGCCATCTTTTACGCGTTGTAGTTTATCGAAGGCCACATTAGCAGAGCGCATGAATCCTTCCAGTGCTTTGGTGGGTGAACCGTCGGCATTTAATCCGGCACTTACAGCCGGACCTTTGCGTTCCATCACGCGATTCGGCTGCATTGCATCAACGTTGCTGATTGTCAGCGCCAAGCGGCGCGGTGTTGCAAAAGGCGTGCATACACTGTCAGCGCCTGCCAATGCCTGTTCTTTCAAGGCAGAGAATATTTCATCGGCAAAAGCATTGGAAAGCTTTTCAAGTGCTTTTGGAGGCAACTCTTCAGTGAGCAATTCGATCAATAAGGTTTGTTTCATTATTTTAGCCCCCCATTCTTGAGCATAGGGAAACCCAGTTTTTCTCTTGAATCATAAAACGCTTGCGCCACGGCTCTGGCCAACGTGCGCACTCTGCCGATGTATCCCGCGCGTTCAGTTACCGAGATCGCGCCGCGCGCGTCCAGCAAGTTAAAACTGTGTGAACATTTCATCACCATCTCAAAACCGGGCAGCACCAAACCGACTTCAATTAGACGTTTGGCTTCACTCTCGTATTCGTTGAAATGGCGGAACAGCATATCAACGTTGGAAAATTCAAAATTGTATTTGGATTGTTCTACTTCGTTTTGGTGATACACGTCGCCGTAAGTCACCACCGTGTCGCCATTTTTCGCCCACACCAGATCAAAAACATTTTCGACGCCTTGCAGATACATCGCCAGACGTTCCAATCCATACGTGATTTCGCCCAGCACAGGTCGGCAAGGCAACGATCCAACTTCCTGAAAATAGGTAAATTGCGTTACTTCCATGCCGTCCAGCCATACTTCCCAACCCAAGCCCCAGGCACCCAAAGTCGGTGATTCCCAATCGTCCTCGACAAAGCGAATATCGTGTTCCAGTGTATTGATACCCAAGGCGCGCAGGCTGTCGAGATATAGTTCTTGAATGTTTTCGGGCGACGGTTTGAGCGCCACTTGAAATTGGTAGTAATGCTGCAAGCGATTAGGATTCTCGCCGTAACGTCCATCCTTAGGGCGACGTGAAGGCTGTACGTAAGCGGCGCGCCAATGTTCAGGGCCGATAGCGCGCAGGAAAGTTGCCGTGTGAAAGGTGCCCGCACCAACCTCGATGTCGTAAGGTTGCAGTAGGGCACAGCCTTGTTTATCCCAAAAATTTTGGAGCGTCAGGATGACTTGCTGAAAAGTGAGCATTAACTAAAACCTGCATAAATTGCAAAGGAGCACATTTTACGGGTTTTCGAAGTAATACGTAACCCGTGCGTGTGCCGTTACAATTCAGCGAGCAAGAGCGACCCAAAGTTGACCCTGTTGCGAGCTGCCACTATCGACCGCCATTTTTTTCGACCGCATCGCTCATGCGCCGGTAGCCAAAAAACTCACAGGTTCAACTTGGCATGCCGAGAGCTATTCCTCGAAAAGTATTTGTGAACCCGACGCTTTGCTGTGTGAAGGGTAGGAGGAAGTTTACTATTTAATTGGTCCGAATTAACTGGGTTAGCAGTGGAATGCTACCAACAAAAACTTTTGAATTAAGTCGTAAACCAGTTCTGAATAATCAATTCTTTGTAGATTGCGAAATCAACTGTATTACGAGTGACCAAGGTAAGCTGGTTGGTGCGCGCGATCGCTGCAATTTCGCCATCTGCGTAAGGGATAGTAACGCCTCGTTTTGATAGCCTGACGCTCTTTTGCCAACCATTGCCCTGCCATTTTTTCGTAAGGCAAGACAATCAAACTGCTCTGCTCAAGCGCATTTAGATATGCGAACAAACTTTTTTTGCGCTTGGAATCAGTCATGCGCTCAACGTCGTAATGCAATTCATGCCAGACAGTCACGCATGTGCAGTATTGCCCGCTGTATTGGTTTAGCTTGTGCAGTACGTGTTCGTTGGGGTGTGGCTTGACGGGTTCGGAGAGGATGTTGGTGTCGAGCAAATATTTCAGTCCCATGAGGATTCCTTGGCGGGTGTGCGGTCACGCCCGCTATTCACTTCGGTATCACTCAGGTTAAAACCGCGCTGTTTTTCTCGCCACTGCATGATGGTTTGAAATACGCCGTCCCCCGGATTGAACCTCTGTTGGTAGCGTTCCGCAGAAACCAGCACCGCCACCAATTTGCCAAGGCGAAGTATGCGGATGTCATCTACTGTCTCAGCTGCATGTATCAGCTTGGGCAAGTTATTTTTTGCATGAGCAACTGTGCTAATTTCCATATCCATCCCTAGCTTGCTCGTTTAATTATAGCTAGATGGTAACTATAATTTGTAATGATTTAAAGCTGCTGACTTCTTCCGGTAAATATTCAGTCCCCGGACACCTTTTAATCATGCCAGGAGGCCGCAAGTTTCTTTACCATCTCGTTACGTTCTCCGGCAAACTCACCTGTTACAACGAAGCCGGTCATTCTGGCTTGATTGTCGAAAAATCCCATCTTTATACCTGCTCCGGATGAAAGTACCTGCCAATCACCGATTGCGTCACGAGCAACGGGGAGCAAGGCAATGGGGTGAGATGGAGTTTTTACCACAACCGGCATTGCAGGGAAATTTACAGTTGCATCTTCACCATTCAAAACTTTTGCCAAAGTTCTCGCGCTTTGCATGATGGGCAAAACGTAGGGCATTACGCCATGCTCATATTCTGCGCAATCGCCTAACGCATAAATCGATTCGTCACTGGTACGTAATTTTCCATCTACGACAATGCCGCGGTTAACAGCAAGCCCCACTTCACGTGCCAATTGCAAACGAGGGCGCAATCCGACTGCAGAAAGTACGAGATCGCTCTGCATGTTTGAACCATCAGTCAGCGTAAGTGCATATCCTGTTGCTAACGAATCGACGCTTTTTACCGCACAGCCGAAGCGCCACGTAACTCCAAGCTCGGTCAAAGGTTTCAGTAACTGCTGTCCCGCTTCCTCCGACATCAAATTGGCTAGCGGATATCTAGCAGGGTCAATAACAGTGACCTCAAAACCGGCTGTAGCAAGGTCGTTGGCGAATTCGCAGCCGATTAATCCTCCACCCATAATTGCAACGGATTTGACTCCCGCAAGCGCATCGCGAAATCGGGTGTAATCTGTCAGGTCGTTCACTGACAACACCGCATCAGCAGCATTACCTTGCAACGTAATGCGAACTGGGTCGGCTCCCAATGCCATTATCAGCTTGTCATATTCCAATTCTCCGGATGAGGTGTCTAATTTCTTGTCCAGTCTGCTTATGGTTCGAATTTCAGTGTGTGCAAGTAATGTAATGTCTAGTTGTTTTGCCATGGCGGATGCGGGCGTTATTATCAAACTTGCCGCATCTTTACCTTGTGCAAAAGCGTTCGACAGCATGGGCTTGGAGTAATAATCGCCACTGTCGCGCGTAATCAGGGTGATCGGAACGCTGGTATTCAATTTGCGCAATTCCCGTATAACACTATAGCCTGCCAAGCCACTACCCAGCACTATGATCGGTTTCATAAAATTACTCCTCTGTGCCATCCGTTTTAATTAATTGAAAATCACATTAAAACGGATGGCTACTTTCACTTGGTCAATGATTAAATTTCAATCATGTCGAAGTCTGCTTTCGACACACCGCAATCAGGACAAGCCCAGTTATCGGGTATGTCTGCCCAAGCGGTTCCGGGTTTGATACCTTCAGCCGGCAGACCGGCTTTTTCATCATAAATAAATCCGCACACAACGCATTGCCATACTTTCATGACTTTCTCCTTTTATAAATTAAAAAACTTAAGCTGAAACTTTTTCCAAAACTGCACGATACTGATTGGCATGTCGCTCTTCAACTTTTGCCAAGGCGGAAAATCGTTTGGCTGCCTTAGCAAGCGTTAATTTAAAAAGCTCCGCATGCTCTTTGGATTCACCGATTTGTTGCTGTATTTCTGATGTCGCTGCAGTATTGCCTTCCTGCTCTGCGGTTTTGAGAAACCCGGGATACATTTCTGTGTATTCGTAAGTTTCACCCGCTATCGCCATCTCCAGACAGCGCTTTGTTGACATTTCAGACTTTGGGTAGATAAGATCCAAATGGCTTAACGCATGTTGCACTTCCTGTTGGGCGGTTTCTTCAAATACTTTTGCTACCTCTTCATCGCCCGCATCGCGTGCAATTTTGGCAAAATAACGGTATTTGATATGTGCCATAGACTCACCGGCAAATGCCGACTCAAGGTTGGCCATGGTTTTGATTTCTGGTACTTTCATAATCTTCTCCTTTGCAGTTGATAATTGGGTGGTTGCTTCCCACGACCGCAATGTAAGCGACCAGAGATGATTAATCTAATTGATTGTTTAAACCTGTGTGATTTGATTAATAAATCATATAAAGACAACTGATATTGGGGAATTTAAAATGCAAATTTATTTCATTCTCGGGTTGGCGATGGTAATTGTGGTGTTATGGGATTACAAAAATCTGCCTGAAACGGCCAAGAGACTGACCAATCAATCTCGGGATAAAGCGGGAGGTTTTTCCGGAATTGCTGTGGAAATTAGAAATTGGGTCGTGATGATTTTATTTGCTTTTTTTCTATGGCCGCTAGTTCTGTTGCTTGAGTTGACAGCAAAACGGAAAAAGTAGACGAGCCTTGGCACCATCCTGATCGCAGGGGTTCAGTTAGGCAAAAAATATCCGGCTTACAATAACCGGATATTAATTATTGTTCGTCATTTTCAGCTAACTGTTTATTGCCCAAAGAAGTCTTTAACCTTGCTCATCCAGGATTTTGCGCGCGGGCTATGACGGGCGCTATCTTTCTGGCTGATCGTTTCAAATTCACGCAATAATTCTTTTTGTCGTTCAGTCAGGCTGGAGGGCGTTTCTACCACGACATGGCAATTCAAATCACCGTGCGAGTTTGTACGCATTCCTTTTATGCCTTTGCCGCGCAGGCGGAATATTTTTCCACTTTGTGTTTCGGCAGGAATCTTGATGCTTGCCTTGCCATCAAGTGTGGGTATTTCAATCTCCCCGCCTAAGGCTGCCGTGCTGAAACTGATTGGCATTTCGCAATGAAGGTCATCACCTTCACGTTCAAATACGTTGTGAGCACGAATGTGAATCTCTACATATAGATCCCCGCTCGGCGCTCCGTTACTACCGGTTTCTCCGTGGCCACTGTGACGCAAGCGCATGCCAGTGTCGATTCCGGCTGGAATTTTGATTTCAAGCGTCTTGTGTTGTTTGACTTTCCCCGCGCCATGACAAGAAGTACATGGAGAACTGATCTGTTTGCCGCTTCCATGGCAACGCGGGCAAGTTTGCTGGACAGAGAAGAATCCTTGCTGCATACGAACTTGTCCGTGACCTGCACAAGTCTGGCATGTGGTTGCACTGGTGCCCGGTTTGGCACCGCTACCCTTGCAAGTTTCGCAGTCCTCCATGGTAGGAATACGAATTTGTTTTTGCGCGCCGCGAGCAGCCTCTTCCAGTGTAATTTCCAAGTTGTAACGCAGATCAGAGCCGCGATGAGGGCTATTGCGACCACCGCCGCGAGAACCGCCAAAAATGTCACCGAAGATATCACCGAAGTCAAAGCCGCCGGCTCCCGCACCTGCGCCGAACGGGCTGCCGCCGCCCATGCCACCGGCTTCGAAAGCAGCGTGACCATATTGATCATATGCGGCGCGTTTTTGCCCGTCACTTAAGGTTTCGTAAGCTTCTTTGGCCTCTTTAAAATGCTCTTCAGCTTTTGGATTGTCAGGGTTTCGGTCAGGGTGGTGCTTCATCGCCAATTTGCGATAAGCCTTTTTTATTTCTTCGTCAGTTGCGTCCTTATTTAAACCGAGGACTTCGTAGTAATCTTTTTTGGCCATGATCATTCACTGCTTGTCTTAAATAATAAGTCGCTAGCCGTTAATTGAAAAGTTAACCCGATGGATTTAACTAACAACTAACGCCTAACGACTACCAACTGTTTGCGTATTTTTAAGTCTTTTACTTCTTGTCTTTTACTTCGGTAAATTCAGCATCAACCACGTTGTCGTCGTGAGGTTTCTTGTCACCGGCATGTTGGGCGCCACCTTCAGCGCCTCCCGCTTGTGCTTTGGCCTGCTCCGCAGCGTACATTTTTTCGCCCAACTTTTGCGCTGCTGTTGCCAGTGCTTCAGCTTTGCTGTCGATAGCTGCCTTGTCATCGCCTTTGACCACTTCTTCTGCGGCTTTCAACGCTGCTTCTATAGCCGATTTTTCTTCAGCACTCAATTGTTCGCCATATTCTTTCAGCGATTTATTGGTAGAGTGGATCAATGCATCCAATTGGTTACGCGAGGTTACGAGTTCAATCGCCTTTTTATCTTCATCGGCATGAGACTCTGCATCTTGTACCATGCGTTGGATTTCGGCTTCAGACAAACCGGAGCTGGCTTGAATCTTGATCTTGTTTTCTTTGCCGGTCGCCTTGTCTTTAGCGCTGACATGCAAGATACCATTGGCGTCGATGTCGAAAGTCACTTCGATCTGTGGCATGCCGCGCGGTGCAGGCGGAATGTCGGACAGATTAAATTGACCCAAGCTCTTATTGCCGGAAGCCACTTCGCGCTCACCTTGCAACACATGGATCGTCACTGCATTTTGATTGTCTTCGGCGGTTGAGAAGACTTGAGATGCCTTGGTCGGAATCGTGGTATTTTTCTTGATGAGTTTGGTCATCACGCTACCCATGGTCTCGATACCCAGCGACAACGGAGTCACGTCCAGCAACAACACGTCTTTCACTTCACCTTGCAACACGCCTCCTTGAATCGAAGCACCAACAGCCACAGCTTCGTCAGGGTTCACGTCCTTGCGCGGCTCTTTGCCAAAGAACTCTTTAACCTTCTCTTGTACTTTTGGCATACGTGTTTGACCGCCGACCAAAATTACGTCGCCGATGTCGGAGTTAGATACACCCGCATCTTTCATGGCGATCTTGCAAGGCTCGATGGTGCGGGCGATCAGGTCTTCCACAATGCTTTCCAATTTGGCACGGGTGATCTTCACAGCCAAGTGTTTCGGGCCGGAGGCATCCGCCGTAATGTAAGGCAGGTTCACTTCGGTTTGTTGGGCAGAAGACAATTCGATCTTGGCTTTTTCTGCCGCATCTTTCAAACGTTGCAATGCCAGCATGTCCTTCTTCAGGTCTATGCCGCTTTCTTTCTTGAACTCATCCACCAGATGTTCGATCACGCGCATATCGAAATCTTCACCGCCGAGGAAAGTGTCACCGTTAGTAGACAATACTTCGAACTGGTGTTCGCCGTCTATTTCAGAAATGTCGATAATCGAGATATCGAACGTACCACCGCCCAAGTCGTATACCGCAATCTTGCGGTCGCCTTCTTGTTTATCCAAACCGAAGGCCAGCGCAGCGGCAGTGGGTTCGTTGATGATGCGCTTTACGTCCAAACCAGCAATACGCCCCGCGTCTTTGGTAGCCTGACGTTGGCTGTCGTTGAAATATGCAGGAACGGTGATGACGGCCTCGGTGACTTCTTCTCCCAAGTAGTCTTCAGCCGTTTTTTTCATTTTGATCAGCACTTGCGCGGAGATTTCCGGAGCAGAAATATCTTTATCGCGTACCTTTACCCAAGCGTCGCCGTTTTTTGCTTTAACGATGGAGTAGGGAACCATAGCGATGTCTTTTTGTACCATAGGCTCTTCAAAACGGCGACCGATCAGACGTTTGACACCGTACAAAGTATTTTTAGGGTTAGTCACGGCTTGACGTTTGGCGGCTGCGCCAACCAATACTTCACCATCTTCCATGTAAGCAATGATAGACGGCGTCGTGCGCGCGCCTTCGGCATTCTCGATCACTTTAGGTTTGCCGTTTTCCATAACAGACACGCAAGAATTGGTCGTGCCCAAGTCAATACCGATAATCTTTCCCATGATGCTATCCTTTCAGTTAAATGCTTAAAAAGTAAGTGCTTTTGTTTCCTTGCTGCCCTAAGTTAGGGCAGAGGCGGGGTATTTCAAGTGTTCTTTTGTAACTCCAGCTACCACCGGTGGATAACCAGCGTCTTGACTGGCGCTTTTGCCAGACTTAGTCCAAAGGCTAGTTAGTTCATCAGGGCTGGGGAGGGGGTTACTTACCCTTAGCCACCATTACCATCGCCGGGCGCAACACACGTTCATTCAAGGTGTAACCCCGTTGCATCACAGTAACCACCGTGTTAGTTTCTTGTTCACTATCGATCATGCCAATGGCCTGATGCTTATGCGCGTCAAATTTTTCACCGACCGGGTTGATTTCTTTAATATTGAATTTCTCAAATACACTGGTCAGTTGTTTGAGAGTCAATTCCATACCGCTCTTAAAGCTTTCCACGCTTGCAGACTCCACTGCCAGTCCGGCTTGCAAACTATCCATCACCGCCAGCATCTCGTTGGAGAAACGCTCCACGGCGAATTTTTGCGCTTTGCTAATGTCTTCTTGCGCGCGGCGGCGAATGTTTTCACCCTCAGCTTTGGCGCGTAGCCAGGCATCATGGTGCTCTTGCGCTTTTAGCTCGGCTTGCTTGAGCATTTCATCCATGCCGGGCATTACTTCAGGTGAGGTTGTAGCCTCAACTTGTTGTTCTGATGGGGTTGTGGCAGGTTCTTGCGGTTTATTTTCGTGGTGTTTCATGTATTTCTCCATTCATCGACTTCCAGCAAATGGGGGTGGTGACAGCAGTTTCAAGGGGGAAAGGGTAAAAATATTTTGCGCATGCGATAATGCTGTTCTTAAGCAAGCTGTCTCGCCATGTCCAATTCAAAGAACTACCACTGGCGCATCGCCGGGTTCTATTTTTTCTATTACGCTTTTGTGGGGATGTTCGTACCCTATTGGAGCTTGTACCTTAAATCGATTCGGTTCGATGCTATCGAAATCTCCATCTTGTTATCTATCCATCCGGTAATGCGCATGCTTGCGCCGAATATCTGGGGCTGGTTGGCTGATCACACCGGGAAAAGATTGCTGGTGGTGCAAATTGCCGCGACATTGAGTGCACTGTTTTACTTGGGTGTATTTTTTACCACAAGCTTCTGGGGAATGTTTCTGGTACTGGGTATGATGGCGTTTTTCTGGAGTGCATCAATGCCGCTGGTGGAAGCGACCACAATGAGTTATCTCGGCAAGAATACGGCGCATTACGGGCGTATTCGTTCCTGGGGTTCCATTGGTTTTATCGTTTCAGTAGTGGGTTTGGGCTATATCTTCGATTACGTAGCAATCACTTGGTTGTTATGGGCTGGCCTTGTGTCGGAAATAGGGATTCTGATTTTCTCCAGAGAAATTCCACATATAGAAGTGTTGGCGCATCACACTGATCATCAGACAATCAAGCAGATATTTATGCAGCCGCGCGTGCTGGTGTTATTTGGTGCGTGCTTTTTGATGTGCGTGGCGCATGGGCCATACTATACTTTTTATTCAATTTATCTGGTCGAGCACGGTTATGCCAAGAGTGCCGTGGGCGGGTTATGGGCGCTCGGGGTAATCTGTGAAATTGGCGTATTTTTTGTGATGCCGGCATTGGTGCGACGATTTGGTTTCACGCATATTTTGCTGATCAGCTTTAGCGCCGCGGTATTGCGTTTTTTAGTCATTGGCTGGATGGTTGATTGGTTGGCAATATTACTTTTTGCTCAATTTTTGCACGCGCTTACTTTTGGCGCTTATCACGCGGCTTCGATCGGGTTGGTGCATGAATTTTTTAAAGGACGCCATCAGTCCAAGGGGCAAGCGCTGTTTGGCAGTATCACTTATGGCGCGGGAGGTGTATTGGGCGGTTTGGCGAGTGGCCCGATCTGGTTGCACTTCGGGGCATCGGTTTTGTATTCGATGAGCGCTGCGGCCGCCTTGTTGGGTTTGTTGCTGATAGTGTGGCTGAGACATCAGAAAATATCGTAGGGATGTATGGCGTAACCAATGACTTGGCAGTTTTCTGACTTAGTCAGATGGCTAGTTGTTTCACCAATACGCTTTTTTTACCTGCCGTAAAACCATAAAGGGCATATTGCCATCCGCCCCATGCGCTAACACCTTACTGAGTTGCTCCGAAAAAATGGTAAAATTGGCACAACTTTAATTTTGCATAAACCATGAGCCAAGTTTTCCTTTACGACACCACGCTGCGGGACGGTACGCAGCGCGAGGATATTTCACTGTCTGTCGATGACAAACTGATCATCGCCAAGCGCTTGGCTGACTTTGGTTTTCATTACATTGAAGGCGGCTGGCCTGGCTCAAACCCCAAGGACGCCGAATTTTTTGCGCGTGCGTCCAAGCTGGAACTCGGATCAGCCAAGCTTGCTGCTTTCGGACGTACCCGGCAAAAAAATGTGCAATGTGAACAGGATGCCAATTTACAGGCTTTGCTGGATGCGGCAACGCCTGCGGTGACAATGGTAGGCAAGAGTTCTGAATACCACGTTAAGGTGGTGCTTTCTTCTACGCTTGAAGAAAATCTCGCGATGATTCGCGACAGTGTGAGTTATATAAAATCCCACGGGCGCGAAGTGATTTTT
>CAIWKC010000094.1 GCA_903913145.1 uncultured Gallionellaceae bacterium | reverse complement strand
CTAGTCCAATAATATCTTTGCCTTCAGCTTTTAGTTTAGCTGCACGTGCTGTGACAGCGAGTGTTGGTGAAGGTTTGATGGCTTGCACACGAGTAGAGAGATTCAAAATAATTCCTTATTTAAGTTGCGTTGGCATAGATTATACCCGCACTGTGAAAGTGAGACCACATCCGATTTTTCATTTATTGAAGCCTGAAGAAGAAAAAAATTACTACTTTCGCAGGGGATATTTATAATCACCCTAAAGTATAATTTATTCTGTATTATTTTAAGAGCGAATGATCTTTTGGCAACTGCTTCGCATACCAAATTGAGAGTTTATGTCGAAGTGTTTTTTCTGCTACCTGATCTTCGGGTAATGGCTGAATTACTTTATCGTGTACCAGCAAACGATAAATGTACAGTAACTTTTCACTTGCAGAGTCTGTAGGCTCAAATTGAACCACTCCTCGCCCTTCGGCATATTTCACTCCTGCGAGAAGCGCTTCCTTAAACAAGGCAGATTCATTTTTTAGTTTGTGCATGTTAATTAATTTTTAAAAACTTCAGACTGCGGGCGCGTATTATTGTATCGCAACTGATATTGTTATTTGCAAAAATACGCAAAGTTGCGGACGGGCAATCAACGGTAGAATGCAAGTTCTGATCCCTTTGAAATGAGGTACGGCCATGACTAAAGATTCATACTCAAAATACGAGAAATACTTCTGGTGGGCTTTTATTTTGCTGCCGTTGATTGTAGGATTGATCCGGTATAACTGGCTCTCAGTGGAACCGTATGTCAGCCAGACAAATCAGCCCTTTGCTTCGGGTTCGGAATCTCCCAAACAACTCAATGAAACTAATGAAGCACCGGTATTGAGAAAATTAAAAGGACAAGAAGGTGCTACAAACAAAGAAGACTTCATGCATGAAAGATTTCTCGAAGTATTACGATATGGAGTAATTTCATTTCTTTATGGTCTATTGGGAAGCGCCTTTTATGCTTCCGGACAAGTCATAAAAGGAAGAGCAGGAAACTTTGTTTCTGCATTTGGAAAGAGCCTGATTATTGCGTTCATGTCTGCAATCTTTTTTGTTATTTGCACCCTGTAGAGGTGTGTTGTTACGCAGTCTGAAAGTATTGAATCATGGTGAACAAAAGTCCTTTCAGCTTTCACTCTACGAGGGATTGCAGCAAAAGGTATGCCGTCATGACTTTGCTTAAGAAGCTACACTTTAATTATGAAGACCTTAGTTGTCGCTTATTCTCTCACCCGAAGTTTTATATCTCATACGTGGCAAACTGCAATGAATACAACTTGGCTTTCCTCTGCGCTCAAAACGACTGTAATGATGTCCGCGAACCATACATAAAAGCCTATCGACTATCTTAATTCGGTAACCGTCAATACCTAAGATTGATATGTATCTTTTATGCGAATTATTTCGCATGGAATACTTAACACGAAGTTTATTTGTATTCATGACAACTCCTTAATTTAGCCAAGGAAACACTTGATAGATTTGTTCTCCCCAAGAGGAAGGAGAGCAACAGATTTAATCGGTGCATCCCTAAATAACAATAAAAATTTAGCATACCATACGCTTTGATTATAAATTTGTGAAGTTGCAATAACTATAGAATCAATCTCCTGCTTTTATAGGACAAATATCCTAATCCAGACAAATTTGTTGATAATAAATGGGAGAGTTTGGTGCAGGTATCAGTTGAAATCAATATAGAGCGCTACAATTGTCGTGCACATCTCAGAAATGTGTTTGGGGACATGCTGTCAAGACAGAATTTGATAGGGATCCATCGTCACCGATTCGATGGAGTCGCCCAACAAGATAACTTGCCCTTCATGTCGGCTATTTCCTGTTTCGCTAAATTCAAAACGGTAAGTTCGTCGCAAAACTCGCCGACCAAAGCGGTTTCGAACCAGCCTTAACTCAGTGCTGGCAACTGAATCATCCAGAAACTGCACATCCGATTTAATGCATGCCGCTCCCGCGGCAGTTCTGGCTATCTCGATCATGCGAATACTCTTTAACCAGATCCACACGATCGCTATCAGTACGAATAAATAAAATAAGCTTGTGAAATCCATCGTAAATCAGTGAGCCATTTTTAAAAGAGTTCTGGTCACAGGGTGACTTGTCGGAAGATTGTGATGACTTGACTGGTAATGAGCTATGCGCACGATGAAACTACTTCTTGCTATTGTTTTTGGAATCAGCGTCTTTGTCTTTTTTAGTGTCCCGCATAATGAACACCCCCGTAATCGCAAAAACGCCAACGACAATTAAAATCAGTAATGTGCCAATCATGATAAAAGTCGTGCGCCAGTGGTAATTTTGTAAGTCAATACTAGCATAATGCCGAATTACCAGAAAAGAGGATGGAGGTGCGACCCAGAGTCGAACTGGGCTAAGTGGATTTGCAATCCAATTGAAACGCTTATTCTATTGGCTTACAAAGTGTCTACTGACTTTATGCTGACTTAACACCAACAAGTGAGGCGCATAGTTTGGCGGGAGAGAGAGATATCAAAGGATTGAAACTTACTCTTGTCCATGCGCCTCGCTTCTTGGTGCTATT
>CAIWKC010000093.1 GCA_903913145.1 uncultured Gallionellaceae bacterium | reverse complement strand
CGGCCATGCTGTTGAGCCTTTTGTTTGGTCTTTCGATGCAGGCTCAAGCCGCTACCAGTCCTGCCGCGTTTTCTGGCGCGTTTGACCATACCCAAACCGGATTCATCCTGAAAGACGTTCACCTCACCCTGAGATGCGAACAATGTCACGTTGATGGCATCTTCAAAAATACCCCCAAGAATTGCGCGGGTTGCCACGCGATTGGCACAAGGGTAGGCGCTACGCCTCAACCGATTAATCACGTTCAAACGACAGCTGCCTGTGATACTTGCCATACCAGCACAGCCAATTTCCAGGTGAAAAGTTTTAACCACATGAGCGTTACGGGTAATTGTTCGTCTTGCCATAATAGCCAGTCTCTGGGCGTGATGAGCAAATCAGCCAGTAATCACATTCCCACCCTGCAGCCTTGTGAACTATGCCACACCAACACTAGTACCTTCGCTAGTTGGCAAATGGGGAATACGGGCCATACAGGCATTACCAGCAACTGTTTTGCTTGCCACGGTGGCCCGGCAGGAGAACCCGGCGTTGTTGGAACTTACCCGAATGTAGTTAGTTACAACCCCGCGACGCACATAACCATCACCACTTCATCCGGTCTTACGCCGGATTGCAACGCTTGCCATTCAAATTTTAATACCTTCCTAGGCGCGACTTTTAACCATGCGAACGTAAGTCTGAATGTGGGTGGAAACAGCACCCCACTTTGCTCCAGTTGCCATAGCGGTCAAACTATCGGCGTTAAAGCCGTGCCACCTATTCCGGCAAATCATATTACGATACCTGCGGGCAACGATTGCAGTGTGTGTCATAGCAGTACAACCACATTCCTCGGGGCGCTGTACAGCCATGCTGGCGTAGCAACGGGCACTTGCGAAAATTGCCATACAGGTGCGTACCCTGGCGTCATGACAAAAGGAACCAATCATATTCCAACTCTAAGCTATAAATGTGATTCTTGTCATACTTCCCTCAACACTGTTGCATACACTACGTTTTCGGGATCGTCATATCACGGTTCAGTATTGACACCGAGTGCTTGCAATACTTGCCATACAGGATACTATGCAGCCCCACCAGAATCGGCACTAGGGCCAACATCAGGAAATTCAGGCTTCCATATTCCAATTTCAAGCTCGCAATCATGCGACCTATGTCATACACAGGCCAATACCAATTCGTATATAGCTTTCTCAGGTGCTGTTTATCACACGTCTGTCGTTCCAGCAGGCACTTGTAGTTCCTGCCATACCAGTGCAGGCACTGTAAACCCCCCGTGGAATATATCAGGCTTTAATGCTGTCCCGACACATATACCTGTTGGTTCATTAACTTGCGATCAATGTCACACGGCGTCGAATACCACTCAGTACACCAGTTTCTTGGGAACGACTTACCATGGGTCTGTAACCTCACCGGATACTTGTACAAATTGTCATACCAGTGCAGGAACCTTTAGCGGTGCACCCTGGAATGCTCAAGGTCAAAATTTCAATACCACGCATTTTCCGATTGGCACCCTAACTTGCAACACGTGTCATACAGCAGCGAACACGTTGCAATACACCACCTTCCTGGGCGCAACTTATCATGCTTCAGTCAGTACGCCTGATACCTGCACGAACTGCCATGTGGCAGCATACATAAATGCACCTTGGAATGCTCTGCAACCAATAAATAACTCTACTATTGCTACCTCTTCTCATGTACAACCTTGGACTAGTTTGGTATGCAGCACCTGCCATACTCAGTCGAATACTGTGAATTTCACTACATTTTACGGAGCCACTTTTGATCACTCAACGGTTACTACGTTACATGTGTGCAGTACTTGTCATGACAATGCAAAAGCAAAAGGTATGAGTTCTTCCCATATTACAGTTGTCATACCCACGGCTCCTTCTACTTCTGATTGCGACAGTTGTCATATTGATACGGCTAATTTTACAACTTTTGCGAATGGTTCTTTCCATCCAAATGGATCTTTGGTTGGTAAGACATGCGGCCAAGGCGGGGGTTGCCACGATGGTAATAGTGCGGGTGCTCCAAATTATGCTCTTGGAAAACCGGCAGATCATCCTACGACTTCAGTCACTACATGTGATTCAATAAACGGATGTCATACCAATACTAAAAATTATTCTACCTGGAGTGGAACGCAGTTCCACCCAAGCGGCGCTGCCGCAAATAATTGCGCTTCATCTTATTGTCACGGGGGTACTGCACATACTACTTGGGGTACCTCGCCTGCGATTTCGTTACCCATAGCTGCGCAACATCCTACTACCTCAATCACTCAATGCGATACAGCAGGCGGATGCCATGTAAATTCATCTTTTGTGGCGTGGTCAGGCACGATGTTCCATCCTGCCGGGGCAGCCGCTGGAAGTTGTGGAACAACAAATTGTCATACTGGAACACTTTGGGGATCTGGATTAACTAAGGCACTATCAACACCGACTGGGCATCCTCCAACCGGGTCAATAGCAATAAACTCCTGCGATTCTGCTGGGGGATGCCATACTACAGTAGCGCCATCCTATAGTAATTGGGCTGGTACAATGTATCATCCTGCCGGAGCAGTCAATGTCAATAACGCTACTACTGGATGCGGACAATCTAATTGCCATACTGGAACTCTTTGGGGAACAGCTGAGAGCACTAGTTACATCTCCAACCACGTTTCCATAGGCTCAACTACCGCCTGTGACTCATGTCATACCACTTCTGCACCAGCTTATACCACTTGGTTGGGGGCGATTTACACGCACACTAGTACGGCAAATGGAGTTTGTCAAAACTGCCATGATGGCACACAAGCTCATGGTCAATCTACTCCGCATATCACAGCCTCGGGCACTTGCGACGCAAGCGGTTGTCATTCTCCTGCTGCAAATTTATATACAACTGCAAATCTTAATCTTGGCTACCCGGCGGCTTGGGCAATAAACACTTACAATCACCCTGGCATTACTGTGGGTGGGAGCACTGCTTGCTCAACCTGTCATGGCACTACAACGGCTATATATCCTAATGTTTCGACTCAATCGAATTGCTATAGTGGGACTGCGTGTCAAACACCCGGCGCTTTCACTCATCAAACAACTTCAGCCAAATGTGACTCTTGCCATACGTCCCTTACAACTTGGACTGGTGCTGGCTACACTCATACAACTGCTGATAATGGCAAATGTGCCACTTCTTCATGTCATGGTGCCGGTGGCGCTGGTAAAGGAGTATCCACAAATCATATTCCTGTAACCATGTCATGCGATCTGGGCGGTTGCCACAAGATTTATGGAGGTTCGGTCACCTCATTCGTAGGGGGAATATGGATTCACGGTGCAACAAATACTCAATATGCCACAGCTCGATGTGATAGTTGTCACGGTGTCTATCCGACGTTCGGCACTTTTGGTGCACTTGGCAAAGTATCCAACCATATTCCAATAACCATGGCTGCGGCGGCGCCATCAAGTACGGGTGTAGGTGATTGTAATGCTTGCCATATGAGTTCGTCATCCATGCCTCCAACTGGCGCAGCAACTGCCGGAGCTACAGCTTGGGCTACTGAAACAGTGGGCGTAGCGCAACATGGTAATGGTGTTTATACCGGTGGCGGTACGGGCGGAATTTATTGCGTAACCTGCCATTTGAAAGGCGCAACCTATCTTGCCCCCAATATTCAGCAGTCTAGCCATAACAAGGCCAGCACAGCCCTGGATTGTTCGAGTGCAAAATGCCACATGCCGCTGGGCTCCAAAGGTACCTCGTATACAAAGTGGAACAATTAATTTGTTAAGTTGTTATAAGATATACGTAGCTGGCTTTTTAAAGTCAGCTTCATTCAATTTCTATTGAGCGTCATAAAATATGAAACTTAACAATCTGTTCCGCTTGGTTTTCGCCTTAATTGCGTTGGTATTGTTCAGTTCACTGCCCTTGGTCGCCAGTGCTGAGATCATTGACGACATGACTGTGCATACTGATGCCAATGGCGAAGTTGATCTGGTCGTGAAATTTGCTTTTCAGATTCAATTTCTCAGAAATTTCCCTCAGGGTAAAACACCTTATTCCGCCATTTATTTTAATGTGCTGGGCGGTGTGCCTCCGGATCAGTGGCAGAATTATGAGTCGCACAGAACGCCACCCTCGGATGTTTTTCAGGACGTGACCGTTTCAACTCAGGATAAAGCGACCGGCCCCACAGTGCAGGTCAAGCTGACTAAACCTGCCGATATTAATGTGACTCTGGGTAAAAATGGCCAGAGTCTGATCATTCATATTAAACCCGATGCGTCCGCATTGCCTGTGCCAGGCGTTTCCTCTGCGCCGTCTGGCGAAATTACGGCACCGAAAGTGGTGTTGCCGGCTGCGACACTCAAAGCAATTCATATTCCCTACGGTGGCAAAGATGGCTTGCCCGTTTACCCGGATATTGATCAGCCAACTGAGCAACCTCCTGTAGCGGAATCTGCGATACCTACCTTGTCAGAGCAGATTATTAAAGCGAACAATCAAGCCTCCCCACTGATGATAGAAGGTGGTAATGCATTGGTCGCCGGCCAGGCATTTGCCGCAGTGGAGTCATTTAACAATGTGCTAAAACTGCCGCCCAACAAATATACTGAAGATGCGCAATTATGGGTAGGCATAGCCAAGGAAAAAACCGGCCAATTGCCACGCGCCATTCTTGAATACGATTCTTTTCTGAAACTTTACCCCAATGGAAGATGGGCCAAATGGGTAAAAGACAGGCTGGAATTATTAAAAACATCACAGCCCAAACTTTTTGTGGTCGCGCCACCCGTGGTCATCACGCTGCCTAAAATCAAAAATACCGAATTCCAGTTTACCGAATTCGGCAGCCTGTCGATGGAAGCGTATTTGGGCGCCAACCAAACCAATACCTCCGCGGTCGGAGGCACTTCCCAAGCGCCCACATCGATCTCAACCACCACGCAAAAATCGGTCATCACCAATGTCAATGTGACGGCACGTTCGTACAACAATGAATACGATAATCGGCTTGTATTGCAAGAATTCTATTCGGCCAATTATTTGCCCGGTCAGGCAAATAGCAGCCGGCTTGGGTCGGCATTTTATGAAATGAAAGATCGGGTCGACAGTTACTCAGTCAAGATTGGTCGGCAATCGGGCATGGGTGGGGGTGTCATGGGCCGTTTTGACGGTGTCGCCGCCGGCTATGGGATTAATTCGGAATACAAAGCGAATATTGTGGCTGGGCAGTTATCGGATTCTTCGCTGGATAGTCAGCCCATTTTTATGGGAGCGAGTTTGGACTTCGGTTTGAAGAATCAACTTGGGGGTTCGGTTTATTACATTAATCAAACGGTCTCCGGTTTTACCGACCGTAGGGCAATCGGGGGCAACCTGAGATATTTCGAGCCTGCCTTCAACATTATGTCGATGTTTGATTATGATACTCAATTCAGAGAGCTGAATATATTGACCGTGCAGGGAACGCTAAGCGGTGGTGGGAAAGGCAATGATTACAATTTCCTGGTTGATAGACGCAGAAGCCCGATACTGGATCTCAGAAATGCCATCAACGGTACCACCGCGACGTTAAATTCCCTGCTGCAAAACGGGTGGGATACCGAAGGGCTGATTTTGCTGGCAGACCAGCGTACGACAGTGACGAATTCGGCGTCGATGGGCATGGTTAATCACCTGAATGAGAAATGGAATACAGGCACAGATGTGTCGTATTCCATTACTGATGCGTTGGCAGCCAGTGGCACTGATCCGGCGCTGATTGGCGGAGGCACCCCGGTAGAAGGCTTTGTGCCGGCGTCTCCTTCCTCGGGACCTTTGTGGTCGGTTTCACAACGATTGACCGGAATGGGTGTCTTTCGCGCGCGCGATGTGACCAACTTTGGCGTGACTTACAGTAAAAGCGAAACCAGTTCCAGTGAATCATTGCAATGCAGTAATCACACTGATGTAGGTGATCAGTGGTCGCTGGATTCAAGTTTGACTCTGGGTTTCCAAAAAGATAATGTAGGGGGCAAATCAAACAATTTTTCACCCAGTGAAAGAGTGTCGTACAGACTCAAAAGCAACTTGACACTCGATGGTCAACTTGGCCTGTCCTGGTCCAAAACTTCGTCCGAAGCTTTACAAAGTTCATCAAACTCTTTCCAGGATTTTCTATCATTTGGTTTCCGGTTTGATTTTTGATTCAGTGGCGTGTCAAGCGTCCGATCATTAAAACAGGCATCTCAAATATGAGTTGGACTAAGCAATTTATGCTGCACGAATTTATCCCGGGATTCCCAATAAGTCCGTCATTCCCGCGCAGGCGGGAATCCAGCAAAAAAAACAATCCGCGTAGCGGACAAAGCCCGGAAGTAGACCTGCTTCGCAGGTGTTTTTCGATGAGCTGGATGCCCGCCTGCGCGGGAATGACGGCATTTTTCTCTAATGGAAAATCGCGATTTAATTTTGCATGTCTTGCAGTCATGACGCTATTGCTGGCCGGGTGTGGTGGAAGCAGCGGCGGGAGCAGTACACCGCCCGCTAAATTGACTAGCTTCATTGTTACCACCACCACTGTCTCGATTGCGGTCAATACAACCGCAAATCTGATTGCAAACGGAACCTACTCTGACGGTAAAACTGCCGATATCACTACCAAGGTTACGTGGACGTCAGCAGGTTCCGGTGTGGCGGCGGTAGGTGTCAATTCCGGTTTGGTTACCGCAGGCGGAGCCGCCGGTACGACAACCATCACAGCTTCATTGAGTGGCTTTGCAGCGCAAACGGTGAATGTCACCGTCACTTCTTTTGGCGGGATAGCAATATCAACCAACACACTGACTGATGCCCGCTATGATCACACTGCTTCACTGCTGGGCACCGGAAAGGTATTAGTCGTTGGCGGCTATGGCAGTGGTGGCGCGTTAGGTACCACCGGGCTATATGATCCAAGCGCAACCGTCAATCCGTGGACAGCCGATGCAACGCTTCACTTCCCACGTGGAGACCACACTTCAGTCAATCTTTACGATGGTCGTGTTCTGGTGACGGGAGGTACTGATTCTACGTATACTTTGCTTCCCAGTACTGAGCTCTATGATCCACTAGCAACTACGCCAGCATGGTCACTGACGGGTAATCTTAATAATGCACGTGCATATAACGTCATCGTGCTGCTTAATGATCACAGAGTTTTGGTAGCGGGTGGCGACACAACTACAGGCACCACTTATACTGCCGAGGTGTTTGATCCGGCGTTGGTCACAAACGGTGTTACAGGTACCTGGACCCCCATTTCTCCCATGACTGTCGCACGAAATTCAGCAACAGCGACATTACTTCCTAATCACCAGGTTTTGGTGGCTGGAGGATACGATGCCAATGCCGTGCTGTTGACTTCATGCGAGTTGTATGACCCTGCCAGCGGGAATTGGACTTTAACGGGTAGTCTGCATAACGGACGTTTTTCCCACACAGCGACGTTACTGAATTCAGGGAAAGTGCTGGTAGTGGGCGGTGGTACGGATACAGTTAATCTGGCATCAGCAGAAATATACGACCCCTCAACCGGCACGTGGACTCAAACCGGCTCTCTTGCAGTTGCGCGATATATTCACACTGCCACGCTGCTGACTGTCGGCCCTGATACCGGGAAAGTGTTGGTGGTGGGCGGATTGGATGATACGGGAAATCCGCTTACCAGCACCGAACTGTTTGACCCGGCCGCAGTGACGAACGGAATCACGGGGTCATGGACGACTACAAGCAGCCTGGTTGAAGCGCGTGACAACTTTACTTCTACATTGATTCCGATTATAGATTCACTGCATCCAAACGGTAGGGTGCTGTCGGTGGGTGGCGACGGGCTTACCCATATACTTAACAGTTCCGAGCTCTACTGGTAAATTGCATGCTGCTAGCCATTCATGACTGGAAATATTGATAGAGTTGCAAAGTTAATTGATAGTATTATTTCGTTTTAACTAAATATGAATTAGTTCACCGACAATATTAATTGCAGCATTACGCAACGAAGGCTTTGAACACCGAAAATATTCTTGAAGGAATACATTAATGACAACCAACAATAAACTATTTCGCCCGATTTCTTTTCTTGGGATATTGGCCGTGTTCATGCTATTCAGTGTTGCCGCGTTGGCTGATCCATACTTAACAGCAGGTGGCGGATTTTCGAATGCCGGTTCGTATGTTGGCACAGTGGGTGTGGGATATAAGGTCAATGAGTGGTTGAGAGTTGAAGCGGATACGCGCAGGATTACTAAATCGGCAGAATATGGACAATCGAAAACTGTTGGCCCGCTAGTTATAATTCCGGATGGCAATACTCCGCCAAATTACCAATGCAGCCCGTGTCACGATGAACAACCCGAGTTTGATGTTAAAACCTCCGGTAATGTTTTGTCAGCATTGATTACAACACCAGAACCAAACGCGTATGCCTATATTCGCCTGGGAATTATGTATAGAACCGATGAAACCACGTGGTATCCGACCAATGTCTACAATACGGCGGGTGCCACTGTCAACATTGCTGATCCGACTTACACTAATGCCGGACCGACGACGACGACAATTAGTTCTACACAACGAGTGATAGGTGTCGGAGTTAGCGGTCATGGCTTTTATGTTGAAATTACCGGTTATGGCTCTTCTCCCGGCATTTACATGAGCCATGATTTCTTTACGTCGGTCATTGGTTACCGTTTGGAGCTTTGAGCCGAAACAGCCCAAGGGAAACCAATTGCGGATAAGGTCTTGGCTGAAACAAAATTAAAAATTTGCAATCGTCACTTTTTCTCAAATGGCAGCATGCAGAAAAAATGGCAGTGTCCATAAATAGAGTTGGTATCTTGATTGGATAATAAATTACAAAATTATCGAAATGGTTGCGATTTAAAGTGCCTTTCAAGCCGATTTATCGGGCGATAGAATGCAGTAAAGTTCAGCTATACTTTAAACTTATATAGTAGATTCCAGAGTAACCAACACCATAGACGAACATAGCCTAAACTAAACACATTGGGTTCTTTGAGATGACGAATAATTTGTCACTGATACTTCGATGCTAAGTTTTCAACATCTAATTTTCACTCCCCCTGAAAGCAGTCTGCTTTACGAGGGGAATTACGACCCACTGCTGGTTTGTCTGTCTATATTTGTTGCGATATTAGCTTCATACGCCGCGCTGATGGTGTCTCATCACGCGATGACGCTCAGGCAAGAAAAAATAAAACAATGGTGGTTTGCGGGTGGTGGAATTTGTCTGGGGCTCGGCATTTGGGCAATGCATTTCGTCGGGATGCTGGCATTTAGTTTGCCTTGCTCGAGCAACTATGATCCCTTCGGCACTTTCTTTTCCATGATTCCAAGCATTCTCTCGAGTACGCTTGCGCTCAAAATAATCAGCCAAAAAGAAATATCAAATTCAAAACTGGCTATCGGCGGGTTACTGCTGGGTGCCGGAATTGGCGCGATGCATTACGCCGGCATGGCTGCAATGCGTCTAAATGGCTTGATACGCTACGACTTCAATCTGTTCTTGTTATCCCTGATTGTGGCAGTTGCTTTGGCTACTTTGGCTTTATGGATCAAGTTCAGGTTGCTATCAAGTAAAGCCAAGTTCAACCATCGTGGCACGATGGTTAGCGCGATCGTGATGGGATTAGCAGTGTCCGGCATGCATTATATAGCGATGGCCTCTGCTTACTTCATACGTGGTGGAGACATTACGAATGATACTTCGGGGATCACGCCAACCTATCTCGCCATGATCGTTTTGGCTGCAACACTGTTAATTGTTGTGTTGACCATTGTCCTGACATTTATAGGAAGACAGAATTTTGTCGCGATTTCTAAACCCTACAAACTGGTTGGCGTTCTGATCATCGGTTGGGGTGTGTTGGCTTGGTTTAGCGCAGACTATTATTATGGCCACCGTGCCACCGAAACTTACCAGCGTGAATTGCGAATTGCCAACCAGCAGGCGAATGATGTTGCCGGTAACATTGACAAAAATATTGGGCTTCTCAAAGGGATTTCAGTGGTAATTTCACGCGATGAAGATGTACATCGGGCATTGCGTCGTTTCGGAAGAGATACCGCACCTTCTTTATTGCCGTACGAGGCTCGCAAACAAAAATGGACGCATGATGCGGAGTTCAAATTACTGAACGAGTCTCTGCAAATATCAGCAGAAAATCTTGGCGCAGATTCAATTTACGTCATCAATGCTGCCGGTGATTGCGTGGCCTCAAGCAATGCAAATAGTCCGGTAACTGGGGTGGGAACCAATTATGCAGAAAGGATCTACTTTACCCAGATTCGTTCCGGTCAGCCGGGGCATCAATACGCAATGGGACGCACGACCAATAACCCGGGACTTTACTATAGTTATCCGGTGATGGAAAAAGGCCAGTTTCTCGGCGGCGCGGTGGTAAAACGCGATATTGCAAAACTGGGTTACTGGACAAATCAGGCCAATGCTTTTATATCCGACTCCAATGGCGTGATCGTGATGGCGTCAAACAGCAAGCTTCAATTTCACACTTTGCCAAATTCCCAGGTAATCAATATTCCGGTCGACAAGATTTTGAAGCAGTATAACCGGAGTGAGTTTGAGCCTTTGTCACTCACTACCTGGAGTGATGCGAGATTCCCCGCCGCAGTAAAAATTGGGGATGATGAAATGCCGTCGGTGCTGGCTTCAAAAAGTTTTCCGGAAGATTCAATTACTGTTCACATACCCCGCCAACTGGAACAGTTAGACCACTTAATGCTGGAACGGTACATGCTGTTTGCATTGCTCGCCACCACCGGCAGTATGCTGATCATTACCGCTTCCGCGACCATGCTGTTTTTGCGCGAATCACAAAAGACAGATGCCGATTTGCGCGTTGCTGCCACCGCGTTTGAATCACAGGAAGGGATGCTCATTACTGATGCCAATCAAGTGATATTGCGTGTTAATCAGGCGGTGAACCAGATTACGGGTTACACCTCGGAAGAGCTCTTGGGTAAGACCCCCAGCATATTTCAATCCGGACGCCATGACGCCGGCTTTTATGTGGCGATGTGGGAGCGCATTAATAACACGGGTTTGTGGGAAGGTGAACTGTGGAACCGACGCAAGAATGGAGAAATTTATCCGGAATATATGACCATCACCGCCGTTAAAAACGAAGACGGGGTTGTCATGAATTATGTGGCCACGTTTAGCGACAAAACCACCAGCAAAGCTGCAGCAGAAGAAATCAGGAATCTGGCGTACTTTGATCCGCTCACGCAATTGCCCAACCGGCGCCTGATGTTAGACCGGCTGCAACAGGCGCTGGCATCCAACATCCGCAGCTTTCGTGAAGGTGCTTTGCTGTTTATCGATCTGGATAATTTCAAGCTGCTCAACGACACGCTGGGTCACGATGTTGGTGACATGCTTTTGAAGCAGGTTGCACAACGCCTGAAATTATGTGTGCGTGAAGGTGATACGGTGGCTCGTTTTGGCGGTGACGAATTTGTAGTCATGCTGGAAAATTTGAGTGAGCATAGGCTGGAAGCGGCTGAACAAACCGAAGCGATCGGGCAGAAAATTCTTGCCGCGTTAAATCAACCCTATCAACTTGAGAAATACGAAAATCACAGCACTCCAAGCATTGGCGCCACGCTTTTTGGGGTTAAGAAACATTCAATAGATGAATTATTGAAGCAAGCCGATATTGCCATGTATCAAGCCAAAAAGGCGGGTCGAAATACGATGTGCTTTTTTGACCCGGAGATGCAAAATATTATCAATGCCCATGCGGAGCTGGAAGGCGAATTGCATTTGGCGCTCGAGAAAAATCAGTTTCAATTGTATTACCAGATTCAGGTAAATAGTTTAAGGCATCCCATCGGCGCCGAAGCGTTAATACGCTGGATTCATCCCGAACGCGGTTCTATATCACCCGCACAATTTATACCGCTTGCAGAAGATACGGGGCTGATCGTACCAATCGGACAATGGGTACTGCAAACCGCATGCGCCCAACTCGCGATATGGCAGCAGGAGGAGTCGACCCGCGATCTTGTTCTGGCCGTCAACGTGAGCGCCAAACAATTTCGCCAGCCGGATTTCGTCAAAAAGGTTCAAGAGGCAGTGCAGCGCTATTCCATCCGACCGAATTTTCTCAAGCTGGAACTCACCGAAAGTATGCTGCTGGATAATATAGAGGGCATTATTGCCACCATGAACGGTTTGAAAGAAATCAATGTGCGTATTTCACTGGATGACTTCGGCACCGGATATTCTTCTTTGCAATACCTGAAGCGGTTGCCGCTAAGCCAACTCAAGATTGATCAATCATTCGTGCGCGACATTGCAGTAGACAGTAGCGATAAAGCAATCGTAAGCACCATTATCGCCATGTCCAGAAGTCTGAATCTCGATGTTATTGCCGAAGGCGTGGAAACTGAAGAGCAGTGGCGATTTTTGAATAACGCAGGTTGCCAGTTGCATCAGGGATATCTGTTTGGGAAGCCGCTGCCGATAGAGCAGTTTGGGGAATTGTTGAGGCGGAGTTAGTATAAACTTAGGAAAAGCAGTTAGCCACAGAGAGCACCGAGATCACACAGGAAAAACAAACGTTTGTAAAGAGAGCACAATTGACTTTTTGGGTGAATCCTCGAAATTGCGTTAATACTTTACTCACTCTGTGTTCTCTGTGTCTCGAACTTCAGTTTTTAGGTTAAACCCAGATTTTCAATTAGAGCCGTCATTCCCGCGAAGGCGGGAATCCAGCAAGAAAAACACTCCGCGTAACGGACAAAATTAAGATTTTGACCTGCTTTGCAGGAAATTTTTAATCAACTGGATTCCTGCCTTCGCGGGATAACAGGCCACTTGCCAGCTTGCTGGCTTAGTGGAACGGCTAGTAGTTTCATCAATGACGGATTTTAGGTCCAATGGTAAATCCCGGTTTAAAAGTTTTTTATAAAGGCATTAAATTCCCGCCAACCCAGAATGGCATATTTTCAACCTAACGAAAAATCTCAATTTAATCGGCACTTGCATTGCATTGTTTCTTGCCGAATCTCAATGCTCGCGTATTATGCTGACCTCACATTTTTGATCTCCAAAACAATGTCGCCTCCCTTGTCACGTGCACGCTGGCTAATACCACTCGGACTTGTACTTCTAACAATCATATGGGGTTATTCCTGGGTGCTTGCCAAGCAGGCGTTGACCTTTGCACCCCCTTTTGCTTTTGCAGCAGAGCGTTGTGTCGGAGGAGCGATAGCACTTTTCATTTTTGTTAAAGCAATCGGGCATCCGTTAAAATTAATAGCACCGGGACCGACAGTGGCTATCGGTTTAATTCAGGTTGCGGGTTTTATGCTGCTACAGACATGGGCGCTTGTGGAAGGCGGTCCGGGAAAAACGGCGGTACTCATTTTTACCATGCCTATTTGGACGATGCTAATTGGATGGCCGATTTTAGGTGAACGAATTCGGGGAAATCAGTGGTTCGCCGCGATCAGTACGGTAGTTGGATTGGTATTAATCATTGAACCATGGGACATGCATTCAAGTTTGTTCAGCAAATTTCTGGGTGTCATGGCAGCACTGTGCTGGGCAATCGGCACAATTCTCGTCAAACGTCTGCGTTCAAAACAAAAAGTTGATCTGCTTTCACTGACTGCCTGGCAAATGGCGGTAGGCGCTGTGCCGCTTGTGTTGCTGGCTTTTTTCATACCTGAACAATCCACTCACTGGTCGATGTCGTACTTCACTATTCTTGTGCTACTGTCGGTGGTGAGTACCGCTTTGGGTTGGTGGCTTTGGATTGTTTTGCTGGACCGTGTACCGGCGTGGGAAGCGAGTCTTTCAGTGCTGGGCACACCCGTTGTGGCGATTGTTTCTTCACGGTTGATGCTGGGTGAGGAATTCAAGCACAGCGAAATAGTCGGAATCATTCTTATTGGCGGCGGTCTGGCTTTATTGTCTCTGATCGGTTGGGCTTCAAGCCGCAAGAAAGCAAAAGAATTGAGCTGAGTTTGGTTTAACCGAGATTTTCCATTAGACCTAAAATCCGTCATTGCCGCGCAGGCGGGAATGACGGCTCTAATTGAAAATCTGGGTTTAACACTTTTGCATATTTATATAGGTAGAATGCGCTGCGCTGAATATTTACAAAAGTTTTAAAAAGGATAGATTTTATTAATGGTTAATGTATGGGTCACTAAAATACGTCAATGGTTTGAGCTGGCCATTTTTTGGTATGGCATATTGGGTTTATATTTGGCAGTGTTGCTATTTTTAAGTCTTAATCCCTGGGTATTGCCAAAGTCTACCGACAGTATTTTTTCACCGGATAAACTGGATCATGCTGTTGCTTATGGAGGACTTGTCATGATTTTATATTTCTGCTTTTCAAGGACGGCAATAAAATTTAAAAATAATTCAAAGTTAAGTTGGTTGATATCAATAGTGGTTGCGATTTCGACTGGCATTTCGATTGAAATTGCGCAGAGCTTATTTACAACTAATCGAACCGGGTCAATTGAAGATGCCTTGGCCAATGCAACCGGTGCAGTGCTAGGAGTCGTTATATTTACAGGGCTAAAATATAGCTTGGGGAAAAAGATATTTCGTATTTAGGATATTATTTTTTCAGCACATTCAGGGAGTTTTTCCAAGATCAGTTATGCGAGCTTTCACTGCGAGTAACGTCGCATAGCGACGATTACAGGATACTTAGAGTTTCCCTAAACTGTTTACCCGCCAAACTTCGAAGTAAAAAACTCAACCCGATGTTTATTTTCCTTTAGCTGTGTTGTCATCAAGCCAGATTAAAAAACAACACCCAAATTGAATGTGGTCAGCATCGCAGAGGTTTTGGTCGAGCCATCAATGAAAGTTGGGTTCGGTGTTGGCAATTGAATTTTCAATGACTGTAGTTCGAATCTGAACGCGCCAGATTGCCACCCGCCCCCCAGGATCGGCCCATAACCTGTGGTGCTGGTTGAGCTTGAAGCATAAATTCCACCGCCATTCTGTAAATTCATCGTGGTGCCGGCGAGCCCCCCTTTCAAATAGAAGAAATCATTTGAGGTATTGGTTCTCCATAGAAATTCACCGTAGAGTGCATCTCCTCTTAAGGCATAGGAGTCATTGACGGTGGTACAACAATTTGTGCTGTTTTTGGAGTAGTTGGTTCTTTCTCCTCCAATCGCTGTGTAACCTACTTCCCAGCCAAGTGTGCCCTTGTATCCTCCAAAATAAATGCTCAAGTCAGGGACAGGGGACGAGCTGCTGATAGTGGAACCAGAGGCGTTCGTAATTTGTGATTCCAACGTTGAGTAACCTCCGCCTAAACCAATGTCGATTCCCACCCCAAAAAAAGTAAAGGTTTCAGAGGAATGTCTTGATTGTGTCGGACCCGAAAGGTAATTAGAAGAAGGATTGGGCGCAAGAATTGAATTCGGATTTATAAAGTAATCGGTGAGAAAAAGGTTTTGACCTTTTTGCGGAGTGATCGTGCCGAAATTTTTCTCTCCTAACTTGATTCCTTTTGCATCGTAGTAGGTGGCAGTGACGGGCAGTGCTTTACCATCGGGTACTACCGGTATGCTCACCATCAATATATTGCCGGGTAATAGCGTCCAAGAGCGAATGTCCGCTTTTTCGCTGACAGTGGCAAAAACCCCTGCGCCTTCGGGTGTCTCAGTGCCAATTTTGTTGCCGGTAGTGCTGTTATTTTTTACGGTGAGTCTTGAAATGGCTCTCTCGCGGATCAATGGATACTGGTCGTTAAAGCTTTTTTCTCCAAGCGCCGTCAAGTCTTCTACCAATTCAGATTGTGCCGTTAGCGTGCCTACTCTCAGCTCGACATGATCCACGGGCGCGGGTCGCGAAATATATGAGGGAAGAGGAAGGTTGAAAATGGCAGGGGAATTGGGGCCGGGGTATGGGTTAGTAACCTGGGTGATATGTTCCTCGAATGCCGACCCCAATCCATTTTGTAAAATGAGGGCTATCCGGATTTCCTTGGTTGCGCCACTTTCCACCCGTTTTAAACTATCCAATAGTGACTGGGGCGCTTTCATTTCTTGCTTGCGGTAACCCTCGATGGCTCTCTTGAATTCTATACGCGCATCGTCTTTGGCGCCTTGCTTTTCAAATATCAGTCCATTGAGGTAACGTATAAAGGCGCCGGACATATAAGCTGCTTTATGATGCTTTTTGGCCAGCGAAACTTGCTTGGCATCAAAATTTTTGGCCTCGTCGACTTCATCTACAAACTTCCCGGAGGCAAGAAAATTGAGTGCTTCAAGCGCATAAACCGCCAGATGTTCTGTTGGCAACACTTCATAGGCTTTGGAAAAATCCTTGATCTCTACTGCACCCGCTTTTTCTTTATCCCTTGTTGTTTGAAGTTGCTCTATCAATTGCCTGGCTTTTTCCAGGAACACGTTGGACTGTGCGTAATCACCTTGCATTCGAAGCAACATACCTTTGTTAAGGAGTTTTAAAAGATCGTCGCCTCCGGAAAGATTGAGTTTGTCTAATTCATTCATTGCCTCACTCAGATCGTGCTTCGCGGTTGCACGCTCAATTGGAGAAAAATCGATAACAGTGTCTGCATAGACAGGCGTGGTCGTCAAGATGACAACTGAAAAAGTAATTAATTTGGCAACGTTCACTAATTTTCCTTATTTTGATGACGGTGATGCTATAAATTGATCGCTAGAAAAGCCGCTTCTAAATCCCTTACCGGTGAAGTACGGTTATAATAATTTGAAGCAAAAGGTACATCTTCCAAAAAATTATCAGGCAACTGGGGAAAGCATCAGTTGTGACATGCGAATTGGTCAATCCCAAAGTAAATCGATTAAAGACTGGATTTTATAGAAAGATTGCAAATGCGCCAAACAATCTGGACATTACGCAGTGACAGAATTGCGCTCTTTTACGAATAGTTCACACTTTCTCCAATCCCCGCTCCTGTGCTTTGGCCTTAT
>CAIWKC010000092.1 GCA_903913145.1 uncultured Gallionellaceae bacterium | reverse complement strand
GTTGCAAAAACTGTATCCGCAGGCCATGCACTGATGACTGTATTTGCCGCCATGAGCACTTGCAGATTGGCAGGATGCATATGAATGCAGTTCGACAAATCCACTCGTGCTGTTGATTTTTTTTGCAGCCATTCCAGCAAAGCTTCTGCTTCATCCACACTCACGACATCCCTGAACACAGCAAGATTTTTTTTGTATTCGATGGGCATTACAGGATCTCCTTAACATTGAGTATCATCAGCACAGAGCCGTCTCCCATCAATGCTGAACCGGAATAGGCTGAAAGTCCGGCCAGTACGCCGGCCATTGGTTTTAAAATAATGTCTATCGTTTCGCGGAAATCATCCACCAGCAGTCCGACAGATTCATCTCCTGTGCGCACAACCAAAACTGCCAACTCGTCCTCGGCGTTAGCTTTGGGTTCCGCGTCAAGAGCCAATAGCGAGTTGATTGATTTCAATGGCACGATGCGTCCCCGTAAGACGGTGGCCATACTTTTCTTGATGGTACGAATAGCACTGCGCGGGATGCGCACCGTCTCCACAACATTGTCCATCGGGATGCCAAAGTTTTGACCATCGAACTCGACAATCATTACGTTAGTGACAGCCATTGAGAGAGGTAGAGACAGGCGGATGCGGGTACCTTTCCCTTTTGTACTTTCCAGGACGACTGTGCCATTGACCTTTTCAACGGCAGTTTTCACCACATCCATCCCCACACCACGGCCGGACAGATCAGACACCACTTCCATTGTTGAGAAACCGGAAGCGAATACGAGATTGACCGCCTCCTGATCGCTCAGTCGCTCCATTGATGCTTCATCGATTAGCCCCTTCTCATAGGCTTTTTGTTTAATGGCAACCGGGTCGATTCCTTTGCCATCATCGCTGATCTCAATTACAACCCGGTCGGATTCCTGACTGGCACGGATAGTGAGAGTGCCGGCGACCGGTTTGCCGAGAGCGCGACGCACTTCGGGCTGCTCGAAACCGTGGTCGAGGCTGTTGCGAACAATATGCACCAGTGGATCACCCAGCGATTCGATAATATTCTTGTCGGCTTCTGTTTCTTCTCCTTCCAAAACCAGATTGACCTCTTTGCCGAGCTTGCGCGAAGTGTCCCTAACCAGACGCGGGAAACGCTGGAAAACGAACGAGACAGGCATCATGCGAACCTGCATGATGGCATCCTGCATTTCCTCTGCAATGCGGTTGATCACCGCATATTGAGTTTTAATTTCGCGTGATAGCTCGCGTACCCCGAAAACGTTTTCGGCGCGTCCTGCGAGATAGGGTAAGGCGTTCTTCGACACGACCATCTCGCCAATCAAGTTCATCAGGCGGTCAATTTTGGCTTGATCAACCTTGAGGCTCTTGGGACTTGTAGTAGCATCTTCGGAACGTCGTCCGAATTTCGATTCTCCTTCCGTATCCGAGGTAGGTCGCGTTGCTACAGTAGGGTGCGACATCTGCGCTTCTAACAGGCCCGTCGGTGCCTGAATCTTAATTTCAGCTTTAACTGTCTTAACTTCAGCTGCTGCGGGTGCCTGTGTTCCTTGATATTTTGTATCCAGCCATTCCAGAAGTGGCTTCGCTGTAGCTTCGTCCAACGCCATTTCAGTCGAAGCTGCCAATCCTGGTAAAGATGCAAGATCGCCGCTCGCCCTCAGGCAGCCAGCTATCGTTGTAGACACAGCTTTTAGACGACCAAGTTGCCAGCCTGCCTCAATGGGCAGAAGGAGAATTTTCCGTTGAACTGCCACTAATTCCGTTAGCGCTTTAACCTCTTCGCTCGAGATTGTTGACTCCTGCACACTGGACGCTAATTCCCGTGTTTGACTGGTTTGAGATAATTCGTTAACCGAAGTATGTGCCTGATGTTTAGCCCACTGAGGCGGCTTAAGGTCGCGCAATGATTCAATGAGCATGACCAATGCTGATCTATTTTGCGGCTCCAACTCAATAACCAGCAACAGCCAGCGCAAAGCCGATGAAAGCCATAGTTCAGGACTGGAAAGCTCGATCAGCGAACGTGCGGCTTGCCTCAAGTCGGCCATTCGACCGGATGCCAAATGCCCGAGTGCTTCGACCACAAAGTCTTCATACACCGGCCCACCATTTGGATCGCCTTGCGGCAGAGCAAGAAATAACGGAGACACAGGCACAATGCATATTTGATCCGGCATGTAGCGGAAGTACTCATCAAGTTCTTCACGCGGTGCAGAAGTTAATATTTGAAAATCTAGTATGCAGCGATATGCATCCAGTTCTTCCAACGCTGAAAAGGGCTGCCTGGCGGTGATGTTTACCCCCATGAGATCAGGTGTTCCTCTGGCCTGAAAAAATGGATCATCTCCCTGAAAAAAACATTCTTCTGACGGTGAATAGTCCAGCCAGTGCAAAGTATCTCCGCCACAGGCACGACGATAAGCCGCCATACGTTCTGCTTCCGAAATGCACGCAAAGTGAATGGGTTTATCTTCGCTGATGTCTTTTCCAGTTATTGCAGCTTCCTCGGGTAATTCGCTCGCGCCAGCAACCGCTTCGCTCAAAATCAATTGCCTTAGTGACTCAGCCAAGCGCGCCGAATCGGCGGCACGTTTGGCGTCAATGCCGCCATTGGCATCAATGTCATCGCACAGCATCCCGACATAATCCATCGCATCCAGCAAGCGATCAGCCAGCTCTTTGGAGAAATCAACCTTGCCATGGCGCACGGCATCCATCAGGTCTTCACCTGCATGCAACACCCGGGTCATCTCAGGAAATTCAAACAGCCCGCTATTACCCTTGAGGGTATGCACGAATCTGAACAATTCGGTCATCATCTCGGCATTACCAGGATCATTTTCCAATTCCATCAACTTTTCGCCGATGCCCTGCAGAAAGTCCCTCGCCTCAGAGATGAATTGTTCAAGCAAGGAATTCATAAGCACGCCTCCCCGATAAGCAACTTGACGTTGATCAACAGTTGGTCGGGTTTTACCGGTTTGACCATATAGACGTTAGCGCCTGCGGCATAAGCACGGATATGGTCATTACTCTCGGCTTCAGTGGAAACCATAATGGCCGGAGCCTGTGCAACATCCTGTGATCTAAGCTCCCGCAAAAAACCGTATCCATCCAGCTTGGGCATGTTGATATCCACTACAAAAAGATCAAAGGACTGTTGCAGGGATTTTTCCAAGGCCTCGATTCCGTTAACTGCTTCTTCGACCGCATAGCCTGCAGTTTCAAGAATGTTGCGGTGGTACATGCGCACGGTAGCTGCGTCATCGACAATAAGGATGCGTTTCATCTTGCCTCCAAGGGCTTTTGGTAAACTATGGCTTCAGGAAATTTACGCACTTTGTATAAAGACGAAATGCGGCTCATTGATTCCGAATGTCCGAGGCAAATAAAGCCACCGGGTTTAAGGGCATCATAAAAAGTTTCTGCGGCTGCCTTGCGCGACACGTCATCGAAATAGATCAGCAAATTTCGGCAGAAGATAACGTCAAAATTACGATACGGGCGCGTATCAGCCGGTTCTGCCAGGTTTACCCGCGTAAACTCAACCGCCTCCCGCAAGTCTTCGCATATCTGGTATTCATCAGCCACACGAGTGAAATATTTTCGCAAGACATTTTCTGGGAGGTGTTGAACCGAACGTGCCGAGTACCGCCCCTTGCGTGCTTGTCCGAGTATTTGGGTGTCAATGTCGGAGGAAATAATTTCTATATCCCAATTATTTATACCGGCCCAGTACTCCAGTAGATAGATGGCGATGGAATAAGGTTCTTCACCCGAAGAGGAAGGAATCGCCCAAATTCGGATTGGATTTCCATCTTTTTTGCGCTGGACTATATCGGGCAGCAGTGAGTTAACCAGACACTGAAACTGATATTCTTCACGAAAAAAATAGGTTTCATTGACCGTCATCAGGTTAGTCAGATGCTGCAACTCTTCACCCGATGCCTCAAAACGCAGCATGGTGAAATAGCTTCTAAATGTTTCGCTACCTGTAAGCTCAATTCGTTCTTCCAATCGCTTATCTACAAAATAGCGCTTTGAAGGTTCGAATTGAATTCCAGTTTTGCGATAGAAAAATTCACGGAATTTCTCGAAGTCCAATTCACTGATGCTGCTAGCAGGCATTTTGGTTTCAGTCTTCATTGATGATTTTTAAAGCCAGATCGGCAGCAAACTGGATATATGGTTCTTCGAAATAACGAGCTTTGAGCCGAAGGAGAGGCTCTTTCGCCGCAAAGGATCCAACCTCGCCAAGCAGATCTACAGCAGTGGCACATACATTCAAGTGGGGATCATTTTCGATCACTTCGATCAACCAGGCCTCAACATCAGGGTGGCGCAAAGACTCGAGTATGTTCACTGCGAATATGCGCACATCAGGATTGGCATCGGCAAGTAGCTTGCGCATGATCGGAGCAACTTCATCGGGTAGCTGTTTCATCGCCTCAATTGCCTCATTCCGCAAAGCAACGCCTTCGCTGCTGAGACAATTAACCAGACCAGCTACCGCGACTTCATCACCCAAAGTTGTCAAGGAGGTAAGAATGACTTCCCTCACCGATACGTCTTCTTCTTGCTCAAGGTGGCTTACCAACGCGACCGAAGCTTTTGGGCAATCCACCAGATCACGAGCGGCCCAACGCCGTGTCGTGGGATTGGGATTATCCAATTCAGCCTCCAAATTTTCGCAATTTCGCGGCTGTTTACGTTCATCTTCTGAAATGGATTGTGCTGAATGTGTTTTTATAAATGCCATTTTTTTCCTCCTATCTCCCCGCCCAAATATTGATTTGGGCAGCAATTTTTTCCGAAGGCAGCACCAAGCTCGCACCGCCTCGTTCTATTAGCTCTGCCGGCATACCGAACACCACAGCAGACTCTTCTGATTCAGCAATGGTGCGGCCACCGCGTTTTTTTATTTCAGTGAAGGCATCGGCGCCGTCATAGCCCATTCCGGTAAGCATCACACCAACCACTCTTGATGGATCGCAATGTTCGAGCGCAGAACGCCCCATCAATTCAACTGATGGATGCCAAAGAAATTCACTGTTTTCCGGTTTGGCGATTACTGTTAACTTTCCAGCTCTTTGCACCAGCAGCATGTCTGCGCCACCCTTGCCGATGTAAATGGTTCCGGGTTCGAGGGGCATTGGACGATCGGCTTCTACGACTGTAAGTTCACAAATATTATTCAAGCGTTCGGCAAAAGGCCTGGTAAAGGATGCCGGCATGTGCTGTGCCACCAGTACCGGCCAAGGAAAATCAGCTGGTAGTAACGGCAAAATATCTTCAAGCGTGCGTGGCCCGCCTGTGGAAACACCAATAATGACCAACCCCTCGCCGGCAACACCACGCCTCACTGCAACAGGACGAGTTGAGGATTTTTCTCTTTCTTCTTTCAAACGCTGAACCAGACCCCTTGCGCTCGATCCTTTGCTTTTGATTCGCGCTTTGGCAGCAGAACGAACTTTGCTCACCAGTTCTGTTTTGATTTCTCCTATAGATAGGGAAATCGTGCCGCCGGGCTTGGCGATGTAATCTACCGCCCCCAGGTTCAGCGCTTCGAATGTCGCCAGTGCCCCCTTTTCAGTGAGTGAAGAGACCATGACAACAGGGGCAGGGCGATCCGCCATAATCAGCGACAACGCTGTGATACCGTCCATTTCAGGCATGTTGATGTCGAGCGTAATGACATCCGGCTGAAACTCGCGGTTTTCGTCTACAGCTTCTTTGCCATTTCTGGCCTGACGAATTTCAAAATCACCTTCGGCTTGAAACAGCGTCGTCAATTGCCGACGCATTAATGCCGAGTCATCGACTATTAGCAGCTTAATCATGAAAGAGCCTTAGCCTCCATCTTTGCCAATTCAGCCCGTTCACGGTCTTCTACCAAATGCGCTGGTACGATCAATTGCACAATGCGCTTTTGCTTTTCCAGATTTGCCATGCGCGACAGAAGTTTTCCCTGCTCACTAGATAAGTTTGGTGAGGATTCAATGGCAGATTTGTGAATCTTCAACACTTCGGCAACCGAATCAACAATAAATCCGGTACGCATACCTTCAATCAAAAACACCATTACGCGTTGCCGATCAGAACGTTCGACGCTGGGCAATCCAAGACGACGACGCAGGTCGATCACGGGCAGAACAGCGCCTCGCAGATTGATGACGCCCTCGACAAAAGGCGGTGCCTTGGGCACATGAGTCAGTTCCTCCGGCACACGCACAATTTCCTGAACACTTTCAATTGGAACGCCAAATTCTTCCTTGTCCAGACGGAACACCACAACCTGTTCATCGTCATCGTTCGATTCTTCCTCTTCGGCTACGTCTTCCCGAATCTTTTCATCCTGCAAGTTATCCACGGTCGTCAATGCCTCCTTAATAGCTGAGTGACTAAACAAGTTTCGGGATGAAATAATTGAAACCAGTCGCTTGCCGCCGTCCAGTCGGCATATTTCAGAAATGTCATTAAGCTCACCTTCGCGAGCGAACAATCCTGGCATGGCATCGACATCGGACTTTGCTACGCGCAGTACTTCATTCACGCTATCCATGACAATGCCTACCGAGGCAGATCCGAGTGACACAACGACGATGCGGCTATGTTCGTCTGCATCTTGAGGTGGCAATGAAAACATCCGGCGCAAGCTAACCAAAGGAAGCAAGCGGTTGCGCAACGTCATCAAACCCAGAACATGTGACTCGGAGTGGGGCACGTGAACAATGTTCTCAGGCACCTGGACAATTTCCTGAACATCATCGATGGTGATTGCGTATTCCTGTCCTGCGACATCGAAACTCACTAATTGCAGTTCATCGCTCGACTCTTCTTCCTCGCTCTCGGAGCTGGTATAAAGTCCACCTGCCATACTGGAACTCTTGGCAACTGCAGCAATTTCAGCGAATTCCCGGGCAACTAACTTGGCAAAATCAAGCACCATGATCATGTCGTGGCCGCCTATGTCCTTGATGATTCCAGAAAGCAGCTCGGTATTAACCGTGCCCTTTATTGAGCCAACTCCTTCGATTTTGCCGGGTTCGACGCCCACCACACTGGAAACTTTGTCCACCACAAATCCCAAGGGCTGACCAATATCGATTACCAATGCACGTGTAGCGTCGTCGTGTTCTTGTTCATCGAATCCAAAAATCCGGCGCAGGCTGATAATGGGCAGAACTTTGCCGCGTAAATTGGCAAGACCATCGAGTGTAGGCGGTGCGAGCGGGACCCTCACCACATCAGGTACTCGAATAATCTCTTGTACCGGAGCCATATCCACGGCAAAAACCTCATTACCTGCAATGAAGGTCACAAATTGGCGTATATCTGAAACCAGCTCGTCGAAGTTATCGGCATCGCTGGGCGGCCCCACTTTTACAACGCGCGGAGCATTCTCCGGCTGTTCCTGATTATTATTTGTCATGACTGCTCTCCTGGATTAGGCGCTTTGCAATTCATCGGCCAGAGAGGCAATCTCCTCAATGGCAGCAGCCAATTCCTCAGCCCCCTGAGATTGCTGTTTGGCAGCAGAAGCAGCCTCGGTCGCAGCTTTGTCTGCTTCCTGTGCTGCGGCGGCAATCTGCTCCACCCCTTTCTTAACTTGCGCGGTGGCAGCAGCAATTTCGTTAGAAGCTGACAGGATTTCCTGTGTGCCTTTTTCAACAGCGGCAATATCCGCCTCGATCACCAGCAAGTTGGCTGTGCTACTTTTGGCTTTTTCCACCTCGATCATTGCTGAAGCGACAATTTCATCCAGATCACGACCTACCACGCCGATTTGATCCTGCACAGCCTTCACCAGGTCTTTGATGCGCTCTGCATTTTCGGCAGAGTCGTGGGCCAGATTGCGAATGTCGGTAGCCACAACCACGAAACCCTTACCGAACTCACCGGCGCGTGCCGCTTCGATGGAACCATTGACTGCCAACATATTGGTCTGGATTGAAACTGTGGTAATCGCGTCAACAATCTTGTCGATGCGACGCGACACAAGTTCCAGATCTTTAATCTGTTTAATACTTCCCTTGGACGAGTCCGCCGAAGCTGAAATACCGGCGATCAAAGAATCGATGGATGCTTTATTTACGCCCAGCAGGTTTTTGATGGCAGCCACCTTTTCGCCACCCGCTGTGGCACGACCCTGAGCTATTTCCAATCCCTTTTCAATCTGGCTAATCGCAGCAGAGGCTTGAGCGGTACCCGCCGACTGCACCTCGGCCCCTTTGCGAATCTGCTCAATGGCAGCCATGATCATGGTGCCTGAACGATTAATTTCTGCCACGGCGGAAGACAACTCTTCAGCTGAAGAAGCTACCTCTTCGGCGCTCTTGGAAACGTCAGTGGAGGTCTTCAGATCCTCTGCCAATTCGGACAAGCTCTGTGCAGTCTGTTCACATTGACCCAATGCCTGAGATTGTTCTTCGACAGTCTTTGCCGATTCCTCGGCTGCAGCCGATTGCTCCTCGGCGGCGGCGGCAATATCTTCAGAACCTTTCAAAGCTTGTTGTGCAGCCACCTTGGATTGCTGGGCACCAGTTGCAATTTCCCGCACACCTTTGACAATTTCAGCTGCGTCAATGCGAATTTGCTCCAATTGCGTGGTAATGATCTTGCCATTTTCCACCTCGCCCTCAACGGACTTGGCCGAAGAGCTGATGGTCCAGGCAATCACCTTCACTTCCTGCTGAATCTGCCCTACCAGATCCTGAATTTGTTTGGCGCTTTTCTCCGAAGTCTCGGCCAGTGTCCTGACTTCATCAGCGACAACGGCAAATCCTTTGCCATGCTTGCCAGCTCGGGCGGCTTCAATAGCAGCATTCAATGCGAGCAAGTTTGTTTGGTCAGCAATACGTGCAACGGCCTTGACGATATCGCCAATATTCGCTGCTTGTTTCTCCAGTTGACCCACCATTTCAACTGATGCATTCTGCCGCTGTGCGGCGACGGAAACATTAGCGACCATCGTGGTCACATCGGCGCTGGTCCTAGCCACGAGAGCCTGAGTTGCTTCTCCCTTTGCCTGGCTAATGTCTGCATTCTGTAATTGACGCAAGATAGACACTTCAATTTGCTTGAATGCAGCCAGAGATTCCTGAGCAGCACCGGAAGCCTCCTCGGCACCCGTTGCAATCTGGTCGGATGAACGCTTCAGCTCCTCTGCTGCAGAAGCCGCTTCGTTAATGCCTGACGACAACTGCCCCGTGGCAGCGGCAATTCGTTCTGCCGCCTGCTGCTGCTTAGCCAGCGTGCGTGCCTTCTTGCGCTGATCTTCTGCCTCACGGGCAGCCACTGCTGAGGTTTTGCTTCCGGTTTGGGTAATAGGGTTGGTATGGGTTGAGGACTTCCTGACGAGTGCCATGTAATATCTCCTTGCTGATAGTTAAAAAATTTTGGCAAATTAAGAATTTACTGACCGCTGTTATGGTGCAAGCCAGTTAACTCGTTGCGGTTATTCAGTTACGAGATCAGCGAGAGGAACTTCAAAAGGCGTCTTGACACATAACAATATGTCTCAATCCAATTAGTTCTAATTGCTAACTTCGTTGGAGTTCAAATTGCTCTGTTTCTGTTATTAAACTCCACGGCGCATACTGTTCTGATGCGCTCAGAATGTGCAGTCCGTATTTGAATGATTATTCTGTAGTGCGATTGGAAATGTGTTGTCCGTTTTTGCACTACAAGCACAAAATGTTTTGATAAGAATGCAGGGTAACTTGTTGATTCAGAGGTGAAGTGAAATCTGAAAGTTGTGGTTTAGCCTGTGCCAAGTTGCAGCATTTGTAGGCTGACAGGAACTAAGAGAATTCGGGGAATGCGCGAAGCGTAGAATTCCCTGACTGCACTATGGTTAATCAGGGTGTGTCGGTGTATTCAACAATCAATTTTAAAGGCTCTGTACGTAAATAGAGTTGGTAGTGCTACAACCTATTATTTGTTAGTGTTAAGGTGTCTTTTGAATTCAATCGCCCGACAAGTCGGCGCAGGTGTGTGAGGCCGACTTGTCGGGTGATTGGGGGCTTAAAAGTATACGCAAAGTCGCATTCATTTAAGTTGGTTAATTACACCAACTCTATTTTCGGGCACAGCCATTATAAAAGACTCAGATTGCAATAGCGCGCGAAACTAGACCATGAGGTTATTCTCGACAGCATAACGCATCAATTCCGAGTTGTTTCGCAGAGAAAGTTTCTCAAGAATACGAGTACGATATGTGCTCACGGTTCTTGAACTCAAGTGTGTTGAGTCGGCTATTTCCTTAACGGTTTTTGCCGAAATAATGAGCATGTAAATCTGATATTCCCGATTCGATAAGGCTTCGTGCGGCAGCATTCCATTTGGCTTAATGATTTCGTTGGTTAACATTTTGGCAACTGCAGGACTGATGTGCATATTGCCACTCACAATGCTGCGCACGGCACTCACAACCTCCTCCGGCGCACATTCCTTGCTGAGATAACCGGATGCGCCTGCCTTGATGAGACGCACAGCATATTGGTCTTCCGGGTAGGAACTGATAACCAGCACGGGCGGTTTTTTTGATTTTTTCAGGTTAAGATGTTTGAGTAGTTCGATGCCACTCATTCCCGCCATGGCTATATCTAACAAAATTACATCGCACATGTGTTCTCTCAACCAGATCAGGGCTTCACTCCCGTTGGCGCATTCAGCAGCGATTTTCATATCGCCGTTTTTTTCCAGAATTTGTTTCAGACCATTACGCACAATGGCATGGTCGTCGACAAGCAGGATGCTGATCATACTTTCAATATTGAGGTGAGAGGGAAGGCGACCATCAAGCACAGACCTCCGCCGGGTGGAATATCAAATCTTATCGTTCCCCCCAATTGCTTGACGCGTTCTTTCATTCCAAGCATTCCAAAACTTCCTGATTTGGTTTCCTGATCATCCGATATTCCTCTGCCATTATCGCTGACAGTCAGAAGCACCTCATCTTCAGAGTGATGATATTCAATTTCCACCTTGGAGGCCCCGGAATGTTTCGTCACATTGGTTAGCGCTTCCTGCAGGACACGGAAAATAGCAATTGAATGCAGGTTATCCAGATTGCCCTGATCACCAATGCAATTTACTAAATATTTTATACCTGTCAGTTTATTAAACTGCTGAGCCTGCCATTCAATAGCCGCTAACAGTCCGAAATCATCAAGAACGCTCGGGCGCAATTCGGAGATAATGTTCCGCGTGACCCCAGCTGCATCATTTATCATTTGCGACATTGCCTCGACTTGGTCATTAATTTTGATCTCATTATTATCTTCTGATAACTCAACTTTTAATTGATGGATTTTAATTTTGAGTGCATTCATTTTGCCGCCCAGTTCATCATGGATTTCACGTGCAATTTGTGTTTTTTCTTGCTCGCGGACATTTTGTAGATGTGTGGCAAAATTGTGAAGCTGTTGCTCAGCGTCCTTGTGTAAGCGTTCAACATCTTCTGCAGTTTTCTGGTGACGGAACTTGAGCTGAAAGTTGTCAAGCGCAAAACTAATATCCTCAGCCATTTCAATCAGCAGGTTTCGTGCGTAATCGTCAAAGGAATTGATCAAGCTGGAATATAGAGTGAAAGCCCCGATGACAACACCTTCCTTTCGAAGCGGCAAAGAGGCTGATGCAGAAAAGCCGGATGTTGAAGCGCTTGCGCGCCATAGTGCGGTGGATGGATCATTTAGAAAGTCCTGACACCAGATCGGTTTACTTTCTCGAATGGCCGTTCCAGTCGGGCAATGCCCAAAGATACTTTCGGCATCTGCTGAGATCGGCACAGCTTTCAGATATGCATAGTGATCGCCAAAACTGGTGGTCGGTCGTACCAAGAGTGTCTCTGGATTAGAAATACCGACCCATGCCATTTTCATGCCTCCGAATTCCACCGCAGCACGACAAACTTTAAGAAATAATTCTTCTTCTGTAACGCTGTTAACGATGGCCTTATTGCATTGGCTTAATGCGGCATACAAGAATGTGTGCCGCAGGATTTTTGCCTGATCTGCTTTGCGTTCGGATATATTTCGAATATTGCATTGAATTACCTTTACGCCTTCGCAGTCGTAGGAATTACTAACGAATTCAACCGCTATTTCAACACCTGATTTGGTTTTAAGCGGAAGGTCTTGATAGCGGACATATCCAACCGTTTGCAGCTTTTCGAACATTTCTTTGCTCTCTGTAATGTCAGAGAACGCGCCAACTTCCCAGAGTTTTTTCCCCAGAAACTCCGCATGCGAGTAACCCAATAATTCGATCAGGTAGGGATTAACGTCATCAATCTGGGCAGTATCTGAATTGAGCAGCAAAATTCCGTCGCGAGCTGTTTCGAATAATCGACGGTAGCGACTTTCCGACATGCGCAGCGATTTAAGTGCAACATCACCTAGCTCATAGTTGTCGCCTAATTGTTTGACCGGTGCGCTCTGCATTAATTGTGCTCCTTAAATAAGCTGTGTAGGCCCGCAAGCTGAAAAAGGGGGAGGCATTCAGCCAGCGGTAGAGAAGAGCTAACTTCTCAAAAGTTGACCATTGGGTCGTAATTTCAAGTCATATAAATGACGACTTGCGTAATGCTTTTGGCAAAAACTGTTTATCTCTCATCGACAACATGAGGATCAAATGCGGGAATTAAGTATGATGATCCAAAGCAGCATTTCGACGTAACTATTCTTAAAATATTTTGACAAATCATTTTATGACCTAATTACCGATGCGCCAGAAAGAATGAACTTGGCGTAGTCCATGTCAGCGCCAAGAATATGCTTTGTCTTCCACTCCTCTAAAAGCGCTAACAATTCCTTATTCGCTGACTTGCGTATGGATATGTTCAATATTTCTTCAAGCCTATTCATAAAGTTTTCATGATTCGTTTGATGTTCAGTAATCTTTGGATACCCGAACAGTTCCATGAGGGCATCTTCAACCGCGAAGTGTCGTAAAGCCAATTCTTTCAACTCTAAAATGCTGTAGTGAATGGCTGACCAAGCTAACTCTGAGTGAATTGAATTTACAATATTAGCAAAGCTACTCATAATCAATTGATGCTGTTTGTCGACCGTTTTGATTCCAACCGAGTACTCATTTTTCCATTCCGTGGGCTGAGACACTGTCTTTTTTTCTGGTAACAGACTCGCAGGTTTGAACTCAGAAACTGAAGCTTTCTTAGTAACTTTGAGTGCTTGCTGATCTATTTCCATAGCACCTACTTGAATAAAATGAGATTTTGACAAATGCTAGGGCAGACGTGGGGGGCATACTATACGGTAGCGAACATAGCAAAGTCTGGTACTAAGTTCGCCGCCTTGTTGAATGCGTGCGAGAAATGGATACGGTTGCTCTCCCACCGGGGGCGGGTTGGGGAGGTGGTGAATTTTTAGTGTTGTGATAATCATGTCCGTATAATGGCTTATGACTTAAAAAGTCCATACACTGATAGACTTGCAACACTACCAACGCTATTTACGGACATAGCCTAAAACAAAGGGTTCAATCAGTTATTTTTTCCATCAATCAAAGTTCACGATTCTCATACTTAAAGAATTACATCTCAAGTAGCACCGGTGAAATTAATGATTACACATCTTGGACGTTATGAAATAGTGGGTGTGCTTGGACGCAGTTCCATGGGCATTGTCTACAAGGCGCTCGATCCGCTATTTGGCCGATTTGTCGCGGTCAAGGTGGCTGATCTTACCGGCTTGTCCAGCAAGGAAATCGCAGAATATGAATCTCGCTTCTATCAGGAGGCGCAGGCGGCGGGTGGATTGAATCATAATCATATCTTCACCATCTACGACATGGGGAAAAGTGACAATGAGGCTTACATCGCCATGGAAATCCTGCAAGGCCGCGAGTTGAACAAGCTTATCGGCAAGCAAGGGACGATAGCCAAAGGAGGCTGACGGCAGCTATGCCAAGTGTCTCAATATTTCGGGTTGGTTGGAAATTGAAGTTCGTCTTCGCTTTAGCCAAATATTTGATATTGCATTTCCTTTTGAGGCGGAATATTGGTGGTGCATAATTATCGCCAGAAAATAAGTACTTCCAGTTTCCGGCAGACAAAATTCGGGTACACTTGTTCTGTTTCGTTTTAATTAAGACAAAATGAAAACTTATGACCAATTGATTGCCGCAGCGCTTGTGAGGGTAAAAGAAGAAATGCCCTGGGATTTGGCAATACGACTGAAGGGCCGGGCCGCAGCAGTGCCGCTATTGATTGACGTGAGAGAACCGGCGGAGTTTAACGCACTGCGAATTCCTGGTTCGATCAACGTGCCAAGAGGCATACTGGAACAGTCCACAGAATGGAATTACGACGAAACCCTTCCTCAGCTTGTCACAGGGCGCGAGCGTGAAATCGTATTAATCTGCCGCTCTGGAAAAAGATCGATATTGGCAGCAGATGTGATGCAGCAACTTGGCTTTACCAACGTGGTGTCGCTTAGATTAGGTATACGCGGATGGAACGATGCCGAACTACCACTGGAAGATGGCTCGGGCAGAGTAATTGATGCCGACAGCGGAGATGTACTGCTAGCATCGCGCGTGAATGCGGAACAACTCAAACCAAAATAACCTGGATTGCAAGGTTATAAATTTGAGTAGGTTCTGCAATTTGTTTAAGACAGTCAAGCAATATATCTAAGACCAGAACATCGAACACTCTCTTAAGAGGCTTGATGGTGTTCAATTAATTTTTTGATAAAGTTACGCAAGAAGCTATCCGGCTGTGCGCTATGGAATCGATCTGTTTCTTGTCCACGGCTGTAAGCAATGATCGTCGGAAAGCCACGCACTTTATGACGCCCGGCGATTCGCATATTTTCGTCGGCATCGACTTTGGCCAGTAAAAACTTCCCTTCATATTCCAATGCAAGACGTTCTAACATGGGAGTCAGAATTTTGCAGGGAGCACACCATTCAGCGCCAATGTCTAGCAAAATAGGAAGTTCATGCGATTGCTCGGTTACCAATTTGTCGAAATTCGACTCTTCTACGTCAAAGATAAATGTTTTCGCTGGTTGCATATGAAATCAAGACTCATGGCAGGGTTACTCTGCCATGAGTCGGTTGGAAGTAGATCGATCAATG
>CAIWKC010000091.1 GCA_903913145.1 uncultured Gallionellaceae bacterium | reverse complement strand
TGTATCGCGTATCGTGGCCGCTGCCATTGAGCAAAACTTTGACGAGCGCGGCATCACAATTCCGGCCGGCATGGCCCCGTTCGAAGTGGCCATCGCACCCATTGGCATCAAGAAAAGCGAAGCGGTGCGCAATGCGGCAGAGCAGCTTTATACCGAACTGACTGCAGCAGGTATCGAAGTATTGCTGGATGACCGCGATGAACGTCCTGGTGTCATGTTTGCCGATCTGGAATTGATCGGCATACCGCATCGTATCGTTATTGGTGATCGCGGACTGAAAGAAGGCAATGTCGAATATCAGGGTCGGCGCGACAAGGCAGCGCAGGTCGTCGCCTTGCAAGAAGTTGCCACGCTCGTACAATCCAAGCTATGACAACTTCATATTTTTCATTCAAGCCGTCATTCCCGCGCAGGCGGGAATACAGCAAGAAAAATAATCCGCGCAGCGGACAACGCCACAATATTGACCTGTTACGCGGGGATTATTCAATCATCTGGATTCCCGCCTGCGCGGGAATGACGGCATTTTTTTCTTACGCAAAAATTCAATTAATATTGCTCTGTAGTTGTCTAATATTATTCGCAACAGTAATTTTGTTCTTTTCCGCATCCGCCTTTGCCGGCGCGCAACAAGAAGAAGTGCTCTCCGCCAGTGTGCAGGCAATTTTGCAGCGCGAAGTTTCCGATCAGGCAACGCCAAAACTGGCATTCGCGACTCAACAGGAAGCTGATGACTGGTTAAGAGAGATGTCGTTAAGGCTTTCCAAGGTTCTTCCGGACAAAACTTCTCGCGAAGCGTTTCTAAACACAGTGCATTACGAGGCTACTCGAGCCGGACTGGATCCTCACATGGTATTGGGTTTAATTGAAGTAGAGAGCGGATTCAGGAAATATGCGGTATCCAGTTCCGGGGCGCGGGGTTATATGCAAGTAATGCCTTTCTGGACACACGCCATCGGCACTGCTGAGCACGACCTTTTTCATCTGCGCACTAATCTGCGTTATGGCTGCACTATCCTGCGTCACTACCTCGACTTGGAAAAGGGCAATCTGTATCGCGCCCTAGGTCGCTATAACGGTAGTTTGGGAAAACCTGGCTACCCTAATCTGGTCAATGCCGCATGGCACAGGCACTGGGCAAACCCGCAACGCACCATATTATCCTTAAACGGACAAGGCGGATAACTAGCAAACTCATTAAAGCAGTTGGTTACAGTGCGCAATCAAACTTCAAAAGATTACTTGGAAGCTTTTTGATCCGGGTGTTTATTTTTCAAAACGAGAAATGCTTCCACATCGGCTCTTGACACTAAGCCTTCTTGAAAAATCACTTGCTTTCCGGATGGGGCATACAAATATGACGTTGGCAAAGCATCTACTACGCCCACTTCAGTCTCAGCCGTCGTATAGCTGCTAAAAACAATTGGGTACGTGATTGCGTATTTTTTAGTAAATTCATCCACGGCTGCCCGAGTTGAATCAAGTGCCACACCGATTACCACCAAATCTTTATTCTTGTGTGCATTATGCAGCGCGATAAGGTCTGGTGTTTCTTCCTGGCAAGGCGGACACCAGGTTGCCCAGAAATTGACCAACACCCACTTGCCACGGTAGTCAACTAACCGTTGCATATTTCCTTGCGTATCTTTGAACGAGAAATCATGCCCCATCGCTGCAACAGAACACAGCGACATACACATAAGCAACAATGCCCGATAAGCTTTCATCAATTTTGCACCTGTCCTTCTCTATTCAAAGCTAATGTTTGAGTTTTAGATTGCACCTCTGCGAGTGAATCAAAAACTCGCATAAATGGATTTAAAAAATTATTTCAATGCATGTTTATCACAAATTTTAACCTGTGCATTAGAGCTCAAAATACTTTGGCATACAAGACCACCCGCGCAATCAACGTAACTTGACTTAGTTTATTTACGCTTGCATAAGGCTATTTTTGCTTGGCGAGTCAGGCGTTTAATCTGTATTTCCCTTTTTAACGCGGCAGACTTATCCTCACAGCTTTCCTGGAAAGCCAGCCTGACGGGCGTTCTGCCACGGGTGTATTTCGCACCTTCGCCTGCATTGTGAACCACAAGGCGTTTGTCGAGATCATTGGTAATCCCACAATAAAACGTGTCATCGGCACATTGAAGCAGATAGCAGAACCAAGCCACAAATCTACTCCACTCTAGACCGGCCCACTTTTTCGCACGCCTGAAGAAAGTGGGAAAGATTTACGCTGCAACAACCCCGCGAGTGCCGACATCACTAACAGCAAAGCCAATACTGCGGTATTACCCCAGCGTACATACGGCGTAGCGCCGCTATATCCCTGCACTTCCGCAGTCAGCACGCCTTCTTCATGTTGTGGCAACATTTTCAGGATTACTCCGTCACGTCCGATCACCGATGTTACCCCGGTATTGGTAGCTCGCAGCAGCATCCGTCCCGTTTCCAGCGCACGCATTTGCGCGATCTGGTTATGCTGGATCGCTGCCGCCGTATCTCCATACCACGCATCATTGCTGGTGTTCAGCAACAAAGTCGCTTGCGGTAGTGACCGAATAATTTCTTCCCCGAAGACATCTTCGTAACAGATATTCATTGCGATTTGCTGCCCCGCCAAATTTAACAGAGGCTGAAGTTCTCCGCCGCTGGTGAGATCGGACATCGGAATACTCAATAGATCATTCACGACCCAACCGAAGATCCATCGTAACGGAATGAATTCGCCAAAAGGGACCAGATGGTTTTTGCGATATGCTTGGCTGGGCGAAACGCCCAGCGAGTACATAGTGTTGTAGTACAAACCTTGCCCCCTTTCAAAGGCGCCGATCAGTACATCCCCCGCTTGCGGGCGCATATGGTCGCGCAAGATAGCGGCATAATTCTCGGGTACTTGGCTGCGGAGTATGGGCAAGGCTGTTTCTGGTAGCACAATCAGTCTCGCGTCACTTCCCAGCACGAGTCGGCGATAAGTTTCCAGTGTATCGACCAATTTACTTTCCTGAAATTTTTCTTCTTCAGAAATATTTCCCTGCAACAGGCTAATCTTGACCATATTACCGACAGGCACTGTCCACTCCACTTTGTGCAAGACTGCTCCTCCTAGCCAAAGCAAGACCAAAACCGCTGCCGCCACTTTGCCCTTCATGCTCAGTCGATTTTGCGCACACAAAACCAGCAACCCAGCACTCAATGCCATCACCAGCGAGACTCCGTATACGCCCAGTAGCGGCGCATATCCGGCGAGTGGGCTGAGCGGAACCTGCGAATATCCCAACGTCAACCAGGGAAAGCCGGTAAAAAGATAGCCGCGCGACAATTCCGCTGCGGCCCAAAGTAACGGGAATGTCAGGCAGAGTTTTACTCCCTGCGTTGTTGGCCACTTTCTCAACAAATAACCGGCCAGCGCGGGAAACGAGGAAATTAACGCCACAAATAGGAATGTTGCCAACAATGCCAATATCACTGGCATGTTGCCAAACTCATGCAGCGCAACGTAAATCCAACCCACACCTGTACCGAATATTCCCAGCCCGAAGAAGAACCCCAACCCGAAAGAAAAACGCGGACTATCGGATTGCAACCATAACCAGAAAAGCAATGCGAGCGAAATAACCGGCATGGGGAAAAAATACCAGGGTGCAAAGCCACCTACGGCAAAAACACCGCCCAGCCCCGCAAGAATTAATTGATAGATGCGCAAAATTTTCACAAAATTCGTTGGAAAGTTGATTGCGCGGATTATACGGTGTAACTTCAATACCATTCACTCTTAACTTAGCCGTTTTCACATGATTCAGAACTCAATTTAAAATAAATAGCTCAATGCTCGACTTCACTGAATACTCCAAAATATTTATCACCCTGTTCGCCCTGCTTGACCCTATCGGCATGATTCCGATCATCATTGCGTTTACGATGGAATTAACACCGCAAAAAAGGGCGCGTATTGGCCGCATGGCTTCTTTTTCCGTGACCGCAATATTGCTCACTGCATTATTGGTCGGAGAATTAATTCTGGAGTTTTTCGGCATTAGCATTCATTCATTTAGAGTAGCAGGCGGTATCCTACTTTTATTGATGTCCATCGCCATGCTGTTCGGCAACAAAGATATCCCTTCTCCCGATGACTCTGCCGATGGAGAGGGCAACTCCTCTCTCGCGATCGTGCCGCTTTCCACTCCACTACTTGCGGGCCCCGGCGCTATCAGCACCATCATTCTGGATGCCCACAAAGGCAATGGAATCGGGCACTACATGGTCTTGAGTATTGAGATAATATTGCTAGGCGCGATCGTGTGGCTCACATTTCTAGTGGCACCCTGGATTTCCCGGCGTTTGGGGCGCATTGGTAGCGATGTGTTTTCGCGTTTGATGGGGTTGATTATTGCTTCGATTGCGGTGGAATTTATAGCGAATGGATTGAGGGGGTTATTTCCGGTGTTGGGATGAGGGAAACAGCCCCTCTCTAACCCTCCCCCGGTGGGAGAGGGTTAGGGAGGGGGTCTGTGCGACTACAAAGCCTCCTATTAATAATTCTTTTTGGTAAAAAAAATGGAAAAAATCAGACTCTCAAAACTCATGTCCGAACTGGGTATTTGCTCACGCCGTGAAGCGGATAGCTATATCGAAAAAGGCTGGGTACTGGTTGACGGCGAAAAGGTAAGCGAACTTGGCACCAAGGTTTTTCCAACTCAAAAAGTGACACTGAACAAGTCTGCCCAAAACGAACAGCAGACGCGCATGACCTTGCTGCTGAACAAACCCATAGGCTATGTTTCAGGTCAAGCGGAAGATGGCCATCAACCTGCCGTAGTGCTGATCAAGCCGGATACCCGCTGGGCCAACGATGCCACAACACATCGTTTTACAGCGCTGCATCTGCGCGGCCTTGCACCTGCAGGTCGCTTGGATATTGACTCGCAAGGCTTGCTGATTCTCACCCAAGATGGTCGCGTTGCCAAACAACTCATTGGTGAAGACTCCCCTATCGAAAAAGAATATCTTGTGCGCGTCACCGGCAAGTTAGTGGGCAACGGCTTGAACATGCTTAACAACGGTCTTTCTCTTGACGGGCAAAAACTCAAACCCGCCAAAGTCAGTTGGCTGAATGACGATCAATTGAGGTTTATTTTAAAAGAAGGAAAAAAGCGCCAGATACGCCGCATGTGTGAACTGGTCGGACTCAAAGTGAGCGGCCTGAAGCGTGTCCGTATCGGGAAAGTTAAGCTTGGAGACTTGCCGGTGGGACAGTGGCGATATTTGCGCGAGGACGAAGGGTTTTAACCCGAATTGTCGCAGGAACTCGGAGAAGTATATCCCGTATTATGCTTCGCTTCATCAAGGCTACAAACTGAATCTATAAGCGCCGCTTAAAAACCATAGCAAACTGTGTAGACGGCAGAGTCATCAAGTGCTGCAACTGCTGTCATTGGCGTGCCTGCAGGAGTTTGATTTCCCACCATCAACGATCCAGAATTAGGAATGCCATCGTCGATCGCAATATCGACCTGCTTCGCGAGTTTACCCATAATTCCCTGCGAGCAAACAATATAACTTCCACGTATCGGGTTTGCCCCACTGGTGCCATTAATGGGCGTTTTTGTTACGTCGTTTGTGCCACTCTGTATCCCCATAGTGCCGCCAACTGCATTCGTGGGAAGATAAGCTGCAGTTCCTAAGGTAATATATCCAGGAGCTAATCCTGCGATTCTAATTTGTTGCCAGAATATATAGCTTTCACTCGCAACAGTCGTGTCATTCCAATTCCCATCAATCATGCCATTTCCCGGCATGCAATAGCCTGGATTCGTTGGTGAGCATTGCGTGGCGTTAACCAAGTGCGCATAGGCAGTTCCTATAGTGGCATCGTCTCCAGGCAAGGCTCTAAACATTCCCTCATAGCCTTCGACATACGTAGGAATACTCTTGAAATCGGATATGAGGTTTTTCACTCTTGCGTTATTTATCATTTCCTGGCCTTTAAAGAAAGCGCCGAGAACCAAAGCAATGATGGCTAGAACAATTGAGGTTTCAATTAATTGAACCCCTCTTTGTTTTTTTCTCATTGATTTCCCCCATTCACAAATCAGTGAGTTCGATTTCTTAAAAATTGAATTAAACCCAGATAGTTCATTAGCACAAAACTACGTCATTCCCGCGAAGGCGGGAATCCAGCGGTTTTATTAACAATGCAGTTGACCTGCTTCGCAGGCGTTTTTGCATGACTGGACTCCCGCCTCCGCGGGAATGACGGCCTAATGGATTATCTGGGTTAAACCAAAAGCGTTTTGTACAAAGTAAAACGCCCCGCACGGACGGGGCGCTTCGTTCAAATTTTAGCGACACTATTCCTGATTAAATTCCCATGCAAACAGTGTAAGTGCCAGCATCATCAATTGCTGCGAAAGCGACCGCTTTGCTACCAAATGCTGAACCAGATGTAATTGCCATCATTGAGCCGGTATCCGTAGCTCCATCATCCATTTGGATATCCAACTGCTTCGCAAATTTGCCAAGTATTCCATCGGAACAGACAATATAAGTCCCACGAATTGGGTTACTTGAGGAATCCATTATAGGAAAATATGTAGCTTGGCTAGAACCACTTTGAATTCCTATTACGCCGCCCGAAGCGTTGGTAGGACGATAATCTGCCACACCGGCTGTTGGTCCGGGCGCAAGCCCTGCAAGTCGCACATGTTGCCAGAAAAGCTGTACTTCATCTGTAAGTGTCTTAGAAGTCCAAAGTCCATCAATTAAACCATTACCCAAGCAGTTTCCAGATGCCGGTGCAACGGCGTTATTGCATGTCGTTGGTTTACTGGCG
>CAIWKC010000090.1 GCA_903913145.1 uncultured Gallionellaceae bacterium | reverse complement strand
CGCTGGTCTCTTCTACGCTGGCGGCTTGCTCCGAGGAGGCTTGTGACAGCGATTGGGCGGTGGCGCTGATTTCTTCGGAGGCACTGGCCAGTGCGTCGCCATTTGCGCGAACCGCTGTGATGATCTCCACCAGTTTCTCCGTCATTCCCTTGATCGCCGCGAGCATGCTGGTTGTATCACCGGCCTTTACTACAACCTTGACCGTCAGGTCTCCTGCGGCTATTTTCCCAACAATGTCGGCAGCGTAAGCAGGCTCTCCACCCAATTGACTTTGCAGATTGCGCACAATCAATACGCCCATTGTTCCAACAATGGACAAGATGATCAAGGCGATGACGATTGATATCTTGGTCGCAGTACCCTTTGCGGAAACCGCTTCTTCAGCGCCCTTTTTACCCATCTGCTCGTTATAGGCGGCATGTTCTTCAAGGGCTGTGTTTAATCCTTCAGCCAGTGGGGCCGCTTTTGTTAATAACTCTCGTGCTTCAGCAATGCTCGCAGTGGTATTCTTTCTTGATGCAGCCAGAATCGGCTCAATGGCTTTAAAATAGTCCTCCATGATCGACTTATCCTTCGCCAACATTTGTTTGTCTTTGTCATCTCCAATGCAAGTCGCCCCGCCGCAACCGTCGACTTCATATTTCTTCATCGAATCTTTAGTATCCGTCTGAGCTTCCCTTAATTTGGCTTCAATGGCCGTCATTTGTGCTTCGTCTGTGTTCAGCACATGACGGTACAACCTCACCCGTACTTGACTGAATGCCTTCATCGAATGGCTGAGCACAATCAGACTGGGTACGGTGTTCACATTGCCAAAATTAGCCGCTTCGTAAACTTTATCTATCTGGTAGTACCCCACTCCGGCCAAACTTAAAAGCCCTATTGCCGAGGCAATAACCAGCATATATAACCTTTGCGCAACTGTCATTTTTTTACCCTTTCCAAGTATCCTGCAAAACTGATCACGATGCGTTTTTACCTTAACGTTTCTGATAGTAATTTCATACGCATGCGTAGACTCTCAATTCATTCACGTTTAAACAATATGTTTAATTCCATCTTCGCCTACAACCACACTACTTGTAAGTCTACATGAATCTCTTGCAAATTTGGACATTAATATTGCCAACTAATATTGCTAACTTAGTTGCTTTAAAAAAGAATTATTTATTGGAGAAATGCCTTGAGGAAACACATACGGGATTGGCTATTAGGCAAAATAGCAAGAAACTATTTAAACACCCATACACAGCAAGTATAGCTGCCTGTCGTCAATTAAATTGCTCGGAACGGGTGTACCGCCAACAGATGTACCCGACTGGGTCGCCATCATAGAACCAGAGTCAGTACTGCCGTCATCCAATGAAACTTCAATCTGTTTAATGTATTTGCCGGGAATTCCATCCGAGCAAACCAAAAAACTACCTTTGAGGCCAATAATCGGAGTATTGCTTTGGCTTGCTACGCCTAGTTTTCCTCCTGCAGTATTTTTAGCAAAATAATTGACCGAAGAAATGTCCGAGTCTCCCGCAATAAACTCAGCCAAACGAAGATGTTGCCAAACTAAAAAACTCTCACTTGCTTTAGTTGTATCGTTCCATCTTCCATCTATGATGCCGTTACCAGGCATACACATACCAGCCTGAGGTGCAGAACAAGCTATAGCATAGGGTAAGTGAGAGTTTGCGGTACCGATAGTGGGATCATCTCCAGGCATTGCATGATACTTATCCTGATAATCATTGATGTATTGGGCAACATTCCTGAAATCATCTTCAAACAAATGAACTTTACTCATGTCTATTACTATTTGAGCACTAAAAACGCTGGCAATCATTGACCCGATAACTAACATCGTGATCGCCAATTCAATCAAGGTAAATCCGCCATTTTTTTTCTTACAAGTCCAACTTTTTGAAACGCTGTATGACCTATTCAGTTTTTTTGAATAAACGTGGTGTTCAGAAAAGCGTATTTTTAATGTTCTCAAAATGATTGGATTCCTTCGATCCAAGCTCACTATCTTACTAATGAATGATGCATATCAAAGTTGGAAAAGCGTTTGGCTTCCATGAAATGGAAAAATCTGTATGTTAGTCAGCTCAGCACATACGCCCTGGTAATTATGTGAATTGCAAATTCGAAAGGCGCTACCCATTGGCTTGGCATTATCGTGTTTACAATACTTTTTCAATTTCATTTCGTTTCCGTTTACCACAATTCAAATTAAATTAGGAACGCAGCAAACCCTTAACGAAATGGCTTGCTGAAAATATTTTTTCGACTTCAGGAATTATAAGCAGATGAACATGGACATAATCCATGCTGCAGTCCCGCTACCAAAGGATCCCTTAGGCCGGAGACTTTGCGCCCATACTTTTCAGTATGTTTGCCAAGTTGTCTATAAGTTACCACATCTAATACCACGGTGAAATAGTACAAACGTACCAATGTTATAGGTTAAATCTCCTGATTTATGAACTCGCTATACGATAATAATGCAGTAAAACCATCACAAACCAATTACCTAGCAACGCTAAAGTTTCAACAAGGATGCCATGGCAAGCTCCCACTCTGATTCGAGTTTTTGAACCGACTCCAGGGAAACTGGTTGGGCAGATTGAATGGCTGCCTCAATTTCAACTTGCAAATCTTCAGCTGCGACAGAAAGCTTTGTCGCGCCTACACTGCCTGCTGTTCCCTTCAAGGTATGAGTCATGCGTCGCGCATCAGCCAAATCAGTTTGCTTCATTGCATCATGAAAAGCTTTGGGTGAGAAGGCATTACGATCTCTGAACATCAAGAGGAATTTCCGGTACATGGCTACGTTGCCACTCATGCGGTCAAGCGCGGCTTTGGAGTCGAAACCAGGTAAGTTCAACCAATCATCAACGTGCTGAGTTTGCATAGGGGGTGAACTTACATCCTTCGATGCGAGGAGAACCTCCTTAGAAATAGTTGTTTGCGGCCTAAGCAATTTGTTCAACAGTCGGTATAGTTTGCTGTCATCAATTGGCTTCGTGAGAATATAGTTCATGCCTGCCTCAACAATTCTTTCTCGTCCATTTGTTGCAACATCAGCCGTTATTGCAACGATAGGTAATTGAGGTAATTTAGCCCGAATTATTTCCGCCGCCGCATAACCATCCATAACGGGCATCTGAATATCCATGAGGATCAGATCAAAACTTTCATTGCTGTTTCTTTCCCCCATCAGGACAGCATCCACAGCTTGTTGTCCATCATTGGCAGTAATAACTACTGCCTTTGTTAAACTGACGAGTTCTGTTCCAACTTCACGGTTGAATTCGTTATCATCCACCAGAAGAATACGATGTCCTGACAAATCTGGAATGAATATAGATTGAGTATTCGTTTCCTGAACAAGGGTTGTTCCGCCAAATAAAGAAAATAGGCACTGATTCAGTTTGGCTGTACTGATAGGCTTGGAAACTATCTCGTTCACAGCTTGACCTGCTTCAGCACGAGCCAATTCAGGATCGTCACCCGTGATAAGAATGATCGGTACAGATATGTTCATTGCCCTGAGCTTACGTGCCGCAGCGACACCATCCAGATCTGGCATACGCCAATCCATAATAATGCAGTCCGCAGTTTCACCTGCTTGCAGTTTTGCGATTAAGGTCGTACTGGAATCGACTTCTGCAGGATCACAACCCAGTTTTCGCAGTTGCGCCATAACCAGTTTTCGCATCACCGGACTGTCATCCACTACTACCACCCGTTTTCCGGAAAAATTTTGCGTTGAGACTACGTTGTCAGTTACGACTCCAAACAAAGCGGTAAAACTGACTCGGGTGCCACTTCCGACCTCGCTTTCAGTAAATATTTTTCCTCCCATCAACTCCACTAGTTGCTGGCATATCACAAGACCCAGTCCGGTTCCGCCATATTTGCGTGTAATAGAGTTGTCGGCTTGTGCAAAGGGTTTAAATATCGATGCTAGCTGTACGGGTGTCATGCCGATACCCGTGTCTTTCACCACAAATTGCAATTGAACATAATCCCCTTCATTCTTGATCAATTCAACCAGTAGCGTGATCTCTCCCCGCTCGGTAAATTTGATCGCGTTACTCAACAAATTGGTTAAAACTTGCGTGAGTCGCAAAGGATCGCCTGAAAGCAAAACAGGGACCCCGCTAGAGCTACCAAAGCTGAGTTCGACGCCTTTCGCGCGGGCTTTATTTCCAAACAAGCTGGTCATATTTTCAAACACTTCATCCAGATTGAATGAAATATCTTCCATATCGAGCTTGCCCGCCTCTATCTTTGAAAAGTCCAGGATGTCGTTGACGATACCCAACAGGGAAGTGGCTGCGGTGTTGATCTTTTTAAAATAATTAGCGGCCTTGGGGGGGAGCTCAATGCTTTTGGCCAACGATGAAAATCCGATGACTGCACTGATCGGGGTCCGTATTTCATGGCTCATATTGGCCAAAAATTCGCTTTTTGCCCGGTTGGACCACTCGGCCGCTTCCTTGGCCTTTTGTAGCTCCAAACTGTTTTGTTCGCGATCATG
>CAIWKC010000089.1 GCA_903913145.1 uncultured Gallionellaceae bacterium | reverse complement strand
TTCGATGCCGCACTCGACGAGGCATTGCAGGACGCGGATGTAGAGATCGTGTGCTTGGCGGGCTTCATGCGCATTCTCTCGGATTGGTACGCTTACCATACCAAGGAAATACTGATTGGGTTTATAGACGAAAAAATTGCGTTAAGCCGTTCAGCTACAGCCTCATATGCTCATGGTTTGCAAATGGGACAGGCATTGCGAAACATTTTGCTTGATCCGACTAACAAGAAGGCTTATGACAATTTTGATGCTGCCAGCGATGTATTCGGTAAAGAGACCGACAATTTATTTGTAATGATTTCAAAACAATCCGGGGGGCATGACATTGCCGTCCGCCTGCAAAACAACATCAAAATTTGGCAGCCAATTCAGCAGCAAACACTCCTTTTGGTCAAGGATAGCAAGGTGGCGGAAGCAACGAATTTGCTCATTGGAAAAGAAACGCCCGCGTGGCGCTCGGTAAGGGAAGATTTGATAGGCATCGTCAAAGCCTCCGAAGCTGATGCAGTTCAAGACAGAATAAAGCTTATTGGCGGGCTGGATAGTTCGCGCAACTGGTCATTAATTCTTGGAATATTGAGTTTCATCTTGGTTGCAACTATTACCGTTTTTGTGGCACATAGCATTTATAAGCAGATTGGGGGTGAACCTTCCTATGCAGCATTAGCTCTCCACCATATTGCAGATGGCGATTTGACTCAACGAGTGATTGCACTCCCTGAAGACAAATCAAGCGTAATCGCCGCAATGAACGACATGCAGTCTCAAATGCACCAGTTGGTTAGCGGTACGGTCTCCAGTGCAGAATCGGTGGTGCAAGAGAGCGAAGGTTTGCAGAACGATGCTGCGCGCTTAGCTTCCTCTGCACAAGAGCAAAGCGCTGCTGTATCAGCAATAGCAGCGGCGGTAGAGCAATTGACTGTCAGTATTGGCATCATGTCAGAAAACGCCAATGAGGCCGGTTCACTTACAACTAGCTCTGAGAAACAAGCCAAGGGCGGCTTGAGAGCGGTCTCAACAACAACAGAAACGATAAAAAAAGTTGCGGACGGCATGACTAAAGCCACGAACACAATGGTTGAACTGTCCCAAAAGGTGAACAGCATTACCAGCATTGTTAAGTCTATACAGGAAATTGCAGACCAAACCAACTTGCTGGCATTGAATGCCGCTATTGAAGCTGCCAGAGCAGGAGAGCAAGGTCGGGGATTTGCCGTGGTTGCCGATGAAGTGCGTAAACTGGCCGAACTTACCAGCAAATCGACGAAAGAAATTTCGAATATAGTCGGTGGTGTTCAGCACACAACTGAAACTGCTGTGGACGTTCTGATGCAAGTTAAGGGGCTTGCTTTGGATGGTGCTAACGAAACAGAAAGCGTGTACAAAGCTGTTTTGTTAATGGACCAATCTTCAGTAGATGTAGGCAAGGCCGTAGAATCAATTATTGATGCGTTGCGGGAACAAACCTCTGCCAGTACTGATATAGCACAGCGAATCGAAATGATTGCACAGGGTATTGAACAAACGCACGCTGCTTCAGCAGAATCAAGCCGCAGGTCCGGGGCTCTAGTTGAACTTTCGTATGCACTCAAGAAAAGTGTTAATCGATTTAAAGTTTAATTTGTTCAAAGTGTTTCTTCAAACAGGATGCGACCACCCTAACATTTCCTCATTAGCCGGGTTGCCTGTGGAGGGTTACCCGAAATTGATTTCCCAACGTAAAACCTTTCAAATATCATGATGATTTGACTGGAGAAAATGCGCCATGTCTGAAAAAATCAAAAATGCCAGCGATATCGCATTCACGTCCAGCGTCAAGGCAATCCAATCACGCAAAGGATCGCGCAGTAACTATGCAAGCATGGAAAACGGTGACGGATGGAAGACAACGATCACGCCGGAACTTGGGGCTTTTATTGCCAAACAGACCAGTGTATTTTTGGCTACAGCCAATAGCGAAGGCCAACCTTATATTCAACATCGCGGAGGCCCCGCCGGATTTTTGCATGTAATTGACAAAAACAGCATTGCCTTTGTTGATTTCATCGGCAACCGACAATATATCAGCATGGGTAATCTCGCTGAAAATCCCAAAGCACATCTTTTTCTGATTGACTATAAAAACAGGCAGCGAGTAAAGCTATGGGGAACAGCAAATGTTTTGGAAGACGATCCTGAACTTATAAAGCGATTGATGCCGTCAAACTATAGGGCTAAGGGAGAGCAGGTGATTCTGTTTCATGTTGCAACATGGGATGCCAATTGTCCGCAGCATATTCCACAGCGCTTTGATGAAGCAGATCTAGTCGCGGCTATCGCAGTTCGAGATCAACGCATTGCCGAACTTGAAGCACAAATTTACCAACTGACGCATGTGACGAATTTATAATTACCAAGGAGTTCCCAATGGAAACCAAACCGCCTTTGCCACCATTTACAGTTGAAACAGCCACTCAAAAGGTTCGTATGGCCGAAGATGCATGGAATACACGGAATCCGGATCGGGTTGTACTCGTCTACACCGAAGACACTCGTTGGCGTAACCGAAACGAGTTTCCAATTGGACGCGAACAAGTTCATCAGTTCCTCGTGCGCAAGTGGGAAAAGGAATTGGACTACCGATTAATCAAAGAGCTTTGGGCTTTTTCCGCTAATCGAATCGCAGTGCGATTTGCTTATGAAGCTCACGACAAATCTGGTCAGTGGTTTCGTTCATATGGCAACGAAAATTGGGAATTTAATGACCATGGTTTCATGATGTTTAGGTATGCTAGCATCAATGATCTGCCAATTAAGGAATCCGAGCGTAAATTCTTCTGGCCGCTTGGGAGGCGCCCGGATGATCATCCGGGTTTGAGTGAATTAGGGCTTTAATCTTATTCGTAAAGTCATTGCTCGGCGGACAGCGAGTGAGTTAGCCGGTTGATTGTCGCGATATTGCTAAGTCTTGATTACTGCCCGACTGATTGCTACCCTATTGTTATGTAAACTGGCGGGTAAATTTGAATTATAGAAGTACCAGCTTGCCATTACTTTCGCGAGACAATACGCTTATAGTTAAGTTAGTTAAAGTTTACTTCCCAGTTTATTTAATTGGTGTTTGATGTGAAAGAGTTATCCCCAACTAAAAAATATATTTATGAACATGTTGGTTCAGGAGTCTGGTTGCTTATCGTATTGACAGCATCAGTTTTTATTTCTGAGATTCTGGTAATGATTTTTCTGGATGTTTTGTTTAGTATGCCCAAGATTTTTAATACTTTGCTTGGAGCAACTTTGCAGTCAACTTTGCTTTTCCCTGCATTTTATTTTCTGGTTTTTCACCCACTTTTGCAGAATATTGCTGAGCGCAAGAAAGCTGAAGATGAATTGCGTATCTCTGCGGCCGCCTTTGAAATCAAAGATCCAATTTTGATAACCGATGCGCACGCCAACATCATAAAAGCTAACAACAAGTTTCTTTCAATTACCGGTTATAACTTGGATGAAATAGTTGGAAAGAACCCAAGAATTTTCCAGACAGGTCACAACACCAAAAAATTTTACGAAGCAATGTGGCAAGAGATATTGGCGAAGGGTTCATGGAGCGGATCGACCCGTATCATGAGTAAGAACGGTAATGGCAATCTTTGCTGGTTGACTATTACCTCGGTAAAGAACGAGCATCAAGAAGTTACACACTACGTGGGTATTTATAATAACGGTTAATAATTACCCCTTTCTATTTTTGCGCAGCAACATCCGCTGCGCTATCTGGCTACATTCCCTTTTCTCGTTATTGTAATTCGACGAGTTATCAGACCCACTGCAACTATAGCTATTGTTCGTTAGCATACATTTGAATCCAAAATTATCTGCTAGCTTAACGAGCAATTCA
>CAIWKC010000088.1 GCA_903913145.1 uncultured Gallionellaceae bacterium | reverse complement strand
CATACGTTTTGATCATGTGCTCAGAAAACTCCAAAGCCAAAAAATGCTTTACTTGCTCGAGTGCTCCGCACCGGGTCCCGCGCTGGTTGGCGCATTGGCATCGTTGAAAAAGAAAATGAGCCAAGGACTGCAAGGTAAAACCACATTCTGTGTTTCATAACACCCTCCATGAATTGTTCAATTTAATTTTGACCAAACTTGTTTTTTAACGAAATACAACAGCGTCGTCAGCACGATCAAATAGCCAATCACATAATATCCCAGCCGCAGCCGCTCAGCTTCATGAGGATCAGATACCCAGGTTAAAAATGAAACGATATCACGCGCCTGCGCTTGCACTTCTGCATGTTGTTTTCCTTCGGTTGAGCCTCCGGAATTCAATATATCCGGCATTTTTGTCTCGGGATAAATATGGTTCCCGGTTGAGCCATCCGGTTTTTGGTAATAGCCAAGCAGATAGGAATACACATAATTGGGCCCACCTTCACGCGCTTTCACCATCAGACTCAAATCGGGTGGCGCTTTGCCGAACATGTTAATAGCATCTGCTTCTGACATTTGTGCAACCAGCGCAGAATCCAAAGGCTGATCTCCGCGCCAAGCTTCTACTTTTTGTTTGTCCATGCCAAAATTCAATAGATCACGATAGTGAACGTATTTCAAAGTATGGCAAGAGTGACAGGCGCCCATCAACGTATCAGCGCCGCGCTCGATGGATTTCAAATCGTTTTCCAGATTCACTTTATCCAGTACTGCTTCATTTGCCCAAGCCGACAAGCTGATACAGCTCAGCAATACAATCTTTAACAATGTTCTCATGTAATATCTCCCTGGCGACGGAGACGTTTTTGTTTGCGCTCTTCTTTGTCAAGGGCCTCTTTCTCGATCAATGCCATCACCTCAGGAGGCAAGCCGCGTTTGAACAACCAAGCGTCTTCTTTCACCGAAATGAAAGGGATGATGAAGTATGAAGCGAAGTAGATCACCGTGGCAATTTGACCTATCAGGATTGTCTGGGTCGTTGGCGGTACATAACCCACGTAACCCAGAATGAACATATCCAATACAAACAGGTAAAACCGCAGCTTATAAATTGGTCTATAACGTGCCCCGCCCGGAATACGCGAACGATCCAGAAACGGCATGAAAGCAAAGATAATTACTGACAAGCCCATCGCCAATACGCCGCCCACCAAGTTGGGAACTGAACGCAAGATCGCGTAGAACGGTAAAAAATACCATTCCGGAACGATATGGTTCGGTGTCTGCATCGGGTTGGCCGGTATGTTATTGGCTGGCTCGATCAGGCTGTTCGGGATAAAAAATACGAAAATGCTGTAAATGATCAAAAATATTCCCAGACCATACAAATCTTTGGTGGTGAAATAGGGGTGGAAAGGAATGTTGTCTTTGTCTGCAAGGTTGATACCGCTTGGATTACTGCTCTTAACCGTGTGCAAAGCGACCAGGTGAATGAGCACAGCTCCAAATATGATGAAGGGCATCAGGTAATGCAGGGAGAAAAAACGCGTCAGGGTCGCATCGCCGACAGTAAAGTCACCGCGCAGCCAAATTACAATTTGGTCGCCAAAGAAGGGGGTTGCCCGGAACAAGTTGGTGATCACGGTCGCTCCCCAGAATGACATCTGCCCCCACGGCAATAAATACCCCATGAATGCAGTGGCCATGAGTAATAACAATAATCCCTGCCCGGTCCACCACATCAGCTCCCGTGGCGCACGATAAGAGCCGTAATACAAAGTTCGCGCCATGTGCACAAAGATCACAAAGAAGAACGCCGAGGCACCTACGGCATGCATATAGCGTAATAACCACCCGTAATTCACATCGCGCATGATGTGCTGGATCGAATCAAAGGAAAGCGCGACATCGGCTTTGTAATGCATCGCCAAAAATATTCCGGTGGCGACTTGCAACACCAACACAAATCCGGCGAGAAATCCGAAGTTCCACCAATAGCTCAAATTCCGCGGAGTGGGGTAACCTGTCAACTCATGTTTAACAAAGCTGGTAAGCGGGAAACGCTGATCTATCCATTCAACAATACGTCCGGGCATGTTCGTCTCCTAGGCAACTTTGCCAATAATAATTTTATTTTGCGACACAAAATAATACGGCGGAACTTCCAGATTTTTAGGAGCGGGACCGCGTACTACTCTTCCACTATCGTCGTATTGGCTGCCATGGCAGTGGCACGTCCAGCCCAGCCCTTCTTTGTTGGGAACACACCCCATGTGCGTACACACACCAACCACCACCAGCCACTCTGGATGTTGTACTCGTTGTGAATCAGGAACAGGATCAAGCGCGTTTGCTGTAGTGCTGACAGACTGGATTTGCTCGGGCGTGCGGTGCACGATAAACACCGGCTTGCCTTGCCAGGCTACTGTGCGTACTCCACCGGCAGGAATATCAGTAATATCAACTTCGGTCTCTGCCTTCGCCAGCACATCCGTACTCGGATTCATACTTGCCACAAAGGGAACACACGCCGCCGCAACGCCAACTCCACCCACCACCGAGGTTACTTTGATCAAAAAGTCCCGCCTATTGCCGTCCCCTAATTGCTCGCTTATCGGCTCGCTGCTTGTGTTGCTCATAATTGACGCCCCCAATAATTACACGTTTGTAAATTCAGCGGGGCATCCTACCCCTACGCACAACCATAAACAACAAATTTGACTAAAACATTTATAAAAATAATTAATTAATATTATTAACTGGAGTAATAATGTCATATATTTGATTTAATACCGGAACCATTTCATTTGAGGATTTGCGGATATTGAATATTCAGCGTTGCCACTCGCTACCCACCACATTAAACTTAAAGAATAATTAAGCGGGAGCCTCCAAAGAATAATGATTGAACATGCTCATCATGCAGAAGCTCTTTAGCATATCCAAGTTTTCACCACTACTGCGCAATTCGCTGCGCGCGTTCGCTGCGATTTTCACTCTGGTATTTGTTTTTGTAGTTTACGTCGCCTTGATTGGAATTTCGTTCGATATTTCAGGTCAGCGAGACACTGCCGTTGCAAAACTTACGCAAAGTCTCGGACGCGAAGTCCGCCTCGATGGACCTTTGCAATTGGAAATATCTGCTCATCCAAAACTAATTGTTGGTGGCATACATATCGCCAATGCGCCGGGATTTAAGGGGAATGAATTTGCCAGCCTGGGAGAGGCACACTTGTCTCTTGATCTGTGGCCTCTACTGAGGTTGCGCTTTCGAATTGAAGAACTGTCTGGTAGCGATGTAAAAATCCATTTGCAGACAAATACTGCTGGAAATAATAACTGGTCTTTCCAGACCAACAAAAACAAAGTGGAAGTACTTCAACCATCTACCCAAAAAACAGAAGTTAATAATGAAATTGGAAACTTGCTGGCGCATCTCGATATAGAACGCGTATCACTGAAAAAGCTGGATGTAGAATTTATCGGTGCAAATTCGAAAAGCCATTTTTTCGACCTGAAATCACTCGTCGCACAATTCCCGATCGGTCAACCGCTTAAGCTGACTTTATTCGGTAGCGTGGAAAAGTCTTACCCCTACAAACTTGAGCTTACCGGAGGTGACCTCGCCGCGCTGGCGCGTTTCAACAAGCCTTGGCCTATCGACTTGAAGCTTGGTTTTTTAAGTTCCAGCTTGTCGATTAAAGGGAGTGTTTCAGAAAACGCTGGCACCATTAATTTTGATCTCGGCACAAACGACCTGAATGAATTTGAGCGCCTGCTTCAAGCGAAACTACCGGCAGTTGGCGCTTCCCGCGTCTCGGGTGACATCAAATATGAGCCCGGCAAAATTGCGCTGGATAATTTGAACGGTGAAATGGGGAAAACAACGCTCAAGGGAATGCTCAATGTTAACTATAGCGGTGAGCGCCCTAAAATTCAGGGACAACTCACTCTGCCCGTTTTGGATTTACGACCATTCATGTCGGGCAAACCCGTTGCTAAAGAACAAACCCCACCGCAGAGCCTTGCACAAATTTACCGTGAAATTGCCGACGCAACTTTTAGTCTGAATGATTTGAATATCGCTGATGCCGATCTGACTTTACGTGTAGGACAATGGTTAAGCCTTCCCGGTGCGGTACATGATGCAATGCTGCAAGTGAAGCTCGAACATGGTCATCTCAACGTGCCCGTGCAAGCAACCGTTGCGGACGTCATGCTTGCCGGTAACGCCAGTGCTGATGCAAGCGTTACTCCGGCCCGCTTTAATCTTGCGCTCGGTACGCATGATTCGAATCTGGGTAATTTGGCGGGTTTATTACTGGGAATGCCCGACGTCAAAGGGAGCTTGAGCCGTTTCGATTTACGTATCGCAGCTAGAGGTGATAGCGGATCAGCGCTAATGCGGAGTCTGGACATACGCCTGAATGTGAAACAAGGCAAGCTCTCGTATGGGAATGGGGCCGGATCACGTCCGGTTAAATTTGCGTTGGATGATTTTGTGTTGGCCTTGCCTGCGGGTAAAGCGTTGTCGGGCGAGACACATGGTGCGTTACTGGATAAAAATTTCAGTGCAACACTGCACGGTGGCGCTTTGACCGACATCTTGCAAGAAACGCAATCACCTGTAGATTTTGAGTTAAAAGCCGGCAGTGCGCACGCGCAAATTCACGCTGTGTTGCAAGCGCCCACAGCATCATCGGGATCAGCGGTAAACTTTGCACTCACTGCTCCTCACTCGGATGAAATTGCAAGCTGGTTTGGTTTGCAGGCGGGCGCAGATGCACCCATCAGTTTTCACGGCAACTTTTACACCTACAAAGACAGTTGGCACCTGTCCGACTTGGTCTTGAAATTGGGCCACAGCGATTTGTCTACTGATGTGCTGCACACTTTTGATAGCGGCACATCGCTGATCAAACTGCAATTGACAGGTGAACTTATAGATGTGGAAGAACTTGAATCTTTGTTACCCGTAGCCGGAGAAAAAACACCTGCGAAAAATCCGGTAGCGGTGAATATGGTAGACATACCCATTTTGCCTCAGGGTATCAGCCTTGCAGATGCGGATATTGTAGTCCGCCTTAAACGTATTGCCAGCAAGTCTCCATTAACAGTACGTGAAATAAATTTCGACGGCCACATCCGCGACGGCATGATGAGTGCGTCACCGTTTTCTGCAAATGTAGCCGGGAATAATTTTAGCGGATCCATCCTGCTTGATTTGCGCACACAGCAACCACACTCTGTTTTGCAATTATCGGCAGAATCGCTTGATGTAGGTAATATCTTGAACAAGCTTGGCATCGCGCAAAATATTGATGCCGGTTTCGATCACGCGCGATTGCAACTTGATTTGCATTCGAGCCACTTGGGTCAACTGCTGGCTCAATCGGAACTGGGGATTAATTTCGAGGGAGGCCACTTTACTTTAGCGGATGCCAATACCGGCGGAAAGATGCATATTGCACTCAAGAACGGCGAGCTCAAGTCTGCCGCAGGTAAACCTGTGCATCTCGAATTGGACGGTTCACTCGACAATATTCCTGTTTCTATTAGCATACAAACGGCCAAGGCTGCCGACCTGATCAACCCGAAGTTACCAATACCCTTTCAATTTAAAGCCAACACATCGGGTGCCAATATTATATTCTCTGGTGACATTGATCGTCCCTTTTCTGACAAGGACATTGAACTTGCGCTCGACATGAACGGCAGTCGCATGGATAACCTCAATTCACTTACACATACAGCGTTGCCACCATGGGGGCCATGGTCAGCGTCGGGGAAATTTCACCTTTCTCGAAACGGATATGAGGTTACATCGTTACTGTTGCAGGTTGGAAGCAGCAAGTTGTCCGGGCAGGGTAAATTCAACACTAAAGTTGTGCCACCAAGAATGGATGTTTCACTGGAAGCACCGTCCATACAAATTGACGATTTCAGATTGGGCGACTGGTCACCTGAAAAAGCCAAACCTGCCAGCACAGCAAAGCCAAAGTCCGATGATGAGTTTAAAAAAGAAGCCAGTGAGGCGAGCGCTAAAGTTCAGCAAATTTTAAGTCCAGAAGCGCTTGGAAGGCAGAATGCATATTTGACAGTACGTGTAGATCAGGTTTTGTCCAGAAAAGACGTGCTTGGCAACGGTAAGTTAGATGCAAAACTTGAAAATGGCCGTGCGGAAATCGGGCCGATCATTGTGAATACACCGGGTGGATCGGCATCAATGCAGATAGGATATGAACCCGGTGAAAAAGATGTGGCAGTCAATTTTCGCACTGCCGTCAAACGTTTCGATTACGGCATTCTGGCACGTCGCATTGACAAGAAGAGTGAAATGCGAGGCACCTTCAGTCTGGATATCGACGTAAGTGCGCGAGCTCAATATTTGTCTGAAATTCTTCGCTACGGCAAAGGCCATATCAATTTTGCCATTTGGCCGCAAAATATGAAGTCCGGCTTGCTCGACGTCTGGGCGGTCAATGTGCTCATGGCGCTGCTGCCCGCAGTCGATTCATCTAACGAGTCCAAAGTGAATTGTGCTGTCGGGCGCTTTGAATTAAAGGACGGCAAATTGTCTGAGAAAACTATTTTAATTGACACCAGCCGCATGCGGGTAACGGGCAAGGGCGCAGTGGGCTTCGCGGAAGAAGATATTCGCCTTTATGTACAGCCCCATGCAAAAACGCCCCAGTTCATGAGCATTGCAATTCCAATCGAATTAGGCGGTAAATTTAATGACTTTCATGTCGGCGTCAGCACCGCCGATGTACTGGAAACCTTGGGGCAATTTGCCACCTCAATTATTTGGGTACCCATCGAGATGCTGTTCGGAAAAACAATTCCTGCCGACGGGCACGATGTATGTGAGGCATTTGAGTTCAATTAGCCTGTTCAGTCGGCTTTGATTCAAGCACGCCGTGTAAAGGAGGAGAAAGCAAACGGCTGCGAACAAAATCAATATGCTCGCGCAGTCCGTATAACAGATTGCCGAATCTGGCCGGCACGACCAATTTGCTTACCGAGTGCTCGATATGATTCAAGTGACGCAAAAACTCCTCTCGCTTGGTTTCATCGAGTGTTTGTTTAAACGTATCGCGTTCGAGATTCAGCAATACGCGATACCATTTATTAACCCTGGATTCCATCCGCCAACGATAGATTGCCGGAGCGAGTTTTATGGCAGGAATCAGTAACAATCCAATAGGCACGATCACAGCAAGTAATCTCGCGATAATACTGGCAAGACCGAAAGGGAAGGTTCGATAAAGATAACTCTTACCCGTAGCATAGTATCTCTTGGCGTCATCACTGATAGGAAACTCATGTTCATTCGCAACCGGAAATTCGCCGCGCTTCTTGAATAAACCCGGAGCTGCATGTACTTCTCGAGCAGCTTCAAGCAACATATCTGTAAGTGCAGGATGCAAATTATCCCGGGCTATCAGCTCTACAGTCGGGCCGATCAAATAGGTATCTTCAGAGGGGATGTCTTTACCGAAGTCCAAGGCACCTTTGGGGATATCCAACTTATTTAAATTATTGTTGCGACGAGCGTATGCCTCTGCCTGAGTAAAGTTAAAAAGGTGAATATCGGTTGAATGAAGCAACTCACGCATCATGTCGCTCGAGGTGGAATCACCCATGACAAAAATGGCATCAATCCGATTCTCAATAAGAGCCTTGACCGAATCACCGGCAATATTATCAACAAGAACTGTCCCATCATTTTTTTCTATACCATTAGACTTAAAAAGAGTCAGTGCCAGATTATGTGATCCGCTACCCTCTTCACCAATGTCCAGGCGCAACCCTTTAAAATCAGAAATCAATTTTTTTGTTTTCCCACGATAAAAAATCATCAGTGGCTGGTAACTAACGCTCCCAAGGGAAACCAAGTGATCAATATTTGCACCGTTGACTTCGCCACCCAACACAAAACCGACATCAATTTTTTCTTTTGGATTAGTCAATTTCTTTAAATTGTCTATCGAACCTTCCGAAGGAATGATGTTGAGAATTACTCCCTCTTTGGCCAATATTTTTTTGTACTTTTCCGCATTATTGTTGAATGAACTCCCCTTGGGGCCGCTCGCAATGGTGATAGTGTTTGGCGTGCCCGAATCTATAAAAATAAGAATCAACACACTCGCCAAAACGGCAATCAATATAATAATGCTCATGGTCACTACCAACCCTCGACCAAAAAGCGAGGTGAGCTTGGTTAATAAACTGACGAGATAAATTTTAGGCGACGCCATTGCATTATTCCTGACTAAAATGTTCAAATAAATTAGGTTTTGTATCTTACGGCAACTTTGACCCTGAATACAATTCTAGTTTTTATGTGAACCAATTTCTTTTGGGCAACGGTCGGGTAAGTGTGTAGCAAAAAGAACATGAAATAAATCGGGGGGGTTACCTGCAACTACAACTGAAATTCACCAGTCTTCGAGAAACCCTTCGCTAAAAGGAAATTCGATTTTTCCCTCGACCCAATCATCTGCTTCCTTCTGCTGAGCGGCTGTCCATGCGGGATTATGTTCAGCCCAGACTGTGTGACCTAGAAAATGAGAGACGAGCAATTCTCTGACAAATGATCCTAAAGGGAACTTCGCCTTTTCAGCGAGAGATTCGAGATCAGTCTTGATCTTTTCATTTAAATTAATCTTGATGGGAATGATGTTCCTGCCTAATCCCGGAATAGTTTCAACTGCTTCATTCATGGCGAAATTGATAACGCTTTCCGAGATAAGTGAATGTTGAGTAATTTCAATCGCGTGATTAGCATTTTCGGTATCAGGCTTGGGTGGTTCCACATAATACAAACCCGTATGATCTTCCTTCATGCGCAGCAATTCATGTGCACCATATAAATAAACAACAAAATATTCTCTGATGTATTTCGAAGCTGTTATGTTCATCACGGCCAGGCATTCATCAATCGCACGTTTAACCGGCACAGGAAGCCAAAGTCTTAACTCAGCGTTAATCAAATGCAGGTCATGAAGGCCACGGTCACCCTCGTACAGTTGACTCAAGTGTTTTGAGGAGAAATGATTTATCTCTATCTGTGGCTTCGAGCCGGATGTCCCACCATACCAATTCAACAATGTACCCAGCATAAATTTCCCCTATTTATTTTTTGGGCGTAGCAGATATTGAACGCTACTATGTAAATTATTGTATATGCGTTGCTGCTTATCGTTTTTATTTAGACGTAATATAAAGCAATATTCAAAACCACATCGGGTAATTTGATGGGCGGATTCTAGTCTGAAGTGCGATGATTAGAAACTCAAGTTAAGTGGCTAGAATACTGGAGCGTCCTTGCTTTTCGGCTGCCGGACCGGACAGCAACCCGCGGACAAAATCAATCCGATGAGAATAAATGGCGCCCATCACTTAACTTGTTTTCCCTCTGCTGGAGAAAATGATTCGCAAAAAGGTATGGCTTTACTGAGGGAGAATTGCCTTGATGTCCGTTACAAAATACTCAGTCTCGCCGAAGCACGAACTAAACAGCCCTTTATGTTGCGCATATACCAAAGCAACGCGTGTCCCCACTTGTGTATTAATGCGTTCGGCGATTTTGTCGTCTTGAACGGTGAAATAAAACTTTTCAGGAGCCGCACCGAGCATTGAAACCAAGGCCATTTCACCTTCCCAAGTCTTGCATAGCCACCCTTTCTTGGATAGTTTCTGCACAAACCCTGCTCGCTCACCTTCGGAATAACTAAAGTGTAAGGCAGTAAATAAATACAGCGAGATCAACAGCGCTGAACCAATTACTAAAACCAAACCGAACTTGACAGCACGTTTGGGTAAGGATGTAACGGGAGTTTCAGAGCCAGACATATAAGTTCCTCAATCAAAAATCGAAAAAACAGTTATTCAAATAGTTATGTGGGTGTTACAACTATCCGAAAGCCAATACTGAACCTACCCTGGAAAATAGAATTCCAATTGTGCTGAGAACTCCATTTGGCAGATTGGCAGTTTCAGCATTTTACATTAACCAACATATCCTACCGGGATAAACCCGCCCATTGCCAACCAACAAATGTTTCAAGTAAAAAATATTAATTTCAAAGATTTGGAATTACGAGATGTACCAAAAGACTTCTTACCTGAATATGTATCTATATACTTTTAGGGATATTTGTCCTATTAAAAAGAGATGTTTGTTCTATAGATAAGTCTGCATCTTAAATCTAAAATTCACTCACATGAGAGTAATTCTATGCGGTTCACAAATACTCTTTCGCAATGAGCAAAATTTTCGTTAACAGAGCAACACATTTTATAAGGAATTAAATATGAAGATGCCTTTAACAAATTGGATTATTGTAGGGACCAATAACGACAAACCTTTCCGTCCATCCGACTGGGCCGGACGCATATGTGAACTGGGTTGTTTTGTTCAATCCAGCGGAATTGTTAAATATTCCGAAGAGCTTCGCCCTATTAAATATAACGGAAATTCGGCAGTATTTATTGATGCTGATTTAAAAGAATTCCGTGCAGAAGTTTGGGAGCAAGTCATGGGTTTTGCGCAACTTCACAAACTTAAAGTGATTGAACACGCTGACTCGATCTCGTCCTTCATTAATCCGAAATCAAATGCCAAAACTCGATCTGATTACCAACTTGAGTTGCAAGATCGGGTAGAAATGGCTCAATTGGCTGCCTAGTAAAGCAAAGATTACTATTGATATTTGCACAACTGTTTCATTTGATTTTTTTGAAAAATACAGAGCGATATACTTTTGAGGATCATATTGGCAGTAGACTTGTGTTTTATGGATAGCCATCCCGGCTCTTTAT
>CAIWKC010000087.1 GCA_903913145.1 uncultured Gallionellaceae bacterium | reverse complement strand
TCGTCCAAAGTCCATTCGCCAAATTGCTTCGGGATCATGGCTTCAAGATTCACTTTTTCGCCATCATCAGCAATTCTGTGAGTAGGTTGAAACGCCAAAGCCACCGCGGCAGCAGCAAACATAAACACCATCAAAAATATATTTCTGCGGATTGGATTCATGGCATCAGTTTCCAGACCTGCGCTTGACGAAATAGTGAGAACTCGTAAGAGTTTGCAATTTTCAATTTTGGTATAAACCCAGAAAACCCATTAGTAACCAATGCGGTTGTGGGCCGATTTATCGGGGGATGGTTGCCCGCTTCGCCCGATAAATCGGCCTCCCACAAAACCGTGCATTCTAATGGACAATCTGGGTTAAACATAACTTATGTTGCATTATAAATTTGAGTATCTGGAATGCCTAAGCTAATAAATTTTGCTTGATTTAGATTTGTGGTTAACGCCTCAAAACTACCGTAGACAGCCTGCGAACTACGCCAGTTGCTGAACCTGCGCTTGATCGTTTAGTGCCGTTATCTTTAATTTTCAACTGCCAAGTGATAAATACAGGGTCATCGGGTTATCACGGCAAGGTGTAAATCCGTAATGCTCATAGAAAGTCTTGGCGTCCTCCCCTTTGGCATCGACTACCAAGGCATACGCGGCCACGTGTTTTTTTGCTTCTAAACAGCGCTCAACTGCGCAACCTATGAGGAGTCGCCCTAATCCACGATTGCGGTGTGCCGAATGTGCCGCTAAACGTCCCAGACGAAAGCACGGCACCGGGTAACGCGGCAACTTTTTTTGTGTACGCTCATCCATTTGAACCGCATCGATTTGCGCGGCACTCAAACTGTAGTAGCCCAGTATGGTTTTGGGCATATCCGTGTCGATCAACACTCGCACCACGGCAATGCCTTTTTTGCTTTGCTGAACGGCGAACCGATGAAGGTATTCATCCAGTTCGGCAACACCGCAGGTGAAGGATAGTCGGTCATGGTGTTGCGGGTCGAGTAATTGCTCTTCAAGCACGCCGAGTCTTTCGCGCTACGCTCATGGCGTTTTGCAGAGCAGCATTAGGCGTAAATGCCTCATCAAGCGCCGTTGTAAATGCCTGAAAATCCTGCGTTGACATCGTGATGCGCGACTCACGATCTAACAGTTCACGCGCCTTTTCTTTGGCTGCCGTGCGCACGAATGCAGCCATTGTTGTGCCGACCAAGGCCGCAGCACGAGATACAACATCTTTTTCCTCAACATCCATTTTCAAATCAAATCGAGCAGCAGCTGGCATAACAAGCTCCGAATACGGTGAATTAACGTATACGGCTTTATACCGTATGAATACTAAATAAGCAACCGGACGTTCAGATTATGGATGGTGGCGGGTTTGGAATGGAATCCGCGAAGTCGCCCGGTAACTTTCCAGACGATACATGAAAGCGTTTTCTGGAATAGGCTTTTTGGCTCATGAATTCCATCAAGTCAGATGGGTTCGCCCCTGCACGCGCCAACGACCGCTCTTGATATCATGAATGCCAAGTTAAAGTCAGCAGAATTTTTGAATCGACAGAGCTAGCTATAGCAGACACTGAGGAAAATCGATGCGACTTTTCAGTGAAAGGCTATTCGTTAATGAAGCTGAAATTATTTGGTTGTAGCGGTTGACCAGTCGAGCAAGTGCAAACCGGGTACTTGAGTAAAGGCGCGATCTGCACTGACCAAGGTGTAGTCTTCAGCCAAGGCATGGCTGGCGATTATAAGATCCATGGGTGCCAGCGATTTACCTGACACCTCTAACTCGGTGCGCAATAAGGCGTAGCGTTGGGCACAGGTGGAAGTCCACGGCAGAATATCCACGCTTTCCAGAAAATTTTCTACGATGCGACGCAAATCGGCATTGATCGCGCGCCGGGCCAAACCAAAACGGAGCTCAGCCTCGGTAATAACAGAAATGATGGATGATCTCTCGTTCAAAATTGCGCTCAAGGTATTGGCCCGATCTTTGATAATCGCGGTGACTGCATTGGTGTCCAGCATAAGAAGTGCGCTCACAGCAAATCGCGCTCTACGTGCGCACCGGGGTCGCGCAAGTCGTCGAAAACTTCGAGGTCTTTCTGCGGAATAAGTGGCAAGAGCTGATCACGCAACTTGAGCCATGCTTCAAATTTCCGGTTGCGCTGACTCAAGATAACTTCACCGGTAACCTGATCGCGCCGAATTATCACTTCGTCACCTTCAAAGCGAAACTCGGCAGGCAGGCGCACAGCCTGACTACGCCCATTCTTGAAAAGCTTGGCGGTTTGCATAATAGGGCTCCTTTAAATCCGTGGTATATACCATGATTTATATCATCTTTTGGCAAAGCATTCAAGCCAGTTTATAAAGGCTATGTCCGTTAATAGCGTTGGCGTAGCAATTTTGAGCAACCAAATGCTACAACTTAAAACCCACGAACTCGTCATTCCCGCGTAGGCGGGAATCCAGCAAGATCAATACTCCGCGTAGCGGGCAAAGCCTAATATCGACAAGCGCTAATGCATATTTAATCAACTGGATTCCCGCCTACGCGGGAATGACGTGCTAATGAGTGTTCTTTATCAATATCAAAGAGATCCGGTTTTACCTACGCTATCTATGGAGGCAGCCTTTATATATCGGGTTATCTCTTGTGGGTCGATTTCGATTTCTCGAAATTCTCAGAAACGGTCATCGGGCCTATCGTTGAATTGATGGAGACCTTCTCGAATGTGAGGTTAGGCCGCTGGGAATCAATGTCTAAGAAGTTTTTCATACTCACTATGCGGGCCGATCCAAAACCATACCACTGTTCCATCGCGCAATGTTCCAACTGCTCGCCAGTCCAACTCAATGCGGACTGGATAAATCGGCAACTGGTTATGCACCTTCTTGAAACGAAGCGATGGATGAGATGGGTTTTTGGCCTCAGGTACCAGATCTGCGCTTGACGAAGTATTGCAAAGTGGTGTCCACCATCATGATCAAGAAGAGGGCCACAAGGAATAGCACCATTCCCGCAAAACCGTGTATGAAGCCCTGCCCTGCTTCATCACCAAAATAGAAAGTGACCAATACTAATGTCATGACACGGATGACGTTGGCGGCGAAAGAGATAGGAATGATCAAACATGCCAGGGTGACATTGCGCACGAGTGAATCGTGTTTGATCAAGTTGAGATAAAGCAGGCCCAAGGCTTCGAGTGAGATGAGGGTGTGCATGCCTGCGCAGGCATCGGCGACCTGTAATTTGTAAACCCCGATTTGGAGAATGACGCCTGCTCGCCCGATGGGGTAGCCAGCCCAGGAGAGTATGTCGTCTGCCGCGTAAGAGACTGCGATTTTCATCGGCATCGTGACTGCGTCGAGAAATACACCGGGCAGGGGGATCATAAAAAACATGAAGAATAGAGGGAACCACAGCGCTCTTAGTGCGGGCAAACCGCGGGTGATCAACAAAATGCCCGCCAGGATGAAAATCTGCGAGCCGATCTCAAACATTAAAATGTCTTGCGAGCGGCCCAGTGCGTACAACAATAAACCTAAGGCGAAAATTGATCCACCCAGCTTGGGCCAGGTGGGTGATGCCGGGTTGGGTAGCAGGTGCTCTCGTTTATCCCAAAAAAGGTAGAGCACCACCATCAATATAAGCGGGCCTTGGGTTTGGTCACTTTGTTGCCAAAGGCCGTTGAAAAGCTTGTAGAACGTGGGGATGTAGAGCACTGCCAAGCCGATAAGC
>CAIWKC010000086.1 GCA_903913145.1 uncultured Gallionellaceae bacterium | reverse complement strand
TGATTCCCAAGTGCGACGGGCGCGCAATGTTCTGGGCAAACGGTTTTTGGAATTGTGGGATTGGCTGTTGCAACATATTCCAGTCGTGAATACGATATACAAGAGTGTCAAGCAAGTAAGTGACACCTTGCTGTCTGAATCCGGTAGCGGTTTTGGCAAAGTTTTACTGGTGAGATATCCGCATCCTCAAGCATGGTCGCTTGCGTTTCAGACCAGTGTGCCAGGTGAAGTAACGCGCACACTGGGTGAGGAATACATTGCAGTCTTTATTCCCACTACACCCAGCCCCGTGAACGGTTTCTATTTTTATGTAAACAAAGCCGATACGATTGAATTGGACATCAATGTTGACTTGGCATTCAAATCCATTATTTCAATGGGTGTGGTTGTGTCCAATGAAGAGGCTGTCAACAAGTTGGCTGGCAACAACCGAAAATAACTTACTATTTCAAATTACATCAACTGAACTCATTAGATTTAACTATGCGAACACATTATTGCGGACAACTGAATGCAACACATCTCGACCAAACTGTTAGCCTGTGCGGCTGGGCGCATCGCCGCCGTGACCATGGCGGAGTGATTTTTATTGACCTGCGCGACCGCGAAGGACTGGCGCAAGTAGTATGCGACCCGGACCGTGCCGACATGTTCAAAATCGCCGAATCGGTGCGTAGCGAATATGTTTTGCGCATAACAGGAAAAGTTCGCCGTCGCCCAGAGGGTACGACTAATGCCAATATCGGCAGCGGTGAAATTGAAATTCTGTGTCATCAGATTGAAGTATTGAATGTGGCTATTACGCCACCGTTCCAATTGGACGACGAGAACTTGTCCGAGAACGTGCGCCTGACACATCGCGTGATTGACCTGCGCCGTCCGCAAATGCAAAAGAATATGCAATTGCGCTACAAAACTGCGCGTGCTTTCCGTCGCTACCTGGATGACAAAGGTTTTATCGACATCGAAACACCAATGCTGACCAAGTCCACACCTGAAGGCGCACGCGACTATCTGGTGCCATCGCGTGTGCATGCAGGCGATTTTTTTGCACTTCCCCAATCACCACAGTTGTTCAAACAATTGCTGATGGTGGCGGGTTATGACCGTTATTACCAAATTACCAAATGCTTCCGCGATGAAGATTTGCGGGCCGATCGGCAACCTGAATTCACTCAGGTGGATATTGAGACTTCGTTCCTGACAGAGGAGCAGATCATGGAGTTGATGGAAGGGATGATCCAAACTGTTTTCAAGGAAGTTCTGGATGTCACCCTGCCCAATCCGTTTCCGCGCATGACTTATGCCGAGGCGATGAACCGCTATGGTTCTGATAAACCGGATTTGCGCGTGACACTGGAAATTACGGATGTCACCGGGGCAGTGAAAAACGTTGCCTTCAAGGTTTTTGCCGGGGTGGCTAATTCTGAAAATGGTCGCGTTGCTGCGTTGCGCGTGCCCAGTGGTGGCGCGTTCTCGCGCGGCGAGATTGATGACTATACCAAGTTTGTTAGCATTTACGGCGCTAAGGGTTTGGCCTACATTAAGGTCAACGACATTACCCAATTGAATGAGACGGGTTTGCAATCGCCTATCGTGAAAAACCTTAATGAAGAAGCGCTGAAAACGATTATCCAACGCACCGGTGCACAAAATGGCGATATCATTTTCTTCGGCGCGGACAAAACCAAAATTGTGAATGACGCGCTCGGTGCTTTGCGTACCAAGATCGGCCACGAAAAGGGTTATACCAATGGCAAAGCTTGGGAGCCGCTGTGGGTGGTGGACTTCCCGATGTTTGAATACGACGAGGAATCGAAACGCTGGAATGCCTGCCATCATCCTTTCACTTCGCCTAAAGATGAACATCTGGAGTTTCTTGAAACCGACCCAGGCAGATGTTTGGCCAAGGCCTACGATTTGGCACTGAACGGTTCTGAAATTGGCGGTGGTTCTGTGCGTATCCACAAGGAAGCGGTACAGTCGCAAGTATTCCGTGCGCTGAATATCGGCGCAGAAGAAGCCCAAGTTAAATTTGGATTCTTGCTCGACGCCTTGCAATACGGCGCACCGCCGCATGGTGGCTTGGCTTTCGGATTGGATCGCATTGTCGCCATGATGACCGGTTCGGAATCGATACGCGATGTGATTGCCTTCCCCAAAACGCAACGTGCGCAATGTTTGCTGACTCAAGCACCGTCTGCCGTGGACGAAAAACAATTGCGCGAATTGCATATTCGTTTGCGCCAACCTGCGGCAGCAGAAGCGGTTAAGGATTGAGCATGAAGAGTGGCGTGAAAGCGCTGTCGTTGCTCTTGCTTGGGCTGCTGTTATGGCAGCCTATGGTGCAAGCTAATACTTACCCGGATGACGCCGACTCTGCCAGTATCAAAATTTTCAGATTGCCGCTTGAAGCGCGCGATACTCTTCATCTCATCAAACTAGGCGGGCCATTCCCCTATCCGCGTGATGGCATCGTGTTCAGCAATCATGAACGCCAGTTGCCCAAGCGACCGCGGGGTTACTATCACGAATATACGGTTAAAACTCCCGGCGCGCGCAACCGCGGTGCCCGGCGCATAGTCTGCGGCGCAGTTCCCGAATGCTATTACACTGACGACCATTATCAAACGTTCAAACGCATCAAGGAGTAAAACATGAGTGAAGATTTATGTGCACGCTTGCAAGATGTGAATGAAGCAGGTGTCTATCGCTTGAGTTGCCCGCTGGCTGTGCTGGAGGCGAATGTGGTGCTGTCGGGTTTAACCTTGTTCGAGGCAGATATGGCACAGGTACACAGCAAAGGTGAATTCCTCGCTGCCATGGCTCAGGTACTCGCAGCTCCGGACTGGTTTGGGCACAATTGGGATGCCTTTGCCGATGTGCTGGGCGATCTCTCATGGCAACCTTCAGCCGGGTATGTCCTCCTTTTTTGTAATGGCGCTGCTAACTTGGGATTAAACGATGCAGATTACGAAATTGTGAGTGAAATATTTAACGACACCGTGACCTATTGGAAATCCCAAGGCAAGCCGTTCTGGGTATTTGTTGCCGATGCCTTATAAGCAACCGGTTTCAGTTCTGGTGGTAATCTATACCGTCAACCTCGAAGTGTTACTGTTGGAGCGTGCGGATTTTCCGGGCTATTGGCAATCGGTGACAGGCAGTCGCGACGGCGAAGAATCATTGCACGAAACAGCCTCGCGCGAAACCGCAGAGGAGACTGGATTGGATGCTAATAGCCATAGGCTCACAGATTGGCAAATGCAAAACGTGTATGAAATCTATCCACAATGGCAACACCGCTACGCCCCGGGTACGCTGCGAAATACCGAACACGTATTCGGCTTGCAACTAACTCAAAAAATGGCTGTCCAACTCGCGCCTCGCGAGCATTTGAGCTACCAGTGGTTACCTTGGAATGAAGCAGCTGATAAAGTATTTTCACCGAGCAACAGGGCGGCAATTATTGAACTACCGCGAAAAATGAATCATGTCTGAACAAATAATTTCTATTGCCTACGATCATCCGGACAAATTGCAGTCAAGTTGCAATACCGCACATGCCTGGGCGAAAAGGCCGCGCGAACCCAATGCAGACGAAAAGCCCGAATTAATTGCCCGCATCAAGCGCATGTTAAAAGAGCAGGATGCGGTGCTGGTTTCTCACTATTACGTGCATCCTGATCTGCAAGATTTGGCCGAAGCGACCGGCGGTATTGTTTCCGACTCACTCGACATGGCTAATTTCAGCCATCAGCATTCGGCAAAAACGATTGTTGTTGCGGGTGTGCGATTTATGGGAGAAACAGCGAAAATTCTGAATCCGGAAAAACGCGTTTTAATGCCCGATCCGGACGCGGAATGTTCACTCGATTTGGGTTGTCCGGTAGATGAATTCACTGCGTTCTGCGATGCGCATCCCGACCGCACAGTGGTCGTGTATGCCAATACCAGTGCGGCGGTTAAGGCACGTGCCGACTGGATGGTAACCAGTTCTATTGCATTGCCGGTAGTCAAGCATCTTAAAGATCAGGGGAAGAAAATTCTGTGGGCACCGGATCGCCACCTTGGCAACTACGTGCAGGAACAAACCGGTGCGGATATGCTGCTTTGGCAAGGTTCGTGCATTGTGCATGATGAATACAAATCAAAAGAGCTCGCCGAACTCAAAGCACAGCATCCCGAAGCTCTCGTGTTGGTTCATCCGGAATCCCCGCGCGCCATTGTTAAACTTGCAGACGTAGTGGGGTCAACTTCCCAACTCATCAAGGCCGCGCAAAATTCGTCTGCCAGGGAATTTATTGTGGCAACCGACAATGGCATTCTGCATAAGATGCGTACCTTGTGCCCGGATAAACATTTTCTGGAAGCGCCAACGGCAGGTAACGGCGCGAATTGCACCAGTTGTAGCCACTGCCCGTGGATGGCGATGAACGGCTTAATAAATCTTGCTGAAGTTTTGCAATCGGGAAATAACGAAATTAAAATTGCACCGTCGATTATCCCTCGGGCTGTGCAACCGATCCAGCGGATGTTAGCGTTTGCCAAACAGATCAACTTGCCCTCACGAAATTTAGGCAATGCATAACACTATTTCAATTGTTATACTAAATTCATTTCCTTGTAATGTATTGTAATTATTCCGTTACGGCTATTGTGAGACGGCTTTGTCTAGGGTAAATTTCCGGCTTGAAGGGTTTTTCTAAAAGGAGACTGAAATGATTGGCAAAAAGAGTTGGGCGTTAATATTGGCCAGTGTCGCTGCACTGATGCTGAGCGGTTGCGCTACTGAGGTTAAGCGGGTAGGGGTGGAAGAAGTAAAAGACCTTTCAGGCAATTGGAATGATACCGACTCACGCTTGGTTTCCGAAGAAATGATTCGTGATTCTTTGTCTACAGGATGGATCGACAGACATGCAAAGAAGTCAAACAAAGTGCCTGCGGTGATTATTGGCAACATTCGCAATCTTTCCCATGAGCATATCAATACCAATACTTTTATTGCCGATCTTGAACGTGCCTTCGTAAATTCAGGACGAGTTGATGTGGTTGCCTCCAAGTCCGAGCGGGAAGGTATTCGCGAAGAACGTGCCGATATGGATTTGAATGCCAGTGAAGCCAGCCGTAAAGAAATGGGTAAAGAAACGGGTGCGGACTACATGCTGATTGGAACGATTAATTCCATTATCGATGCATCGGGAAGTGAACAGATTCGTTTTTATCAGGTTGATCTTACCCTCGTCAATATTACCGACAACCGGAAAGTTTGGACTGGCCAGAAAAAACTGAAAAAAGATGTGAAAGACGCCAAGTTCCGTTAAGTCACAGTGAATTTTGTATTTGTACTCCGGCTCAGACCGGAGGCTTGCAAGTGATACCGTACACGGCAATACCGACAACCTTCACCGTTAAAATGCGATCATCAGGGACGAAATATGAGCAATAACATTAGTGGTGTTTCGGGAGGTTCGGGTTGGGTTATGCAAGAATTTAATCTACCCCGCTGGTTATCCGGCCTGTGCGTATTTCTTGTGGTACTTGTGCTACCCGGTTGTGCCACCTACAGCCTTAGCGTTTCGCAACTGGAAACCGCCACCGCTAATCGCGATCTGGACGGTGCAATCAAGACACTAGACGAGCTGAAGTTGTCCGGCCCGGATGAGACTTTGCATCACCTCAATAAAGGAACTTTATTGAGATTAAAGGGAAACTTTGCCGAGTCCAACAAGCATTTTGATGCTGCAAAAAACCTCATGGGGAAATTTAATGCAATCAGCGTTACTGAGCAACTGGCATCAGTTAGCGTAAACGACACGGTGAAAGCATACGAAGGTTTACCCAGTGAGCAATTGATGGTGTACGCATTCGAGGCTCTCAATTATGTGCAATCGGGAGATGTAGACGGAGCAGCCGTAGAAGCAAGACAATTCGATGTAAAACAACACTTGATAGCCGAGAAAAATAACGCAAAATATCTGTCGGGTGCCTTTGTACGATATATCGACAGCATGGTATACGAGGCCGCAGGCGAAAGAGATGAAGCAAGGATTGAAATGGAAAATGCGGTGACAGGTTACAAGACTCAGAACTCCGGGTTTCCTGTTCCCCAGGGCCTCGCAGATGATTTAAAAAGACTGAATGCCGGTAAGCCAGCCCCGAGTGAAGCGGTATTCATATTACATAATGGTTTGGGGCCGACCTTGAGTGAGGAAATTATACGGGTCGTAAATCCAAAACCGCAAAATGGCTCAGCGATGTTCAGTCTGGCTGTCCCTAAATTTACAAGACGTTCAGTGCCGGTCGCTCGCGTCATTTTATCATCGGGAGATGCTTCCGCGAATTCTGAGATAGTGGAAGACGTGAATAATATAGGCGAGAGAAGTTTGAAAGACCGTTTGCCAGCCATAATTGCGCGCGGCGTTGCCAGAATGGTGGCTAAGAGCGTTGCTGTGGGTGAAGCCAAGAAACAAGGTGGCGAATTAGCCGGCTTCTTTGCCAATGTGGCTACAACAGTCTCTGAAAGGGCAGATACGCGTAGCTGGACTTTGCTACCCGGTAATATTTTAATGGCGCGTTTGCCGCTTTCAGCTGGTAAACATGATCTGATCGCAACTTATTACAGCGCCAGCGGTAATGTTTTAGGAACCCATGAGTTTAAAGATATTGTCGTCAAGAATGGGCGAAAGGCTTTTGTTGCCGACTATTATATGAATCCACCGGCGCAATCAAAAGCGCAGTGATTTTCTGGAGGCCAGTCATGATGCTTATTGGTAAATTGTGTAAAGTACTGATCATTTCGGTGCTGTGTTTTTCGACAACAGTAGCATTTGCTGCCAAGCAACCGGATTGGCTCAATGGCAGCTCTGCGGAATATTCCGATGCACTTTATCTGGTAGGGCGCGGGGTTGGATCTACTGAAGCGGAAGCTCAAAATCGTGCGCGGGGTGATTTGGCGACGATATTTGAAGTTCGAATAAACGTCTCAATCGACAGTACCACTACGCTCGTCCAGTCAGGTAAAAATGAGCAGGTCAGTAAATCTGCTACCCAGCAGGTTTCTGCTACTACCGACAAGGTGATTAGCGGAATCAATATAGCCAAAATTTGGCGAGATCCTGTCACGCAAGATTTTCATGCGCTGGCTGTCTTGTCACGAACTCAAGCAAGCGCGAGTTTGCAAGAAGAGATGTCCAGGATTGATGACGAAATAAAACAGCAAATGCAAGCAGCCAATGCAGAAACTGATTCACTGCTCAAAGTCGGAACATTGTCAAAGGCAATGCAATCTTCAATCAAACGCGAGGGATTTCAAGCTTCGTTAAAAGTGGTTGATCCTTCTGGACGCGGCGTTCAGTCAGAGATATCAATGGCGACAATACAACAGCAAATCGATCAAGCCGTCAGGAAAGTGCGCATTGCCGCTTCCCATCCCGCGAATGCTGAATCTGCAGAATTTACAACAATAGCCAAAGGTGGATTGGCTGCTGCCGGTTTCTTAACAACAAAATTGGAAGACGCAGATTTTGTACTGTCCGGTGCTCTGAATATGGTAGATCTGGGGCGCAGAGAAGGTTGGAACTGGGTGAGAGCAACACTTTCAGTGACACTTGTTGAGAAAGAATCCGGCAGGGTTCGCGGACACAAAACATGGCCGGTAAAAGCTTCGGCACAAGATTCTGTTACCGCACGTTCTCGTGCGATGATTGAGGTAGAGAAACTCTTCAAACAAGAATTGCGGTCCACTATTATCGACTTTGCCGTTAACCCGGATAATTCGAATTGATTTTTCATTGCAATGGAAATCCACCCGGCATGTTAATGCCACACCTCAATGCTCGATTTATCAATAGCAACCTATAATATCCATAAAGGTTTTTCGCAGTTTAACCGACGTTTTGTCTTGCATGAATTACGTCAACGCTTGCATGAATTAAATACGGATATTGTTTTTTTGCAGGAAGTGCTTGGCGCGGAGTCACACTCAGCTCTTCATGGCGTAACCAATTGGGGGTTGTCTCAGCATGAATTTCTGGCACATGAAAAATGGCCATATCATGCATATGGAAAAAATTCGGTATATGAAAACGGGCATCACGGCAACGCAATTCTAAGCCGATTTCCCATTCTGAATTGGGGTAATCAGGATATTTCCGCTCACCGTTTTGAAAGCCGAGGGGTATTGCATTGCGAATTGGGACTGCCACAGGGGGAAAAATTACATTGCTTATGTGTTCACTTGGGCTTGTTTAAACACGGACGTAATTTGCAGTTTGGCGCATTGGTCGAACTTATCCGGAAGAACATTCCAATTGATGCGCCTTTAATACTCGCGGGAGATTTTAATGATTGGAATAATCATGCCCGACATTCTTTGGCGAACGAACTGGATTTGCATGAGGTATTCGAAAGCGGCAGCGGTTCGTTGGCGAAAAGTTTTCCGGTTAGTTTTCCCATGCTGCGTTTAGATCGCATTTATGTGCGCAAACTCAGCGTAAAAAATAGTGCGGTGCATGCGCAATATCCATGGAACAAAATTTCTGACCATGCGGCACTGTCTGCAAATCTGAGTTTGCCATGAGCAGTGTGCATGAAGTCTCCGGACATAGACTCACTTTGTTGCGTAGCGGTGAAGAATATTTCCCTTGCCTTCTGGCGGCAATACATTCAGCAAGACACTCTATTTATCTCGAGACATATATTTTTGCTGCAGACAAGACAGGGCGTCTGCTGAAAGAGGCTTTGGAAAGTGCCGCAGTACGTGAAGTTGATGTCCATGTCGTTTTGGATGGTTTCGGCGCTGCAGATTTCCCGCTTCTTTGGCTGGATGAGATGCGCACGCTGGGAGTGCAAGTGCTGTGGTTTCGTCCCGAAGTTGCGCGGCTGAGTTTCAGGCGCCAACGCTTGCGGCGCATGCATCGAAAGTTGGTTTTAATTGATGAGCGCATCGCTTTTGTGGGGGGCATCAATATCATCAACGACTTGTCAGAGGTAACTCATGTAACTCGATTGGATTATGCAGTTGAGGTGCAGGGACCGGTCGTGGCGCAGATATCTCTTGCCATGAAAAAATTATGGCAACTTGTGTCCTGGACTAATCTGCGTAGCAGTGGAACACGAGTCCACCGGGTGGCGCGTCAGAAAACAGCCCAACAGGAAGTCATATTTTTAATCCGCGACAATCTGCGCTATCGTCAAAATATCGAATACGCTTACTTGAATGCAATCTTTCATGCAAAAAATGAAATCATCATCGCTAATGCTTATTTTCTGCCCGGACAGCGATTCCGAAATGCATTGCAGGAAGCAGCCAAGAGGGGAGTGAGCGTTGTTTTGCTACTGCAAGGCAAGGTGGATCACATACTCATGCACTATGCCACGCTGGCACTTTACGAAGAACTGTTGCAAGCGGGTATTGAAATCCATGAATGTACGCGGAAACTGTTGCACGCCAAAGTTGCTGTGATCGATTGCAAATGGGCAACGGTGGGATCTTCCAATATTGACCCGTTCAGTTTATGGTTGGCGCGCGAGGCAAATCTGGTCGTAAATGACACTGGCTTTGCTGCTGCGCTACGCGCAAGCTTGATGCAAGAAATACAACATGGAGCTCGCCAAATAGAACATACCGATTGGAGAAAAAAAAGTTTGTGGATCAGGTTGTTGTCACGCGCGGGATATGCTTTGGCTAAATTTTTGGCAGGTATGACGGGTTATGTGCGTAAGCATGACAATATCTGATCAGGTACTTTCACCAGTGTAAAAAATCAGGAAATTATCTTGTTCGCCTGAATATAGTTGCGCTTGATTGTTCTCCCATGCACTGACGCGCTCCAGATACTTAGCTCCCTAAATCAAAAAAAACAGATTGCCACAAAGCACACCGAGATCGCAGCGAAAAACCAAATATCGTTACATTTGGAAGTAATCCACCCTTTAGGTGATGCTGCAAAATTTGGCTTGCTAACATCACTGTGGGTGTTCTAGAAACCCGCTAAGGCTTGAACTAATGTTTATTTTTTTAAACATCATTAAATCATGTAGTTAATCCGCCTCTTGAAATCGGAAATGACGACCACAATTTCACGGTTTGGAGCCGATGATTTCAACGAAGGCTCACTTCTTCAAACAAACTGATCGAAAGTTCGCAGTTGGATATTTTAAATTGCGGATTTTTGTATATTTTTTCGAAAGGTTAGGAAATGAAATTTAATAAACCGTTATTCAATATTCGTGTACTACTCGGAATTGTGTTTCTCGCAAGTTCGCTTACAGCGGGTTGTGGTTATGCATCTCATGAAAACACTGCGTCTTCAAACACAGACGCCAAAAATGGCGAAGGCACAGTCGCAATTCCTTCTCCGGCACAGACTAAGGCATCTATTACTTTACCCGACTTTTCCGAAATTGCGGCCAATCAGGGTAAGGCAGTGGTCAATATCAGTGTGTCCGGAAAGACCAAAAGTGGGTTACAAAATTTTCAGGGATTACCCGGAACTGATCCTAACGATCCCTTCTATGAGTTTTTTCGTCGCTTTCAAATCCCGGGACCTCAGGGCGGACAACCCACTCATGGATTGGGCTCAGGATTTATCATCAGTTCCGATGGTGTGATTCTGACCAATGCCCATGTCGTTGCCGATGCTGACGAGGTGATTGTGAAACTAACCGATAAGCGTGAGTTAAAAGCGAAAGTATTGGGTGCAGACAAATTAAGTGACGTGGCGGTATTGAAGGTCGATGCCAAAGATCTTCCCGTGGTCAAAATTGGCGATACGAATAGGGCCAGGGTCGGAGAATGGGTTGTCGCCATTGGTTCGCCTTTCGGTTTCGAAAACAGCGTAACTGCGGGAATTATTTCGGCAAAATCGCGCTCCTTGCCGGATGAAGGTTACGTGCCATTCCTGCAAACTGATGTGGCTATCAATCCCGGTAATTCCGGAGGTCCATTGTTTAATCTGGATGGAGAAGTAATCGGTATCAACTCCCAGATTTACACGCGCAGTGGTGGATATCAGGGGCTGTCTTTCGCAATTCCCATTGATGTGGCCATGAAAGCTGAAAAGCAGTTGATGGATCACGGCAAAGTCAGCCGGGGGCGCTTAGGTGTGCTGATTCAAGAAGTAAATCAGGACTTGGCCACTTCGTTTGGACTGGATAAACCTGTGGGTGCTTTAGTCAGTTCAGTCGAAAAAGACAGCCCTGCAGAAAATGCCGGAATCGTTACCGGTGACGTCATAATGAAGTTTAACGGCAAAGAAATTATTCACTCTGCTGATTTGCCACCTCTAGTAGCCGATCTCACGCCGGGATCTACAGCATCTTTAGAAATATGGCACAAAGGCAAAATCAAAACACTTTCAATGACAGTAGGAGAAATGAAAAACACCTTGGCTCAAGGTGAATCAAAGGACGTTTCTAAAGGAAAGCTTGGATTGGCAGTCCGCCCATTGACTCCAGAGGAACGAACAAAAACTGAATTGGCAAAAGACGAGGGTGTCATGGTTGAACGGGTCGAGGATGGGCCTGCCGCGCAGGCTGGCATTCGACCCGGAGACGTCATTACATCTGTCAATGGAGAGAAAGTCTCAAGCGCGGAAAATCTTCGCAGTGCCGCGGAAAAAACGGGTGCCAGACTTGCATTGCATATCGTCCGTGGCAAGATGAAATTGTTTGTCGCAGTCAGAATCGAATAGTTTAACTATGATTCACCGAATGTGCTGTTGCAATAACAATCTCTGAAAATAGCTCTTGAAACTTGATCTGTAATTCATATATTGGGCATGTGGAACAGGAGTTCCATTTAAACTAAATTGAAAGGAGAACATCATGGTAAATTTATTGCGCTATAACCCTGCTGACGATGCTTTTGATGACTTGTTTCGTGGCTTTTTGATGCGCCCTGTTCGCATGGACAGCAGTAACGATATGCAAATCAAATTAGACGTAAAGGAAAATGACAAATCCTTTACCGTTCACGCTGAAATTCCCGGAGTGAAAAAGGATGATATACACGTAACGATAGAGGGCAACCAGATCGCCATTAGTGCTGAAGTTAAAAATGAAAAAGATATCAAGAATGGAGACAAATTATTACGCAGCGAGCGGTATTATGGCAAGGTGTATCGCGCCTTTACTTTGGCTCAGGATGTTGATGATGAAACATCAACGGCAAAATATACTGACGGGGTATTGGAGCTTACATTGCCAAAGAAAGCTACTGCTTTGTCAAAAAAGTTGACCATTAATTAAACCTTTAATAGCAGTCGACGTGTGTAATTCAAATATACAGTACGACACTTTGCGCTATGCACTACAGTGCGCTTCAACAATAGAAGTTGCGCCTTTGTGGGAGGCCGATTTACCAGGCGATTGAGGTAAGTGGTAATAGAATCATTTTATCCGGTAAAGTAGCTTGCAATAATTGCCCGATGAATCGGCCTCACGCGAGTTAGTAGTTATGTTTCTGGCTTAATGGACTTTGCTGTAGGATAGGAACGGGTAGCTGGGTTGCCCGTTCATTTTTTTGCTAAATAAGATTGGTGTCTGCGCATGAAAACATTTTTGCATGTGGGCTGTGGCCCCGTCCGCCTTGATCCGGCAACGCAGATTGCAATGCGCCCTAAAGGTTTTGACGTGTCAGAATGGAATGAGTTGCGACTTGATATTAATCCGCAGGTGCAACCGGACGTGGTCGGTAGCATGACTGATATGTCGGCTGTGGAAAGCGGTAGTGTCGATGCAATATTTTCATCGCACAATATCGAACACTTGTATCCGCATGAAGTCGCCATTGCATTAGCCGAATTCAAACGTGTATTGCACAACGATGGCTTTGTCGTTGTAACTTGTCCTGACTTGCAATCGGTATGCGCGCTGGTGGCAGAAGATAAATTGACTGACGCGGCGTATGTGTCACCCGCCGGGCCGAT
>CAIWKC010000085.1 GCA_903913145.1 uncultured Gallionellaceae bacterium | reverse complement strand
TAGCACTCAACAACATCAGCAAGAAATGGACGATGCCGATACGCGATTGGAAGGCTGCGCTAAACCAGTTTACAATTCAGTTCGACAACCGGATGCGTTAGTAGCAATGAATTCCGTTTACACAAAATTCAGGACACCCTCCGATGGAGGCAAAATCGTCGTCCAATAGCACAAGCGCGGCAGCCTCGCGCGCCACGTCGGTGCCGTGCGCACCCATGGCAATGCCAATGTGAGCAGCCTTTAGTGCAGGAGCATCGTTCACTCCGTCGCCTGTCATCGCTACCACCTCGCCGTTTGCCTTTAGTGCGTTCACCAAACGCAACTTCTGTTCCGGCACCATGCGTGCAAAAATGTTGCTATGGCGGATGCGTTCGCGCAGCGTCGCCTCATCCATACGGCTGAGTTCCGCTCCACTGATGACGCCGCCGCTACCTGTCGATAAACCGATCTGTTCTGCTATTGCCGTAGCAGTGGCGGGATAGTCTCCGGTAATCATGACCACACGAATACCTGCCGCCGTGCATTCCTTGAGTGCGGGCATGACGGTGGGACGCACCGGGTCAGCCAAACCAATCAGACCAAGAAATTCAAAATCAAAATCATGCTGAATGTCCGGCCACTTATTGCCGCGATGGTTTGCACGAGCCACGCCCAAAACGCGCATACCTTGCTTGGCGAGAGAGTTGACTTGCTCAGCCAGATTTGCCAGTTGCTTCTTGTCCATGTGGCACAGATCACCAATGGCTTCAGGAGCACCTTTGGCTGCCACCACGTATTCATCGCTATCTCGTGCCTTCCACACATGAGACAACGCGAGCAATTCAGGAGAGAGGGAATATTCATGAGCCAATATCCAGTCGCTGTGCAAGTGTTCTGTATCGGTGAGGTATTGTGTGCCGAGTATGTGAATGGCTTTTTCCATCGGGTCGAACGGTTCGGTCTCGCTGGACAAAATGCCGAACTCGACCAGTTCGTGAAAAGATTCGGACAGAGATGCAGTCGTACCAACCGTAAATGAAGCTTCAGCAACGACCAACTGCTGGACTGTCATTCGATTCTGCGTGAGCGTGCCGGTCTTGTCCACACACAGCACCGTGGCAGAACCCAGAGCTTCAACGGTATGCACGCGCCGGGGAAGTACACGGTGCCTGGAAATTCGCCATGCTCCCATCGCCATGAATATGGTCAATACAACGGGATATTCTTCCGGAAGGATAGACATCGCCAGCGTGATGCCTGATAAAAACCCGTTCAACCAGTCACCACGGGTGAGGCCATAGATCACCAGCAATAGCAGGCTTAGTAACACGCCGATAATAGCGAGAGTGCGCACCAGTTTGCCGATTTCCTTTTGCAATGGTGTCGTTTCGGTTGGCTGTTCCTGCAGGGCTTTGCCGATCTTGCCGATTTCGGTATGAGTTCCGGTTGTCAGTACGCGAGCCGTGCCGCGTCCTTGCACGACAAGCGTTCCGGAATAAACGAAAGGCAGATCATCGCCTCCGGGTGGTTGAAGCTCTCCGGCATCTTCTTTGGCAACCTTGCGCACTGCTACAGACTCTCCCGTAAGCAACGACTCATCCGCAGCAAAGTCGTTACAGGAGATCAGTGCCGCATCTGCCGGAACCCGATCACCTTCTGCCAGAATAAGAATGTCCCCGCGCACGACCTCGCGTCCGGCAATGCGCTGTTCGATTCCGTCACGCAGCACCAAAGCACGCGGACTGGTGAGGTCGCGTAATGCCTCCAACACTCGCTCCGTCTTGTATTCCTGATAGATCGTGATACCTATTACCACGAACACGAATCCCAGCAACATCAAAGCATCGCTAACGTCACCCAGTAACAGATAGATGGCTCCTGCCACAACCAGCAAAAGTAGCATTGGTTCTCGCAACACTTCCAAAGCAATAATCTGAATATTGCGCTGACTGGATGCGGGAAGTTCGTTCGCGCCCTCCTCGCTCAGTCGCGCTTTTGCTTCAACCTGCGAAAGGCCCTTTGGTGCAATATCATTGAGTACGTCTTGGTTCATGTCTGAATCCTTTTCTTAAGTGCTAGCTACATACTTATTAAGAAAGTCATTTATGTCACAACGATGGTGCGGCAGGATAAATCACGATTTTTTTTTAAAGTACAGACTCGACTACCCAAATTACTCGTGCCGCAACGCTTCAATAGGATCCATTCTAGCTGCACGTCTTGCCGGGAAGTAGCCGAACACAATCCCGATGGCAGCAGAGAAAACAAGTGACAGAAAATTAATGAACGGATCGAAAACATAGGGCACTTTCATCAACATTGAAAGACTGTATGAGGCAGCCGTTGCAATGATAATGCCGATCAGCCCACCCAATGCCGAGAGCACCACGGCCTCGATCAGAAATTGCAGCAGTACTTCTCTTTCGAGCGCACCAACAGCCAAGCGCAGGCCAATCTCACGAGTGCGTTCAGTCACACTCACCAGCATGATATTCATGATGCCGATACCACCCACCAAAAGACTAACGGCTGCTACCGCTCCCAACAGAGTGGTCAACACTTTCGTCGTGCTGGAAAGGGTCTCGGCCAGTTGTTGTGTGTCAAAAATATTGAAATTATCGTCGTCGGCCTCGGCAAGCTTGCGCCGTTCGCGCATCAGCTGACGCAGACTCGCCTTAAGCGGCACGCTATCGGCGCCGTCTTGCATGGACACCATCAGCACGTCCACCTTGCGACTGCCTGTGATACGCCGCTGAAGCGTCTGCAGCGGTACGACTACCAGATCATCCTGGTCGCCCATGCCCCCTTGACCTTTGGCGGCGAGAATGCCGACGACTTCGCATGAGAACTGTTTGACGCGCAGCAACTTGCCAAGGCCAGTTAGTCCCTCTGTACCGCCGTAAATTTCGCGCCTTACGGTTTCACCGATGACGCAGACGGCTGAACCTGCGACTTGCTCTTCGAGTTCGAAAATACGCCCATTGGCCAGCTTCCAGTTGCCGGTCTCGAACCAATCGTTAGTGCTACCACTGACGCTGGTGGCCCAGTTGCGGCCATTGGCCACAACGGTGACACTGGCGCGACCCAGCGGTGCCACAGCAACAACGCCACCGATCTCAGCTTGAATGGCGAGCGCATCTGCTGCGGTAAAGTGCGGCACGCCGCCACCGCCTCCACCACTCCCGCCCGGACCGCGTTGCCCGGGGTTTACCATCAGCAAATTTGTTCCAAGACTGGATATCTGTGTCTTGATCGCCTGCGTTGCGCCATTGCCTAGCGTAACCATGGTGATCACCGCAGCGACGCCGATGACAATACCAAGGATGGTCAGGAACGAGCGCAGCATATTGCGTCGAACCGAACGCAACGCCAGCATGAATACGCTGTATAGCATCAGATGGTTTCCGTTAAGTCAATATCACCTGACGCAACATTGTTGGGATGCGGGTTCTCCACATCCTTGGCAATATTGCCGTCAACAAAGTGCACCATGCGCCGCGCGTAGGCGGCCATGTCAGGCTCGTGTGTCACCATCAGCACGGTGATGCCATGGTCTTTGTTCAGTGATACCAGCAGTCCCATGATTTCGTGGCTACGCTGGGTATCAAGGTTTCCGGTCGGTTCATCGGCCAGCACTACAGCAGGCTCGGTCACGATGGCGCGGGCAATGGCCACGCGTTGCTGTTGACCGCCGGACAATTCGGAGGGCGTGTGGTTCTCCCACCCACTGAGACCCACTGACTGCAAAGCCCTGCTAGCCGCCGCCCGGCGTACTTTGGCGTCGTCGCCCCGGTAGAGCAACGGCAACTCCACATTCTCCTGCGCGGAGGTTCGCGCCAGCAGGTTAAAGCCCTGAAACACGAAGCCCAAATAGCGCCGGCGCAAGCGCGCGCGCTGATCTCGCGTCAACGCCTCAACATGGGCTCCCTTGAAAAGGTACTGACCTGAACTGGGCGTATCAAGGCAACCAAGTATGTTCATCGCAGTCGACTTACCCGAACCACTAGGGCCCATGATTGCTACAAATTCACCGGGCATAATGTCAAGGTCAATGCCTTTCAAGGCCATCAGTTCGGATGCGCCGACACCATACTTCTTTTTGATACCCTTCAGTTGGATCAGAAATTCGCTCATTTTGCGCTGACCTTTTGATCCGTGATCACCCGCATCCCGGCTTTCAAATCACCACCGGTTATCTCAGTCATACGACCATCGCTTATCCCTGGCGTAACTGCGACCGCGAGGGCTATTCCGCTGCCATCTTGCGGTATGATCCAGACCTGTTTTGCCGCTGCGGTGCTGGCACTTGCTGCGGCTGATTTGCGTGTATTACTGCGTGGCATGCTAGGCAATAGGCTCAACGCAACTGCCTTTTTTGCCGTTTGTTCTTGTGTGCTAGTTGGCGTGAAGCGCAGTGCGGTATTGGGTACCAGCAGTACGTCGCTTCGTTGTGCTGCGGATATGGTGGCCGTCGCCGTCATGCCGGGTCGCAAACTAAGATCGGTGTTATCAACATCAAGGTAGGTAAGATAGGTGACGACGTTGTCGGTAATGGTGGAGCCAAAACCGACGCGGGTGATGCGTGCTGGAAAGTTGCGTGTCGGGTAAGCACTGACCGTAAAAGTCGCCTCCTGCCCGGTCTTCACTGCGCCCACATCGGCTTCGTCGACATAGACCCAGAGGCGCAATTTGGTTAAATCTTCAGCCACCGTAAACAAGGTTACCGCCTGAAACGACGCTGCCACTGCGTTGCCCGGGTCTACGTTACGCGTGAGCACCACGCCATTTACAGGCGCGCTGATTGATGATTTGGAAAGATTGATCTGGTCGGTTGATAAAGCTGCTTGCGCGTCATTCACACCGGCATGCGCGCTGGCGTCGTCAGCCTTTGCTCGATCCAGCGTGGCTTGGCCGCTATCAAGCTCGGACTTGGACGGCACTTTACCGCCGGATAATCGGGCCACTTCTTTGAATCGATCCAGGCTCGCCGTCGCTTCCTTGATCGTGGCTCCGGTCTGTTCGACCTTGGCACTGGCCGCAGCCAAAGCTGCCTGCGATCTCAATACCTGATCACGTAACTTGGAAGGGTCCAGCTTGACCAGTACCTGCCCTTTTTTGATTACATCATTAACGTCGACATTCACCTTGAGCACCGTACCCGAAAGTTCGCTGCCGATGTTGATCGAACGTGTCGGCTGGATGGTGCCATTGGCCGTGACCGTTAATGTGAGATTGCCGCGTGCCACAATCTGAGTGGTGTAACTTGGCAACGCACTCGCGGCACGACTTGCCTGCCAGTACCAAATGCCGACAACCAGCAACAGAATAATCGATACGCCAGTCCACACCACAGGACGGCGATACCAAGCCACCGGCGCCGGCTCGGCAAGCAGGGTGGCAATGTCAGTCTTGGTTGAATCATCAGTTTTGGCTTTGTTTGCCTGAGGATGTGTTTGTGTAATGTCGGTAGAAGGAATTAGAGTTGTCATGGTGTAGAAGTCCGGACTGCAATGTTTTTAGGAGTGATCGTTATGTCTTCACTGTCAGAACGCCAACCGCCACCGAGCGCCTTGAAGAGACGTACGTGATCGGCGCTCACATCACTGCTGGCGATGGCGACACTATCCTGGGTAGTGAGTTGGGAGCGCTGGGTATCCAGCACGGTCTGAAAATCCACGAGTCCACTAGCGTAGCGCTGATGCGCCATCAGCGCGGCATTACTTGCAGCCTCTGCGGCCAGTTGCAGGCTCAACAAGCGTTCGCGGTCACCACGCAGGGCGACCAGAGCATCTTCAACATTAGTGAGCGCAGCCAGCACGGTTGCCTGATAAGCAAGACGCGCCTGATCAAGCGCAGCTTGCTGAGCTCTTACTTGAGCCCGCAACGCACCCCCATCAAACACCGGCATCAACACTCCCGCCAGCAATGTACTTACCACCGAATCACTTCGAGTCAGCGAACCTAAAGTCGCTGAGTTAAGACCGAACGAACCACTGAGTGAAAAATTCGGCATTCGCGCAGCATCCGCCTGCTTCACTCGCGCTTGTGCTGCAATGATTTGATATTCGGCTGCACGCACATCTGGACGCTGCCTCAGCGTTTCCGCAGGAATGCTCAAGGCAAGGTCGTCGTTAGTTTGAGGAATTGGGCTGGCTGCACTCAACAAAGTAAGCAATGTCGTGGGTGGTTTCCCGGTCAGCGCCGAAAGCGCATGAATGATCTGTTCAATACTGCTCTGCAAGGTTGGTAACAGCGCGCTGGTCTGTTCGGCTAAAGCGCGCGCCTGCTCGTATTCAAGCGACGAAATCAGACCAGCTTGCAAACGCCACTTCGTGATCCGCAAAGTCTCCTGCTGGCTAAGCAGGTTGTCGCCCGCAATCGCGAGTCTTGCCTGCGCGCTGCGCAGTGCGATGTAATCAAGTGCCACCTCCGCGGCAATCGACACCTGCACATCGCCCAAACTGGCGGCACTGGCGCGGGCGGTCGACTCGCTGGCGCTCAGCGCACTGCGAGTGGCACCAAAAATGTCGAGCTCCCAGCTTGCATCTAGGCCGGTAGCAAATGAGTTGACTGCTGGATTATTACCAGCCTTGCTCCTGCCTGCTGACGCGGAAACATTCATACTGGGCCACAGCTTGGCCTCCGACACATCACGTAAAGCCCGCGCCTGTTGCAAAGCGGCCTGCGCATTTTTTACACTGGTGCCGGATTGCAATGCTTGTGTCACCAAACTGGTAAGTAAAGTATCGTTAAAGTGTGACCACCATTGCGTCAGCGAACTTGCTTCCGTAGCAGTGGATACATTAGTGACCGACCATGCAACCGGTACGTCAAACGACTTTGCGCCAGTGTGCGGTGGAACGACTGCAGCACAACCGCACGTGCCTAGCAAAAGCAGGCAAATGGCTTTAATCATTCCCGCCCTGTACGAAACATTACCGGTTAGCAAAAAAAGAGACCTGAATTCATTCGATGCAAGCATATGGATAGATCTATTCAAGTCTGTCGCAATCCAATTCATTGTTATCTAATTAACTCAAAGGGCCTGGGCTCGACGACTAAATACACACAGAACTTAGTAATTAAAAATACCTTCCCCGTCTATTTTGGTCAGTGCGCCAGCGCACAAACAAACCCTACTTATCGAAGGGATACTCTCTCTACACCTTACTTAACGAAAACAAGCTTCATCTCGTCCAACTTATTCGAAGTCGACAAAAATGAGAAATTTTCTTACAGAAAAAAGTGATGCCGGTTGGACCGCGGTAGATATTGAGCCAGATGGTTTGTATGGCGTAACCGTCTTGGCGCCCAAAGAGTCCGGTGGTAAACCCTGCGTCATCAAATCGGGTTTCATTCCGGGCGGTCAGATGGACGTAGCCAGTTTGACCGAACTTTCAAAAATAATTTCGGTTCCGGGATGCCCGTGGACCTTGTTGCTGGATCGCAAGGCATACCACTTTCTTGTCGTTCCAGAGCCCGCGGTGCAACCCAGCGAGCTTGAGCAAAGTGTGCGTTGGTCAATTGGAAGCATGATCGACTTTCCGAGTGACGAAGCCAGTATGGCCATCATGCGGATTCCGTCCTCCGAGCAATTGCCCAACAGACAAACCTTTTTGTATGTCGCTGTAGCAAGAAAAGCGATGATTCAAGGGTATAGCGCGATATTCCAGAAAGCAGGCATCATCTTGCAGGCGATAGATGTGCGTGAAACAGCGCAACGCAATATTGCAGTGCTTGCCGAAAAAGCCGGAAAAGGCTTGGGCTTGCTTTCGATCGGGAATCACGGTGTGCAATTCATCGTCACTTGCAACGGTGCGCTATATCTGGATCGTTTTGTCGAAGAATCTTTGCTTGCAACTTCTTCCAGTGATCCTGATTCTATTACGCATGCTTGCGACCGGATTGTTCAACAGGTGCACCGTTCATTGGATTTTGTTAGCCGCACACTCACATTCATTAACATTGATCGCCTCTTGTTGGCACCGGCGCGCGGCGAACTTGATTCGATTGATTCAATTACCAGGCAATTACCCTTGCCTGTTGAGAAGCTCGATATTGCTTCGATATTTGATATATCCAACATCCCTGAATTAACTCAACAAGAAAATCAGGCCGACTATTTCTCTGCACTAGGTGCTGCTTTGAGGTTCATGACATCGAGTGAACAACTCAATCTAGAGTCTATTCAGGCAAGAAGCGGAATGTATTTCGTAAAAACAGAAATGGCAGTACTGGGAATAGTAGCGCTGGCGTTAGTAGGAATGTGGGGAATAAACCAGAGAGAGGTCGTCTCTGAGAGATCAATTGAGGCAGCCAGTGCACTACAGTTGCGAGATGCAAAGGACAGTTTGCTGAGCGCCGCCAAGAAATCGGAACCCGATCTGGAAACGGAAATCACTGCGCTCAAGTCACAGTCGGATGTTGCGCAAAAAATATTAGCCATGGCAGAAACGCTGGGTAATCCACAAGGATACGCGCAACATTTTTCATTGTTGGCCGGTCTTTCCAGAGAGGGTGTCTGGCTCAACAGCATTGCCATTGACAAGGGAGGGAAAGCCGTTCGTCTCAGTGGCCGCACCATGGAAAAAGAAGCCGTGCTGCGCTACTCCCACAAATTGAATGACCAGTTTGCGCCTTACGGCGTGCAATTTACTTCATTGGAATTAACCTCCGAATTCGTTGCCAGGCAGGGTGATAAAAGACCCCAGCTTGCGGCAGTGAATTTCAATTTGTATTGACACTCAGGTATTCAGACGATGAATTATCTCGAAAATGCGATTGCCGGATTTGCCCGATTGAAGTTGGTAGAGCGCCTGTTAATCGTGGCGTTGATCTCAGTCGCTGCATACTTGATTGTAGATTTCACCCTTCTTGTCCCGCAGCAAAAGAAAATAATCGCGCTACATCTTATGGACAAGGAGCATAAAGCCGCATTGGCTGTGCTGGAACTTGAGGCTGCAAAGTCAAACAACAATACCTCGTCGGAAAGAACCACGCTTGAGAACCTAAAAAAACAAATTGCCGAAGTGAATGCATTTTATGGTCCTGCAGGCGTTACTAATTCGGAAGTGGGACAACTACTGCAGCAATTGTTGAATGTTAATCCCGGTTTGACCCTGGTAGCTATCAAGACACTGCCGGTGGCCCAGCTTTTTGCTATGGAAAACAAAGTTGCGGGAAGTGACACGCAGAAGCCGCTCTATAAGCATGGTGTCGAAGTGAGCGTGCGAGGCGATTACATGACGCTTCTTTCTTACATGGAACATTTGCAAAAGTATCCAAAGAGTTTGTTCTGGGCAGAGGCAAAGCTTGATGTGTCAGCCTATCCGGTCTCAGTACTCAGTTTGGTTATCTATTCCTTGAGTGATCAGGCCAGCACTCCCTTACGTTAAGACGATCATGCCTAAATTGCGAAAACTATTTTTAGAGTCGTTTGTATTTGCTCCCTTGCTTGTGCTGGCGATTAATCCTGGCGCAGTCGCGGATTCCCTCTCGGATCCCACGCTTCCGTCAGCGGCTTGGCTTGCGATGCAATCAGATGGAAAAGGCGAAAACTACTTTGCCAATATGTATTCCTCACCCGATATGCAAATGGTCCTGCTCAGTCAATCGAGAACATTGGTCATTATTGATGGTCGTGTTTACAAAATTGGAGATCACTTTAACGGATCAAAAATTTTATCCATCAAGTCAGAGAAAGTGTTGATGCAAGATGCATCGAAGTCACTAAAACTGACCCCTACAGTTGAAAAAAGAGTGATCACATCAGCTTCACAAAGAACAAATGAGCAGATGTCATCGAAGATCAAAATCATCGTGAATAAGGATGGGAGCCAAGAATGAAACTCAACGACAAGAATGAAAAAATGAAGATCAAACTCTTTGTTTGCTGGATCACGGTGAGTCTTGCAGCTTGCTCGTCGTCCTATCCACCGCGTGATACCAGTACGCTGGATAAGATCAATCAGGAACTCAAGCAGGCTTCAGTTCCCAAGGAAAAAGTTCCTCAAGTGCAGATGCCTGAAGCAGTCACCAGTTTACTGTTGCCACCGGCAAAGTTGGGCATACCGAAAATATCCAGCAAGCAACTTGAGCAGCGCTTTGATCTGGTCGTAAAAGACACCCCCATCGATCAGGTGCTGATGGGTATCGTCACCGATACGCCTTACAGCATTATATTGAAACCGAAAAATACTGTTCCAGTGCCTCTTGTAGTTGGGTCTGCCAACTCGCAACCACTTCCTGCCCCAGTCGAGAAAGTAACGCTCAATCTAAAAGATGTCACCGTTTTCAAAGCGCTTGATACGATCCGGGACATTTTCGGGTACGACTACAAAATCGAGGAAAACCGGATCTACGTGCAGCAACCGGAATTGCAGACTCAACTTTATCAAGTCAATTACATTATTGGTCAGCGGCGCGGCGTGAGTGACTTGCAAGTGATCGGCGGAGCGACGCCAAACTCAACTTCCTCAACTGGAACAAGTGGCTCCAATTCCGGTTCGAGCGCGAGTTACTCCTCAGTCCAAGCTAGTGCCTTGAGTTCAATATCAAAATCAGACTTGTGGGGCGAAGTCGAAGATTCTTTACGCACTTCTCTCGGATGCCAGATCCCTAAAAACATGGCTCAACGCGCAGCCGGCGGCTCACAATCTTCAAGTTCGAGTTCAAGTTCAAGTGGCTCTGCAAGCGCCAGTCGTGCCGATGTCACATTTTCGGGAGACTCGCTATCGAGTGAACGTCAACGCGGTGTGGATGGTTGCGCAGACGGCAGAGCCATATCGATCAATCAAATGAGCGGAACCATTTTGGTCAGAGGTATGCCGAATGAACACCGCATCATTGCGAAAATGCTGCATTCGATGCAGTTGAACATTGAACGCCAAGTCATCATTGAAGCCAAAATAATTGATGTGCAATTGAACAAGGCCTCTCAGCAGGGAATCAACTGGGCGGCTTTCAACAATAACGCGCAGCATAATTTTTCTGTGGGAGCAAATACGTCGACAATCAATTCGACTGCAAGTGGTGCGACTTTGGGTGGCTCAGTTACTCCCGGAACATCACTGGGCGGATTGTTTAGCGGGAGTCCTGCGACATCCGGGTTGACCATGGCTGCGCAAAACAATAATTTCATGGCGATGATCAATTTCATGGAAACCCAGGGCAACGTGCATGTGCTCTCAAGCCCACGCATCGCGACGCTGAACAATCAAAAGGCAGTCATCAAGGTTGGAAGCGAAGAACCATTTGTCACTAATGCAACTGGTGGTTCTATTGTTGCCGCCACAGCAGCATCTCCAGCCACAATCAGCAATCCTACGATCACCTATCAGCCGTTCTTTTCCGGCATTGCCCTCGATGTAACGCCGCAGATCGATGATATGGGCAACATCACCTTGCATGTGCACTCTATGGTCAACAGCATCACCATGAAAGACAAGTTGGCCATCATCGGAACATCAGGAGATAGAAGCTTGCCGTTTGCTGTTAACAGCATCAACGAGACTGACAATGTGGTCAAAACCAATGATGGTCAGGTAATTGTGATCGGCGGCTTGATGACAGAGAGCGTCGATGATATCCGCTCAAAGATTCCCGGTATGGGCGATATACCGCTCTTGGGTGCTCTGTTTAGCAATGGCGCGCAAAGCAAGATCAAACGTGAATTAGTTATTTTGCTAAAACCGACCGTGGTGAAAAGCGACAGTACCTGGACCGATGATATCGCCGCGACAGAAAGCAGAATCGAAAGTTTTAATGCGGGTAAACAGACTCCAACCAAAAGTAAATAAATTAGGAAACACCAAATTAAGTTCCCTCTCCCTCGGGAATAACCAGCGACTTGGCTGCAGTCTTTTGCAGCCTAGTCGAATGGCTAGTTGTTTTACCCAGAGGGTTAGGGTGAGGGAAGCTTGTTGAATGATAACCCTCACCCCAAGCAAGAAGGGGGAAACAGACTTAATCGGCGCGTCATTAGGTAACCCAAATGTACACTCAGGCTTTTAACGTAAAAGAATTATATCTTGCCCATTTCGGAGTTAGAGAATTCCCCTTCGGCATTACGCCGGATACGAGTTTCTATTTCTCTTCCGGCGGTGCGGATGAAGCGTTAACCACCTTATTGATCGCGGCCCGTACCGGTGAAGGTTTCATCAAAATCACCGGTGAAGTTGGCACAGGCAAGACCTTATTGTGCCGCATGCTCATTGCCGATCTTGAACAGGATTGTAAAGTGGCCTATATCCCCAACCCGTACCTTGATCCCATTTCATTATTTTTGGAATTGGCCTCCGAGCTTGGCGTGGAGGTCGATCAAAATAATCTTCCGAATCAGCATCAATTACTCAGAGCTCTCACGCTGAGACTTCTGGACATCGCCCGCAGTGGTCAGCGCGCAGTGATCTGTCTCGACGAAGCTCAGGCTATGCCGATTGAAACCCTTGAGGCTTTGCGCTTGCTGACCAATATGGAAACCGAAAAAAGAAAGCTGCTGCAAGTGATCATTTTCGGGCAGCCTGAGTTGGACATAAAACTCAATCACCCCTCGGTGCGTCAACTCAAACAGCGTATCACTTTTGATTATTGTCTGAGCCCGATGTCAGGCAACGAGCTAGCTCACTATATTAATCATCGCTTGGAAGTTGCCGGATATCGCGGTGACGCTCTGTTTACTCCTATGGCCTTGTGGATGATTCACCTCTGGACAAAACGCGTGCCAAGATTGGTGAATGTCATCTCACATAAAGCGATGCTGTCTGCTTTTGGCAAAGGGAATAAATCGGTCGGTGCGTTGGACGTTATCGCGGCTGCAAATGACACAGCTTCTATGCGCATGCCACGTATTTCAGGAAGGTTGAGTTATCTTTTTTTCTTCGTAGCTGCCTGTAGTTTTGGATGGGTGTATATCAAATGAGTCTGCTCAACAAGATGTTAAACGACATCGAAAATCGACAAGGAACCGAAAGGATACCCCAGCCACCTGCTGGAAACTTGCATCACTCCCGATCAACCCGAGCCGGATCGATTCGCCCGATTACTGCTGTGATGCTAGTAGCGGGCGTGATTATCGCTGGCTTGGTGATATGGAGCCAATATCATAATTCGGGAGCACACCCGCCTGTCGCTCCAGCCATAAACTTTCCAATTGCCAATTCGCCATCGGTAAAAAAAGATCTTGTTGCGATTAATAGACCCTTGATGACTTCTCCGGTTTCTTCAATTATTGCCGTAGCAGAAACCGCATCAAAGTCTTCAGCACTTCCTCAGGGTGCAACGCTTGCGCATCAAGACTCAGCCAATAAAACTGAAATGCCGACGTTCAAAAAATCGGTGGTTGGAAAACGGACTCATAAACCTGTTGTCAATCAAGTCACTGAAAAAGCTTTAAGTGCTGACAGCGCAACGTCAACACCCTCATCGTTCAAGGTCATCAGTCCGCAGCAGCAATCAGACAATTTGTACATGCAAGCCATTTCGTTCATTCAGCAGTCGCGAGCTGCGGAAGCACAGCAGGCACTCAGAAAGTCTCTTGCGGCGAATGCAGCCAACCGTAACGCACGCCAACTATTGGCAAATTTGCTGGCCGACTCGGGTAACGATACAGAGGCCGAAACTTTATTGCGCGAGGGTCTTAAATCAGCACCTAAACATAGTGGTTTCAACTTGGCACTGGCGCACCTGCAGTTTACCCAAGGCAAAAAAGACGAAGCAATAGCAACCATGGAACAAGGCTTGGCGAATGCCGGAGATGATGCTGAATATCACGCATTTCTGGCCGGCCTCTTGCAAAACCAGGGACGTCACCCTGAAGCGATACAACATTACATCACCGCGTTGCGCAGTAATCCCTCGATGCCCAATTGGCTGATTGGCGTGGGTGTGTCTTTGCAGGCAACGGACAAAAAGAGTGATGCCGCCGAAGCCTTTCAGAGAGCGATCGATACCGGAGAACTATCAAATGAAGTCGTGCAGTTTGCAGAGCAGCAACTCAAAGTAATGCGTCAATCGAATCAAAGTAGCAAATAGCAGTGTTTGTTGAGCAGTTGTGTTTAATTTTAGTCGTTATTAATTAGGAGAACATCATGAAAAAGCTTTCAAAATATAGTTCAGGCAAACAGTCCGGTTTCACCTTGGTCGAACTGATCATCGTGATCGTGATCATCGGTATCTTGTCGGCAGTGGCAGTAATAAAAATGGCCAACGTTACCGATGCAGCAAATAAATCGGCGAACAAAGCTGTTTTGGGTATGGTCAAGTCGGCCTGGTCTGCAGCCTACGCCGTAACCAAGGTAACGCCTACAGCGGCTTCAGTAATAGCTCAAACGGGCGATCCGGTATGTACAGGCACTGGACCTCTTTTATGCCCAGTTGCATGGCTGAGTGGCACACAGGCTGCTGGAAATTTGAGCATAACTATTGCCGATTTTACTTTGCCCAACACAATTGCTTGTACTACACATGATGATTGTGATTAAACGCAGGTAGACGTTCATTTGATTCGTTCGCGGTTAGTGCATTACTGGCTTTGTATTTTCAAATCTTCCTAACCACGAATGAATTAAATATTTACCGTTTGTAACAGATTGCAATTTATTAGTTTATATAAATATGAGTCAACATCGCTCGGCACAGT
>CAIWKC010000084.1 GCA_903913145.1 uncultured Gallionellaceae bacterium | reverse complement strand
GGGGGCATCGCCGAGAAACAGAAGGCTTTTCTAAAAACATTTACCCAAATCAATTGGCGCATATCTATATTTGCAAGTCTTTCACTTAAAAATTTGAATGCTCCGAGCTTAAAGCTTGAATTGGAAAACATAAGTAATCTTGAAGATCGTCGGAAGTCATTAGAACGTACGCATTAACAGTTAGTTGCTAAATTTTATCCTGCTCAAATGGCAAATGCTAAAAAGCTAATCGGCATGGATAACTTGATTTGGTCAAACAAACCTTGGCTACAAGGAAAATCAATCAATACCGCGCATTTGCCGAATCGGATTCACTTTGCCTGACTCAACATCTTTCACTGAGATTGCAGGATAGCCCACTGATGCATCAGCACTTCTACGCCAAGCTTCTAATATCATGTCCCTTAGTTCAGACACTCCCGCTGCAAGTCTTTGAGTAGTGAAATCTACCCCTTCCAAAGTATTTGTAGCAAATTTACCGGCTTTCTCCAGTTCAAACAAAGGCACAACTTGTGAATAGGATTCTTTCAAATAGGAAAGGGTGCGTATTTGAATTGTTGAATCCCAGTGTTGAATGGGTTTTAGTTTCTTGTATATGTCTTCTGCCTTAACATATTGGGCGACATACTCCCCTTCGAATGCAGCATGAAATCCTTTTGTTTTCGAAAACCCTTGCGGGTTCGGGAAATCACCCCAGCCATCATAGTGAATAGATACGTGATGCGGCTGACTTGCGTCACCAACAAAATGACTCCAGTATCCCAGATCTCGAATGATGATCGACTCTCGAAGTCGACGATCGTTGGCAAGCCAATCATGATCTGTTTTTGAAGTTGCGAATTCTGCTGCTGCCTTATCAGCCCTCCAGTACGCAAAATCCTTTAGCAGTTGTTGCCAGCCATCGACAATAGAGTAAGGAAGAAAACCGACCTTGAACTCATTGGTACCCATTGCACGCAGAGCTGTGTCATATTCTTCCCGCGTCAAAGTTGACGTGATCAAAGGAGAAGCGATGAGCTTGTTCCTTGTCATTGGCAAACACTTTCATTTCCTCACCTTCAAATAGGCGTTTCAACTCCAGCGGATAAAGAGCACGTTGCTTGCTTTCTCCCTCTTCTCTGTCACCCAAATATTCAATGCCTTCGGTAGTTAGGCCCAAAGGAAAACCTTGATCCTGCCAATCCTTCTTCGCAGCCTTAAGAAATGGTCGTACACAGGCGATATATGTATCGTCAAAACTCTTTGGTCCAAGCGTTTCAGGATGATCCAAACAAGCAAGCTCCCTAATATTTAGCTTTCGCTTACGACATTCATCACTCCAACGTGGTGGCAAGTTGCCCAACAGCTCAAAGAAGTCATTAATATCTGCCTGTTTGAGTTCATTAATAGGTTTGTCGCCAATAACTTCAATTAGCATCGTTAAGACTGGCTTGTGTTTCTTGAACATAGCAGGCTTTTTATCCTGTTGATACTTGCTCAAGAAACTATCAATAACTGTTTTGAGCATAGGCGCAGCAGACTTAGCTGGCTCCGTTAGCGGGCTAACAGTAGCAGATGATGATGTGGAATGTAGATCGCGGTTGCCTGCCAATAATTGCCGCAACACTTCATTCTCGGCTTTTAGCTTGGTTGTTTCTAGTTCCTGCTTGTGCAGACGGCGTTGAGCCAACAGTTCATCCTCATGTTGCAACGTGAGGTCATCGATATTCAATCTATGTTTAACATTGACCATGTGCTTTTGTAACTTATCGAAGTCCATGACTGCGCGTTTGTCATCGTCGCTATCTGATGCTGTTGTCATGTTTGACCTTAGTTCACCAAACAAATGCTTGGCACGTGCGGCGAATACTAACACCATTGGTTCGGCTAGCTTTTTGTTTGATGTGTGAAGTGCTTTAGTGATTTCACTAGTCCCGATACGAGAACGAAGGTCGAACGGCACTGAAATACGAAAAGTGAACCCGAAGCCTCGGCGTTTCATGTAGGGTATTTGGCGTGACATGATGCTTCCGTAAGTAGCGAGTGTTTGTAGCACTCTCTTGTAGCAAACAAGGAAAACCTACGAAAAAACATGCAGCTATAAATCAATTCAAGAGCTTAGGCGCTCTGGCGGAGAGGGGGGGATTCGAACCCCCGATACCTTTCGGTACGCTTGATTTCGAGTCAAGTACAATCAACCACTCTGCCACCTCTCCGAAGCCCCGCTTGGGGCGAGACGGCGCGCATTTTACCAGTAAGAGTTAAAAATCGGGCAGAATGTTTCCATGAGAAAAGTGTTCACTTGGGAAATTGTCATTCTTTTTATCGTGGGTTTATTCCTATGGGTGAGTATTGCCGAAACCTGGACCGCACCCGACTGGCACAAAGGTGAGTTGTATGTGGCACTCCCACCCGACGGCTCAGATGATGATGCCAAGTTTGAATTGGAACTGGTAACCTTGTTCGCACAGCGCTTGCACGTAAAAGTAAAGCCAGTGCCGATGGATTACGACCAGATTACCCATGCTTTGGCTTCCCATAAAGTACATATGGCTGCTGCGGGGTTGCGTGGCAATGCCGAATCGATACTTCGCTTTGGATCGTCGTATCAAACATTGAGCGAGCAAGTCGTGTGTAAAGACAAACCACCAAAAACTCTCGACAATCTTGCTAAACGTTCACTCGTGGTAGTCGCAGAATCGGCACAAGAAAATGCGCTTCGCGCCATTACAGAGCATCAGCCCAATCTTCATTGGGAAGCTTGGCATCAATTTACAATTTCCGGATTACTTAAAGAAGTGGCTGAAGGCACAATTGATTGCACCGTGGTAAACGAAGAACAACTCGCAAGCGCACGCAATTTTTATCCGGTACTGGGCGATGCTTTCGATTTAAACACTCAATCCCGACTGGCTTGGGCATTTGCTGGCGATGCTGATGCGGAACTATTTCATACTGCCGATGATTTTATAACTTCCGTCAAAAAAGATGGCAACCTGGCTGTCTTAATAGACCGCCATTATGGCCACAATGAAAGATTGGAAGCTGTGGATGCCGTCGCTTTTGTGAGCAAAGCACGCAGCGTATTACCCCGCTTTAAGCGCTGGTTCGAAGAGGCTTCTGCTTTAACGGGTATAGAGTGGCAATTGCTCGCTGCACTGGCTTATCAGGAATCTCACTGGGATCCGCTTGCAACGTCATACACCAATGTGCGGGGAGTGATGATGTTGACAGAAGATACAGCGGATCGCATGCAACTGGATGACCGTCTTGATGCTCGTGCCAGCATCATCGCAGGCGCGAAATACCTGCAATTGCTCAAGGAGGCTTTACCGGATCGTATGGACGACAATGAACGCACCTGGATGGCGCTGGCGGCTTACAATCAGGGGATGGGACATTTGGAAGACGCACGGGTTTTAGCGGTAAAATCCAATTTGAATCCTGATGTGTGGTCAGACGTGAAAAAGGTCATGCCTTTGCTTTCCCGTCCGGCTTATTTTGAGCAGGCAAAACATGGGCACGCACGGGGCGGAGAAGCGGTAATCTTGGTCGAAACCGTGCGCCTTTACTACGACATGCTTAATCGACTGGCGCCTGAAAATATGCAGCGCTTGCCAGCTACTCCCTATTTTGGTTTACAACCCAGTCATCTTCATTCTACTAACTTGCATTAATGGCAGTTATGCCACCCATATAGGGGCGCAAAACTTCCGGCACATCTACGCTGCCATCGGCTTGCTGGTAATTTTCCAAAACTGCAACCAAGGTGCGTCCTACCGCCAACCCTGAGCCATTCAAAGTATGCAACAACTCAGGCTTGCCTTGAGCATTGCGGAAACGCGCTTGCATGCGACGCGCCTGAAACGCCTCGAAGTTGGAGCAGGAAGAAATTTCGCGATAGGTGTTCTGCGCTGGCAACCACACTTCAATATCATATGTAGTGGAGGCTGAGAAACCCATATCACCGGTACACAATTTCACCACTCGGTAAGGAAGCACCAATTTCTTCAGAATCGTTTCGGCGTGTCCAAGCAACTCTTCCAGCATCTCGTAAGACTTGTCAGGATGCACCATTTGTACCAATTCCACCTTGTCGAATTGGTGCTGACGAATCATTCCGCGTGTGTCGCGACCATAAGATCCGGCCTCGCTGCGGAAGCAAGGTGTATGTGCCACAAACTTCATCGGGAGTTTCTCCAAAGGCACGATCTCGTCGCGCACCATGTTGGTAACGGGAACTTCTGCCGTCGGGATCAGGTAGAAATTCTTTTCTCCCTCATCTCCCATCACGCGAGGCACACGGAACAAATCCTCTTCGAATTTCGGCAACTGGCCTGTGCCGCGCATTGACTCCGCATTAACCATGTAAGGAACATAGGTCTCTGTGTAACCGTGTTTCTCGGTGTGGGTATCCAGCATGAATTGGGCAAGAGCGCGGTGCAACCTTGCCAGTGGGCCTTTCAGTAATGAGAAACGGGCACCTGCTATTTTAGTCGCCGTTTCAAAATCCAAACCGCCCAAGCCTTCACCAATGCTGACATGGTCCTTAACCTCGAAAGGGAATTTCGGAATGTCACCCACTTTGCGTATTTCCAGGTTATCTGCTTCAGACTTACCTACGGGTACACTTTCGTGTGGCGTGTTCGGTATGACAGCCAAAAACGCATCCATGTCTTGCAACACTTGTGGCAATTTAACTTCGAGTTGTTTTAACTCTTCGCCCAATGCCCCCACTTCCGCCATAATCACCGACACATCTTCGCCCTTGGCCTTGGCTTGTCCGATTAATTTGGAAGAAGCATTGCGCTTGGCTTGCAGTTCTTGCGTGCGCGTCTGAATGGTTTTGCGTTCCGCTTCCAATTGCTCAAATTTCGCCGTATCGAGCACATAACCGCGTGTTGCCAAACGAGCCGCTACAGCTAACAAGTCATTACGTAATGTTTGTATGTCTAACATGAAAACCTCTGAAAAAAACTACGCCACTTTGCGTAGGATGAGTGTAGTGAAATGATAACCAATGACTTGCTGTCGATTTTGACAGCTTAGTCAGATGGCTATGCAAAGCTACCCATCGATCAAAACGGCGGGTTACGCTACGCCAACCCACCCTACATTTTATTTTTTAGCCTTTGCATCCAGTTCACGCAAATGCGCCAACTTCTCTGAAATCTTTGCTTCCAGCCCTCTCTCTGTCGGCTGGTAAAAACTCACATCCTGCATTCCCTCAGGAAAATAATTCTCTCCTGCCGCGTAGCCCCCTGCCTCGTTGTGTGCGTAACGGTAATCTTTGCCGTAGTCCAACTCTTTCATCAGCTTGGTCGGCGCGTTGCGCAAATGCAAAGGTACTTCACGCGAGCCGTCCTGACTGACGAAGGCGCGGGCGGCATTATACGCGACGTAGCCCGCATTCGACTTAGCTGCAACAGCTAAATATATGACCGCTTGTGCCAAGGCCAATTCTCCCTCGGGCGAACCGAGGCGTTCATAGGTTTGGGCGGCATCATTGGTTAATTGGATAGCGCGCGGATCGGCAAGGCCGATGTCTTCCCACGCCATACGTACGATACGCCGTGCCAGATAGCGTGGGTCGGCACCCCCATCCAGCATACGCACAAACCAGTACAAGGCTGCGTCCGGATTGGAGCCGCGCACTGATTTGTGCAGCGCGGAGATTTGGTCATAAAACGCTTCGCCGCCTTTATCAAAGCGACGTAATTTTTGCGCAAGTGTGTTATCCAGAAAAGCGGCATCTACTTCGCTCACCCCTGCGGCTTGTGCGGCGGTCTGCAATTGCTCCAACACATTGAACAAACGACGCGCATCGCCGTCGGCATAGCCAATGATACGGTCCTGAGCTGCCGCATCAATTGAAATACCCTGCAATACGGTTTGCTGCGCCCGCCGTAACAACTGTTCCATTTCGGCTGTAGACAGCGATTGCAATACATACACCTGCGCACGAGAAAGCAAAGCGTTGTTCAACTCGAACGATGGATTTTCAGTCGTCGCACCAATAAAAGTAACCAAACCCTGCTCGACGAAAGGCAGGAACGCATCTTGCTGTGATTTATTGAAACGATGTACTTCGTCCACGAACAATATAGTGTGACGACCATTTTGTTGCAAAGTTCGCTCTGCTTGCGCAATGGCTTCGCGAATGTCTTTCACTCCGGACAACACTGCCGATAACGGCACAAATTCTGCATCGAACGCTGATGCCATTAGCCTCGCCAGCGTAGTCTTGCCGACACCCGGCGGCCCCCACAAAATCATAGAATGCAATTTTCCAGATTGAAATGCCAAACGCAGTGGCTTACCCTCACCCAACAAATGCGACTGACCGATCACCTCGTCGAAATGTTTTGGGCGCAGACGTTCAGCGAGCGGTGCAGCAGGATGATTAGGGGAGAACAAATCTGCGCTACTCATGGGAATCACTCACCGAGTACATCGGCTCCTTGTGGCGGAACAAATTTAAACTGTTGCGCCGACAACGACGGATTGTTTTTTAGCGCCGAGAAACGCAACACTGTTCTGTGGCCAAAAGTATCATGCAACTCCATCACAACCAACTCTGACTTCGCGTTAAAAGCCATGAGAATTTTTGAGAAAGTAGTCTCGGTTGTTTTGGGTACTGCTTGCAGCCAGTCGAGCTCATCTTTCATTCCCTGGTCAGTGAGGTTGAAACCGTGCTCAATTTCGTTGCTACCGGAAAGTAGCGCAGCAGGACTGCTACCCAGCGCTGCATCCAGTTTTTTCACCGTCACCTGATTCAGGTCGACATCATATAACCAGAACTTTTTACCATCACCAACGATAATTTGCTCATAAGGCTTTTGATATTCCCAACGAAATTTTCCCGGTCTTTCGAACTGCATCATGCCCGAGACAAATTGAATACGCTTGCCGTTTTTGTCGAGCAGTTCTTGCGTAAAATTCGCTTGCGCAGAATGCGTGGCAGAGACGAATGCTTTCAGTTTGTCGGTCGCGGCAGCATGCGCGACAAACGGCAGCATAAAAAACACCAATGTAATGAGCTTCGACACGCTGAATCTAAAATCTGACATTACTGCACTCCGTCGTTAATCGTAAAACGAGCTTAACACCTTTAAATATTCGATTTTTTAAATTTCGCAGAGGTATATGCGATTACCCATGACTTGGCAACTTGCTGCCTTAGTCAGGTGGCTGTTATCCCATATGCCCCAACCTAAAAGTCATTGTTACAAATTATCCAGTATTTTAATGAAGTTGCGTTTTGTTTTTTATTTGGCGAGCATATTGGAAGTTAGATATCTTTGAATTTATGGTGAATGATTCAAATATCCCATTTGGTCATTGTTCGTAACGTATTCGTTGCCGCGAACCGGACGTTGGCTTTCTTGCACTAAATAGTGCGGCCAATCGTTTTTTATGTTGGTCAGCGTACCTATCTATAGCAAAAGCAACAATACAATGTTTTTATGAATGATGGAGAAAAGTCATTTTTCATAGCCTTTATTGTTTAACTGCTAATTCCACATGAGCAATCTCAAATGACTGAGCCATCATACGCAGAATTAAAAGAACGTCTCGAAACCGCAGAGGACAAGGCAGACAGCCAACAGAGGTTGATTGCTGAATTGAGCTCGAGCAAGGAGCGTTATCACTCGATTTTCAATTTAACTGATGAAGGTTTATGCATCCTCGAGATGATTTATGACGAGCACGAAAACCTGATCGACTGGGTCTTTCTGGAAACAAATCCTGCTTTCGAGAAACAGAATGGAGCAACCAACGCCATCGGGAAACGTGTTTCAGAGCTTGTCCCAAATTTGGAACCGTATTGGTTCAAAATTTACGGCGATGTCGCTCGGACTGGTGAGCCAAACCGTTTTCAGAGCGAGACCGACTATTTCGGAAAGCACTGGTACGACCTTTACGTCTTTCGGATCGGCGAATTAGGAAGCTACAAGATTGCCGTCATTTTCAGAGATATCACCGAACGTAAACGGCTTGATCGATTGTTGCAAGAGAAAAATACCGAACTTGAAATTGCCAAGTCGACTGCCGAGGTTGCCAACCTTGCCAAATCAGATTTTCTGGCCAATATGAGTCACGAAATTCGTACGCCGATGAATGCAATTATCGGCATGTCCTATTTGGCACTCAAGACAGATTTGACCCCTCGCCAACGCGACTACATTTACAAAATCAAAGGTTCCAGCCGCCACTTGCTCGGCATCATCAACGACATTCTTGATCTGTCCAAAATTGAAGCAGGGAAGCTTTCCGTTGAGCATACAGAATTTGAACTTGAGAAAGTAATTGAGAATATATCAGATTTAATTGCAGACAAAGCTTCTAACAAGCAGATCGAACTCGTTTTCAACATAGGCAAAAACGTACCCTCCGTTTTGATTGGAGACTCCCTCAGGTTTGGGCAGGTTCTAATCAACTATTGCAACAATGCAGTCAAATTTACTGATAAAGGTGAGATTGTTATTTCCATCTCCCCCAAAGAAGAATCCGAAAATGAAGTGCTGTTGTACTGCTCTGTACGTGATACCGGTATTGGTTTGACAGAAGAACAGATAAGCAGATTATTCCAGAACTTTTCTCAGGCAGATGCCTCAACGACCCGAAAATTTGGCGGCACTGGTCTGGGTTTGGTCATTGCAAAAAAACTGGCTGAGTTAATGGGTGGTGAGGTGGGTGTAAAAAGTGAATTCGGCATGGGCAGCACATTCTGGTTCACGGCAAGACTTGGCAAAGGCGTTGGAGTTGCGCGAAAGTTAGCATTGGCAAGTGACTTTCAAGGAAAACGCGTACTCGTTGTAGACGACAACGAAAATGCTCGACAGGTTCTGTGCGTCATGCTCAATAACATGAGTTTCAACGTTGATCAGGCTGAATCAGGGCAAGCTGCCATCGCCGCTGCAGATATCGCTGAAGCTCAGGGTAAACCTTACGATATTGTGTTTCTTGATTGGTTAATGCCTGACATGGACGGCATTGAAACATCCAGTCGTCTAAGAAAACGTTCACATAACATCATTCCGCACATGATCATGGTGACAGCTTATGGCAGTGAAGAAATAATTAAAGAGGCAGAGAAGGCGGGCATAGCAGACGTACTGATCAAACCGGTAACAGCGTCGGTGTTATTTGATGGGGTAGTTCGCGTCCTGGGCGGTGTCGTAGAAAAAAAACATGGTCCCGACAAAACAACAGATACGTTCAACGAATTGGCTAACATCAAGGGCGCTCGTATTCTTCTCGTCGAGGACAATGATTTGAATCAGGAAGTCGGTTTGGAATTGTTGCGTGATGCCGGATTCAATGTTGACCTTGCCGAGAACGGACAAATCGCTCTGGACAAAATAAGGACGTCCGATTACGACATTGTGTTGATGGATATGCAGATGCCTGTGATGGACGGTGTGATGGCGACACAAGAGATTCGCAAAGACGCTAGATTCAATGATCTTCCGGTAGTTGCCATGACAGCCAACTCCATGCAAAGCGATCGTGATCGTTGCATGGCTGCCGGCATGAATGACCACATTGCCAAACCAATTGAACCGGAAGATTTGTGGAAGACACTGCTGAAATGGGCCAAACCACGTCATGTTCCTCCCTCCGCTGAAAAAGAAAAATCTCCAATACCGCAAGACATCGAATTGCCGTCCGGCATCGAAGGACTGGATGTTGCCAACGGCCTGCGTCGCGTACTCGGCAAAAAGCCTCTCTACCTATCAATGCTGCGCAAATTCGTGTCAGGGCAAAAATCCGTAACAGAGACAATACGTAAGGCGCTAGATGAAAACCAATGGGACGTTGCAGAACGACTTGCTCACACGTTAAAAGGCGGATCCGCGAGCATTAGCGCTACCGATTTGCAACAGTTGGCGGAAAAGATCGAGACCGCGATAAAGGAGCGTCAAACGCAAAGTCAAATCGATGCACTACTCAAGCAGCTTAAAAAACAACTTGATATTTTTGTAGCCCAACTGGAACTAAAGCTACCGCAGGTACAGAGCAAAAGCAAGGTCACGACGGTCCCATAATGGTACAAAACATGAAAAGCTGACGGTCAAATGAGTGCGGGCTCATTTGTCAGTTAGCTAGCGTTGGTCTAGGGAGAGTGGCTTGATAAGGGAGTTGGCAGGCAAAAGGAATATCAATCCGAGAAACGGTAAGTGTTTTTTCCTGCGGCCTTAGCCTTGTACATTGCATCGTCAGCATTTTTGAGTAGATCGTCAGGCGATGTCACTTCCTTCGCAAAAAAAGCGATTCCGATTGAAGTTCCTACATGTGCGGTCTTACCATTAAAATTCATAGGATCATTAACCACTTCAATGACCCGCGAGGCAATCATGGCTACGCTATCGCGATTTTCCGGGTTGTCTAGCAGTAGAACGAATTCATCGCCCCCAAGGCGGGCGACGGTGTCTGACGGTCGGAGCAAACTCAAGAGTCGCGAGGAAACCGTCTTTAGTACCTGGTCACCTATCTCATGGCCCCAAGTGTCATTGACCAACTTGAACCCATCCAAATCAAGAAACAGGAGTGCAATGCGACGTGGTTCACGTGCAGTCATGGCGATCAATTGGCCAATGCGTTCCATCAAGAGAGCGCGGTTCGGCAAATCTGTTAAACCATCGTGCAAAGCCATGTGTTGGACTAATTGCTCTTTGTTCCACTGCTGGGTTATGTCAGCACATACACCGACATAGCGATGAGCCACTCCAGCTTCGTTACAAATTGCCGAAATGCAGAGTCGTTCCAGGTAAATCGTGCCGTCTTTTCGCTTGCTCCAGACTTCACCCTTCCACAATTTGCTGACACGCAAATCATGAAACATCGCGTTAAAAAATGCCGCATCATGGCGTCCAGATTTCAGTATTCGCGCATTCTGACCAATAATTTCTTCGGATGTGTATCCTGTGAGCGCGGTGAAGGCAGGGTTAACAGAAATAATTGTTGCAGTTGCATCTGTCACCATGATGCCTTCCATAGTGGCTTCAAACACGCTTGCCGAAAGTCGAATCGCCGCATCTGCTTCCCTCAGACGACTGATGTTGGTCACTAGCGCAAAGAATCCCAAGACGTCTCCATTCGCATTGAAGTCGGGGATGTAATTTGCCAGTGTTTGGCCAACAGTCCCATCGGGCTTTAGAATGGCACGCTCAAACTCCTGAGGCTCGCCTGACAAAGCGCCTTGAATATGCGGCCAATTTTCTTCAAACAAATTAGGGCCCAAGACGGTCGATATAGACAACCCTAACATTTCCTGAGGTGTTCGCCCAAACCATTCCAAGTACGACTTGTTTGCAAACTGACACCGCAACTGAAAGTCCCAGTAAGCGATCATGCTTGGCATTGCCTCTGTTACAGTGCGAATGAATCTCTCACTTTTGGCGAGGTCGACTGACATCGCTTCAGCCCTTTGCCTGGCTTCCAGCAACTCTTGCTCATAACGAATGCGCTCAATCGACACAAAGAAGACCCACGTATAACGCTCAATTGAGTCAAGCGTAGACTTTTGGCAGTTCACAAACACTGGAACTTGTTTATTAGCATCGCTAAGCAACTGCAAGCGGATTTCGCTGACACGACCTTCGCGCAACAGCATGGGCCAAACGTGCGTCTGCAAGAATATTCTGCTTGCCATTGGAAACATGAGGTCCAACGGCTTTGCGACCCAATTGTCTTTGACCCCGCCCACTAGCTCCAGCAAGCACTGATTGATCGATTGAACGACGCCGCCCCGGTCGGTCACTAAAGCAGGGCAAGGTAAATGATCAAAAGTTGGCACGACTACTTTGCCGTCTGATTGGGCAAGGTAAGAAATTCTTGCATCGCATCTACAACAAGTTCTGGGTCACTCATGTGTGCACAGTGCCCTATTACTTCCAGAACTTTCAATGTACTCCCGCTCAAATGAGCATGGACAAACTCGCCAACGCTGACTGGAGCAAGAGTGTCGGTACGGTGCTGAAGAATAAGGCAAGGCACTGTAACCTTTGGCAGATCATTCCTGTTGTCTGAAAAAAACGTAGTCCGTGCAAAGACCTTTGCCGCAAATGGATCGGTAGAGCAAAAGCTGTCTGAAAGCTCCGTCGTTACTGCACCTGTTTCTCCTTGTGCCGATACCACTGGCGCAAGATAGTTTGCCCAGCCAATGTAGTTTTGATCCATTAACGCCAGAAGCCCTTCCAAATCTTCTTTCTCAAAGCCACCGACGTACTCCGGCGCATGGTTGACAAAGCAAGGGTTGGGGCCTATCAGAACCAATTTGGCGAAGAGTCCCGGGCGTGCAATCGACGCAAGAATGCCTACACTGCAACTCACCGAATGACCAACAAAGATGACGCCACTTCTTAAATCCAGAGCATCACAAATATCAAGGACATCTTGGGCATAGCCTTTTAGGCTGGCGTACTTATCAGAGTCGAAGGCGGAAATGTCGGATCGACCACTTCCTACATAATCGAATAAAACTTGTTTGTGGGAGGATTTGAAAGCCGGCGTCACACGATCCCACATATCTTGATTACATCCAAATCCATGGGCATATAGCACCACGTCACCATCACCCTCCAAGACCTTGACGTTGTTTCTTACAAAAATATTTGAACTCGAACTAATTTTGTTCATCGGGTTTCCAACGGTGTTTAATGAGATTAAGGATAGGAAACTCAACCTCAAAAGTCAATTTAGATTTCACACGGCACATTTGGTGTTTTATTGATGTTAGCCCATCAAATTTGATGGCAAGCACGATCCAGAAAATGCACTAACTTGATTTGCAGTTCCTGCACGCTATTGAGCTGCAGAAGCATTACGCTGACAACTTTTCTCGCATATCAAAAAATCAGTTTTAGCCTTTTATTTTGCCGCAAACAAATCTATTCCGGTCTCGCCGGAGCAATCACTTCACGGTTCCCGTTATGCTGCATTGCAGTCACGATACCCGCTTTTTCCATTTGCTCAATAAGGCGTGCGGCACGGTTGTAACCAATGCGCAGATCTCGCTGCACAAATGAAATCGACGCACGTCGTGATTTAAGCACGACGGCCACCGCTTGATCATAAAGTGGATCTGCTTCGGCTTCCGCACCGCCATCAAGTTCTGCCCCGTCCCCCTGCTCTTCCATCGAAGTAAGTACGCCTTCGATATAGTTGGCTTCGCCGTGAGACTTGAGATATTCGATTACGCGATGCACTTCCTGGTCGGATACAAAAGCGCCATGCACACGTTGCGGATAGCCGGTACCGGGGGGCAAGTAGAGCATGTCACCCTGCCCCAGCAAAGCTTCCGCGCCCATTTGATCCAGAATCGTGCGTGAGTCTATTTTGCTCGAAACTTGGAAAGCTACTCGGGTTGGCACATTAGCTTTGATCAGTCCGGTAATGACATCTACAGAGGGACGTTGCGTTGCCAACACCAAATGAATGCCTGATGCGCGTGCTTTCTGCGCAAGTCGGGCGATGAGTTCTTCAACTTTTTTGCCCACCACCATCATCAGGTCGGCCAACTCATCAATGAAGACAACGATAAATGGCAACTCTTCCAGGGCCTCCGGATTATCCGGTGTCAGTGTAAACGGGTTCGCAAGCGGTTTGCCCGCCTTAATTCCTTCGCGAACTTTTTGGTTATATCCTGCCATGTTGCGCACGCCGAGCACGGACATCAGCTTGTAGCGCTTATCCATTTCCTGCACACACCAATTCAGACCCGATGCCGCTTGGCGCATATCGGTGACAACAGGGGCCAGCAAATGCGGAATACCTTCATAGACAGAAAGTTCCAGCATCTTGGGATCGATCAACATCATGCGCACTTGCTGCGGTGTGGCCTTGTAAAGAATACTGAGGATCATGGCGTTGATACCCACCGACTTGCCCGAACCGGTTGTACCAGCCACCAGCACGTGCGGCATTTTGGCCAGATCAGCAACAACAGGTTTACCGGCAATATCTTTCCCCATCGCCATGGTCAGTACCGACCCCATATCGGCGTAAACTTGTGAGCCGAGAATCTCGGATAGCTGCACCATCTGCCGTTTTGGATTCGGCAGTTCCAGTGCCATATAACTTTTTCCCGGGATGGTTTCTACCAGTCGAATACTAACCACCGACAACGCCCGTGCGAGGTCGCGCACCAAGTTAGTAATCTGACTACCCTTAACGCCAACTGCCGGCTCGATTTCGTAGCGTGTAATTACCGGGCCGGGGTAGGCTGCCACAACTTTGACCTCTACTCCGAAATCATTAAGTTTGCGCTCTATCAGGCGCGAGGTATATTCCAGCGTTTCTGCGGACAGAACTTCAACTTCATGACGCGGCTGATCCAGCAAATGCAGCGGTGGCAAATTTGAATCATGCATATCGTCAAATAACGACACTTGTTTTTCTTTTTCCACGCGGGCGGAACGCGGCACTTCAACAACCGGCAATTCGATATGAATAGGCTGGTGATCAACAACCCGCTTCTTTTCTACTTCCACCACCGCAGAACGTTCATTTGTTGCGTGGGCACCGATGCGTTTATCCTGTCTTGTTTGCCACGCATTTCGTGCCCACAGATAAGCGGTTTCAATTACTTCTCCCACACGATCAATGAATCGCAACCACGACAAACCGGTAAACAAACTAAAACTAATTGCCATTAATGCCAACAAAAACAAAGTCGCGCCTGTATATCCAATCAAGCGAGCCATAAAGCTGCCCAATATTGCACCGAACATGCCGCCTGGCGCGAGTGGCATCGCCACTTTCCATGTGTAAAGACGCAAGGCTTCCAGCGCACTACTAGAAAGAATCAGAATAAAAAATCCCAAGGCGACCGCCCACGCGGCACGTTCGGCAAAAAGACTATCGGCGCGAATGCTTCGGTAGCTTGCCCATACTCGCTGTAGCATCAACACCACCCACCACCAGGCAGAAAATCCAAAGACGTAAAGCAGCAGATCGGACAGCCATGCCCCAACCATGCCGCCTGGGTTGTGCGTTGTTAAGGCTCTGCTGTCACTATGTGACCAGGCTGAATCGGCACGGTCGTAGCCATAGAGAACAAGAATAAAATAGAAGGCTACTGCCACGAGCATTAGCCAGCGTGATTCGCGCAATAGTATGCGCAGTTTTTCGGAAAATGGTGACAAGGTACTATTGGCTGTTTGAGTCATCGGTTACCGATGCTGGTCCGGGGAGGAATCCCAGACGTCTTGCCGCGCTAACCGCTTCAAGTCTCGAATTCACGCGCAATGCCTGATAAACTGCCGCAGTATGGATTTTTACCGTTCCCTCGGCCAGATCCAATCTTTCAGATATTTCTTTATTCGACAGGCCTTCGGCGAGCAATTGTAGCGTCTGCATCTGACGTGTCGTCAACCAATTTTTGTTGTTGCGAACCGTGCGCTTATCAACGCCTCCTTGATCCAGTCCAGCTATTGCTTGCTGCAATAACTGTGGCGGTAAATATACGCCTCCGTCCAATACCATGCGCAATGCCCCAAGCATAATCTTGCTGGAGGACATTTTTGAAATAAAGCCCATTGCCCCATATTCCATAACCTTCTCGATGTCTTCCCGCTGATCAGAGCCGGAAACCACTACCAAAGGGATGCTTGGATTGCTTTCATGAAACAACAGCACCGATTTAACGCCGTCACTACCGGGCATGTTCAAATCCAGCAAAGCCAGATCGAAATCCGGCGACATGGCCGCATGCTTCATGCCATCATTAAAATTGCCCGAGTCAATAACCTCAACTTCATCGGCGAGCTGCTGCAGCACATAGCGCATTCCATCGCGAAACAGAACATGGTCATCAACCATTAATACTTTAATCTTCATGCCTTTCCCCTTTTCTTGTTCGCAATCATACCATTCTCGCCGTTCAGCTCAATTTTCACCATGCATGGCAAAATACATCATGGCGCGGAGTCGTACCGGTGCGATTGGTTTATGCAACAAAATTGCCCCGCTCGTGTGTATATTTTGCAGTGCTTCCGAGGCGGTATCACCCGTCAAGATAAGTGAAGGAATTCCCTCACCCCACAACTCATGCATACTCTTAATCACGTGAACCGCCGTTCTGCCATTCGGCAACCGGTAATCACATACGAGTATATTCGGGCGCAATCCCTTAACATTCAATCTAAGCATCACTTCATCTGACCCTTCGCCTGCAAAAACGCTGCAACCCCATTCTTCCATCAGCTTGATCAGCATCTCGCGAATATCCAGATCATCTTCCACCAGTGCCACAATTACATCCTGCATGTCATATCGTGAAAGCGTTGCCACGAATGGCTGCTCCATTTTCTGCGCGGCGTTTCCCAAGGGCACCACAAAACTAAATTCCGAACCTTTTTTTGGTGTCGATTGAACCTCAACTTTGCAACCAAGCAAACTTTCAACTCTGCGCACGATGGCCAACCCCAGTCCGAGCCCTTTGCGCCGGTCACGATGCTGATTGTCTACCTGGAAATATTCTTCAAAAATATGCGGCAGTGCCTCCTGTGCGATACCGATTCCCGTGTCAATGACAGAAAAACGTAAACTTTCCCCAATCTGAGTGCATTGCACTACCACGCTGCCATGATCAGTGTAGCGAATTGCGTTTGAGATCAGGTTACGCAGCATCCGATCCAATAAAAACGGATCACTATAAACAACCCAATCTCCACTGGGCATATTGAAATCCAACTCCTTTTTATTTGCGATAGAGATCATTTCCAGATAGAGACTGTCCAGTAACGGCTGCAATTCAAAATTTTGCTGGCGAGCTTCTACAATTCCAGCTTCAAGCCTTGAAACATCAAGCAGTTCATTGACCATTTCAACCAGTGCGTGCACGGACTTGCCTATCTGCACCGACAGCAGTTTGGTTCCCTTTTCCTGAGCAGCATTTTGCAGCGCATCACTGAACAGCATGAGTGCCTGTAAAGGTTGGCGAAGATCATGGCTCGCAGCTGCTATAAAGCGCGATTTTTCACGATTCGCAATTTCTGCGCGCGACATTTCTTTGGTTAGTTGCTCCACCAGTAATTTATTTTCGTAACGCTGATTTAAGGAGATATAAAATGTTCGCCCCAATTGCCGACCCGAGCCAATCACTACAAAGGAAAATAACGTCAGCATCGCCGCAAGTATCCAATGCAACGAGTCATTTTCGCAAGCGACTCGAAAAATCGTCGGTAACATGACTGCAGCAAGGTAAATTAACAATGCGGGTGGATATACCGGATTCATGGTCACCGCTCCCGCAGCAAGTCCCAAAATCACGCAAATAATGAGCGCCTGATACACCAGTTCACCCGGAAAAAAAACGACTGCCCCAATTCCCCACATTGCACCAACAAACCCGGCAAATAATATGAAACGAAAGCGCCACTTGATGCACTGCTCAATTGTGTACGTTGAAAAGCGGTGCCTCAACCAAGACCACATCTCCGCCACATGAACCAACATCAGTATAGCCAGCCAACTTAGCAGCAACCTATGTGAAACCTGATTCCACAACAACCCCACCAGTAATGGTTCAATGAGTGACTGACTGCCCACCATGGAAGGAAAAAACTTCAAGCGCTCGCGCGTTTGATCCGCACGGATAGACAAATTCTCCGCGTCAATTCGAAAGCTTATTTCTTCCCGCCATGTTGTTGCGTAATCCAAACAAATCCTTTCAGTTGTGGATAGCCAGTAACAATTTGATATCTTGTACAATCATATCCGTCTTTTGCCCATAACGCGACATCCACAACGGTTTACCCTCAACACCAATCAAATAAGTCCCATCCGAATGATCCAGCGTATAACTTCCATGATTATCTGATTGTTTTTGATAGTTCACTCCAAAAGATTTGGCTGCTTGTGCTGTAGCCTGTGAGTCGCCTGACAGCCCGACGAATGAGGGGTCAAAAGAAGGAATATATTTGGCTAGTACTTCCGGGGTATCCCGTTCCGGATCAAGAGTGACAAATAACACTTGCACTTTTTTTGCATCCGGTCCCAGCATACGCATGGCATGCGCCAAATCCGCCAGAGTAGTGGGACACACTTCGGGACAATGGGTATAGCCGAAGAATAGCACCACAACCTTGCCCCTGTAATCCGACAAACTACGTTGCTTACCTCTCTCGTTATATAAATGGAAATCTGCTTGCGCATGTTGCCAGCTTATGTCGATTGCATTAAGAGGTGAGGGATAGTCAGATTTGTTGCAGGCACCCAGCGCAAGCAGCAGAATTAACATAACCAGTTTAGACATTCTGCTCACGTTCATCTCCCTACCCCAGCAAACTGATGTCCAGCATCCCTGCGACCCTGTTCGCATCCGGGGTGAGTTGATAGGGAACCACTCCAAGCAAGGGAGCTGCGATGCGCTGTTGTAAGGCTTCAATATTTTCATTCAAGGCAAGCATCTCGGCATCCGTAACATTGGCAACCCATCCCGCGCATATTAAACCGCAGCCTTCAATCACCCGCTGTGTCAGTAAGGCATGGTTGATACACCCCAAACGCATTCCGACAACCACGATAATCGGCAAGGCCAATTCGCGGGCAAGGTGCCCTCCGTCTTGTTTTTCATTCAAAGGGATCAAAAAACCCCCTGCGCCTTCCACGACCACCACATCAGCCTGACTCGACAGCTCGCGAAAAGAAGTAAGGATGCGATTAAATTCAATGCGCACACCGGAACGTCTTGCTGCAATATGCGGCGCAATCGGAGGCACAAAACAATACGGATTAATCTGTCCATAAGTCGCCAGAACGTTGCTGGCAGCCCACAATTGTTCAGCATCTTCGCTACGGTCATTTTCACCGCATCCTGCTGCCACGGGTTTAAATCCCACCACCCGCTTGCCTTGTGCGGCAAAGGCATGAAGTAAGGCACAGCTCACTAGCGTTTTTCCAACACCTGTATCGGTGCCGGTGATGAAATAGTTCATATTTTAAAATCTGTGTTGATGATAGCGCGCCCGTCTTGAATTTTTTTGGGTGCTGGTTTCCACGCATGTCCGTAAATAATCTCGAAGGTAGCGGGCAGTTTTCCATCACGACGCAACTTTTCATAATTTTCGGTAATTTTCTGCCAGGCAGACTTGCCCATCATGCCCGACGCACGCCCCGCGGTAGCATTATGTGCACCGATACTTTTCAAATCTTGCATGACTGCACGTACGTCATTGTAGGTCAGCGTTATTCTTTCCATCTCCATGACAGGATCGGCAAATCCAGCCCCCACCAGCATATCGCCAATGTCGTGCAAATCAATAAAGCGGCTCAGGTGATTGTAGCCGTCCACCTCACTGAATGCGCTGCGTAATTCTTTTAAGGTATCTACGCCGAAGGTAGAAAAAATGAGCAAGCCTTCTACTTTGAGCACGCGCTTTAATTCAACAAAAGTCGACGGTAAATCATTACACCATTGCAGAGCCAGGTTAGACCAAACCATCTCAACACTATTTGCAGCAATTGGCAAAGCCTCTACATCTGCGCAAACAAAACTTTCACGCTTTCCTGCAAACAGTTTCTGCCACCAGTTGGATGTTCCTCTTGCTGCTTGTAACATTCCTATAGCAATGTCCAGCGCCATGATGTCAGTCTTCTGATAACGCTCACCCAATTGGCGAGTGCCCCACCCTGTGCCGCTGCCAACGTCAATAATGCGCGAGGGTTGCAGCTTAATGCAACTCAGTTTTTCCAGCATGCGAGTACAGACTTCGCGCTGCAACACTGCAGCGGCATCGTAATTCTGCGCTGCACGACTGAAGGCACGACGTACTTGCTTCTTGTCTATTTCGAATTCATTCATTGTTAAAAACCTTTTTTGCCACAGTGATCACATATTTATCTGCGTCCTCTGTGGCTAATTAATTTGGCTTCCCATAAATATTTTCACTTGCTTCACAAACTCATCAGGGTGAGAAAGAAATGGGGCATGCGCTGCGCCTTTTACTTCCACCAAACTGGCATCCGAAATATTTTCTGCCAAATGGCGTGATGCTCCCGGCGGCGTCAGTTTGTCACGCTCACCGGCGATTATCATGGCCGGCTGAGCTACACTCTGCAATTCACTCCGCAAATCAACATCACGCAGAATACTCAATCCGTCGCGCAATGCTTGCATATCCGGTTCACCGTGGCTGAACAAACGCTCGCGCAATTTCGCCAATAACTCTCGCTCATTTTCGCTACCCCGTAATTGTAACGTGATGAAGCGACGTAATGTGGCTGCGTGATTTTGTTCTAATTCGACAGCAAACTTCTCCAGCACTTTTTTTTCCATACCGAAAGGCCAGTCTTCTCGTTCGGAGAAACAAGGCGTACTTGCTACCAGAATCAAACGTCGCACTTTGTCCGGTTCGCGCGTGGCCCAGCGCAGTGCAATTTGACCGCCTAGCGACCATCCGCACACGGTAAGCGGTTCAACAAAATTTGCCGACAACCTATCTACAACCTCATTAAGCAGGATAGGTGATTTTGTTGCCACCCATCCTGCATTTTTCGAATATCCGTATCCTGGCAGATCAACGCTATGAACTCGAAAATTTGCTGCCAGTATTTTTGCGACTTCGCTCCAGACTCCCCCATGCATTCCCCAGCCGTGAATCATCAATAGCGGAGCACCACTACCTATTCTTTCAACGTGCATGGCAATTTGCATTGTTCGTTTCCCCTACCCCAACCCTCCCCCATAGAGAGAGGGGGCACACGCATCGCTGCGCGAATCTAAAATTCCTTAGCAAGCTCATGCAATACACCAATTAGTTTATCCACATCAGCCTCGTTATGTGCAACAGACAAAGTGATGCGTAGCCTTGCTGTGCCCTGTGGCACTGTTGGCGGGCGAATCGCAGCAACCCATATGCCGCGTTCACGCAATCCTTCACTCAATCTCACTGCATATTTATTATCACCAATCAGCAGCGGCTGGATAGCGGTATCCGAGGGCATTAATCGCCACGGCAAATCTGACAAACCGTTACGCAATTGCGCAATCAGACGCTTCAGGTGCGTTCGCAATTCATCACCTTGCCCGATCAATTGCAAACTCTGCAATAACGCAACGGATAGAGCCGGTGGCGCTGCCGTGGTATATACGTAGCTGTGCGCATTATTCACAAGCGTATCAATCACAACTTGCTCCGCTGCTACAAACGCGCCGGAAACCCCTGCAGCTTTGCCCAAGGTCGCCATATAAATGATACGTTCCGATTGAATACCGAAATGTGCCAGAGACCCTCGACCCTGCGCTCCCAGTACACCAAATCCGTGCGCATCATCCACATACAGCCATGCATCGTATTGCTCGCACAACGCCAACAACTCACGTAACGGGGCAACATCACCATCCATGCTAAATACTGCATCGCTAATAACCAGTTTTCTGCCACTTTGCACTTGCGACAACAATTGCGACAACTGTGCCGTGTCTCCATGCCGATAGCGTTTCACCGTTGCGCGCGAAAGCAACATGGCATCGTTTAGCGAAGCATGATTGAGCTTGTCGGCAAAGACCGTATCGGCCTTGCCTACCAAGGCTTGTACCACACCCTGATTAGCCATGTAGCCGGTGGAAAACAACAGTGTGGCAGGTTTCCCGATAAAGTTGGCAAGTTGCTGTTCCAGTTGGTGATGGGCATCAAAATGCCCGTTCACCAAATGTGCGGCGCCCGCCCCCACACCCCATTGCTGGGCTCCGAGCTGCAATGCTTTAATGAGTTGCGGATGATTGGCAAGTCCGAGATAGTCGTTGCTACTAAAGGCGAGATAGGCTGTGCCATCTACAATGATGTATGGCGATTGCGGACTTGCCAATGTGCGCCGACTGCGTAGCAGACCCTGCTCAGCACGCTCATCAAGTTTACTTTGAAGCTCGGTGAATGGCATCAGGCAACCAGCCTTGTCATATCGTCAAAAATCCCGCTGATGTTATGTAACACATCATGGTTTGTATAGCGCGTAACGGCTAAATTGTGGCCTTGTAAAATTTGTGTGCGCTTAACGTCATAAGCCATATCTTCTGCATGACTATCACCATCTAATTCAATCACCCAGCGCAGTGATGAACAATAGAAATCCACAATGAAACGATCAATTGCCTTTTGTCGCAGCAATTTGTAGTTCGGAAATTGGCGGCTACGTAATATTTCGAACCTGATTTTTTGTTCGGCAACGGTGGAATTTTTCCTGTTGGCTCGAGCTAATGCGATGAGTTTTGTGTCGTATGGAATAAAATCTAACCCTTCCCTACTTCCCCTTTTCAGGGAAGGAGCTACTTCGCCCCACCCCACAACCATGTCCGGGAAACCCCCGTCTTCCCCCCTGACAAGAGGGCACTGAGGGGGGTTAGATTTTTGTATTTCAACCACTGAAAAACTCAGTGTTTCTCGGCAAACGGATACATCCCCAACTTATCCATCAACGCGCGATCCTTTTCGACTTCCGGATTGCCTGTGGTTAGTAGCTGTTCTCCGTAAAAAATTGAATTAGCTCCGGCTAGGAAACACAATGCTTGTATGGCATCGCTCATCTGCTGGCGACCTGCTGATAAGCGCACCCGCGCTTTGGGCATGGTGATGCGTGCAACGGCGATGGTGCGCACAAAATCAAACGGGTCCAAGTCTTCAGTTTGTGCAAGTGGAGTGCCTTCAACCTTGACCAAATTATTGATCGGCACACTTTCGGGGTATGGTTCCATGTTTGCCAATTGCGCAATCAGTCCCGCACGCTGTGTCAGATTTTCACCCATGCCGACAATGCCGCCACTGCAAACATGCATACCTGCTTTGCGCACCCTTTCCAAGGTATCCAGGCGATCCTGATAGTCGCGTGTGCTGATAATGTCGCCATAAAATTCCGGCGAGGTGTCCAGATTGTGGTTGTAATAATCCAGTCCGGCATGGCGCAATTGTTCAGTCTGCTCATTACTCAACATGCCCAGCGTGGCGCAAGTTTCCATACCCAAACCACGCACCGCTTTGACCATTTCAACCACTGCAATCATGTCTTCTTCCGAAGGTTCACGCCATGCGGCTCCCATGCAAAAACGATCCGCGCCGGCATGCTGGGCAGCTTTGGCCGCTTTGACGACTTCACTTACATCCAGCATTTTTTTGTTTTCCACACCCGCAGAGTGAAATGCCGATTGCGGGCAATAACCGCAATCTTCAGAGCAGCCACCGGTCTTGATTGACAGCAACGTGGAAAGTTGCACCTGATTCGGGTCAAAATGTTCGCGGTGTATCTGCTGAGCGCGATACAGTAAGTCGGCGAAAGGTAGCTTGAATAACGATTCGATCTCGTCAACTGTCCAACGTTGTTGTTCTGTTTTAATTTCAGGAGTCGAACGATAAAGCTTTACGGCTTGAATTTGCATGGCAGAATGGACGTAATTAACAACCGGCATCTTCGATTAAACCATGGCGCCTGTCAATTTCGATGTTTCGTATATTTAACAATAGCCTAAAATTTAAGCAAGTTATGCCGGTTCAGCCCTGCATTTTATGCGGCGCATTTAGCATGGACGGTGTTTGGTGCCGGGCATGCGATGCGGATTTACCGCGTTTGGGAAGTGATCACTGTCCAGTCTGCGGACTACCCACACTTAATGGAGAAATATGCGGCAAATGTCTAAAACATGCGCCAAGTTTTGAGACTACCTCAGCGGCTTTTGCTTATGCTTTTCCTGTCGATAAACTTGTGCAGGCAGTCAAGTTTTCCGGCCGCTTTGCGCTAACAAACCAACTTGCCGATGCGCTCGCATCGCGCATTACTATCCGGCCTGATTTTATTGTTGCGATGCCATTGCACCCCTTGCGTTTACGCGAGCGCGGCTTTAATCAGTCATATTTGTTAGCCCAGCGCCTCGCCCGCCATTTTGGTATTTCTCTGCTAACCGATATTTGTTCACGCACGCGCAATACACCGCATCAATCTTCATTACCATGGCAAGAGCGTGGCAAAAATATGCGCGGAGCATTTGACTGTTCAGCCGATCTAACCGGGAAACATATCGCTATCGTTGATGATGTCATGACTACAGGAACAACAATCGAGGAACTGGCGCGGACTTTGCGTCAAAAGGGAGCAACAAAGGTAAGCGCTTGGGTATTGGCGCGAACGCTACCCCGCTGAGACTTCAAAGTCTTAAAAATTGAAAGACTGATAAACTTGCCCTTAGTTCTTTAATTACGGTTTCATTTCCTTTATTTTTTGTTCCACAAATGCCTGCAATTCCGGGCTTAGGCTATGCGTCTCAATGGCTCGTTTATAAATATCGAGCGCTTCATCTTTGCGTAGCTCAGCTTGCAATGAAATGCCCAATCCCATTAGCCATAAACCGGATGCCGGTGACAACAGTAATGCATTCTGATAAAAAGGTATCGCGTCCTTGTGTCGCCCTTGCCTTTGCAGCAATGCCGCCATGAATGCTTGATAATCAGCCAAGCGTTCGGCATAAGGTAATGATCTTTCCAGCGTTTCCAAAGCCAGAGGAACAGCATTTCGCTCCACCTGCAAACGCGCGAGTAGCATGGCGTAATGCGTTTGTTTATCATCCTGACTGAGTGCCTCTTTCAGCACATTTTCAGCCTCAATATTGCGTTTGCTTTCCAGCAGCACCGACAACAGGGCTTCACGCGCCAGAACATGCGAGGGATCTAGATGTAGCGCCAATTCATAACCGTCTGCAGCTTCTTTTAGTTGACCTTGCTGTGCCAGAAGATAAGCTTTGCGGAATTCATTTTCGGCTTGTTGCTGCAGACTTACTGTTTTAAATTGGTTGGTTACCGGTACCACTGAAGCCGTTCGCACAATTGTATTTGCCGGATGAGGTAATACAGAAGACGCAGCAACAGCAGGGCCCGGTTTTGACAAACTGACAAGTGGTTTTACATGTAAATTTCCTGTCGATGGACTCGAATCCGCCTCCACCGAAGAAACGGCCTGTACTTGAGAGGGGATGACAGCATGAGAAATCGCCAATACACCTTCCAGAGGAACTGACGGTGTCAATACGACAGGTTTAGGGATGGCTGTCGGTTTGCGTTTAATAGCCCATATGGCCGCAACCAAGCCAACACATAATACGCCAATCAAAATGTACAACAATAATCTTGATTCTGTCTGTTCGTGGGTAACCCTGATTGCATCGTCCCCTGACGCTTCTCTGGCAATGCCGCGCTTCTCCAAATCAATTAAAACCTGATTGATCAAACTCATTGCAACCACACTATAGTCAGTGCAAATACAATCAATGCTAGCATACCCATCCCGCTCCAAACCCACATCATCCAATCTTTGCGTGCCTCGGGAGTATCAGCTGCTGCACCACGAATATGCTTGGCAGTCACCTGCTGTTTTCCTTGCCCAAATGACAACATCAAAGCTTTATGCGCGATGATGTTGACTAAACGCGGAGTTCCGCCTGTTACCCGATGAAGCAAAGCTACCGCTTCAGGGGTAAACAAGGTTTCACCCTGAAATCCGGCCATCAATAAACGATGCCGCAAATATCGCTCCAGTTCGTCTTGCTTCAGTCCTTTTAATTCATATTGAAAACTGATGCGCTGGCGCAATTGGCGTACTGAATTTTGTTTTAGACGTTCGTCCAATTCCGGCTGTCCAAACAAGACTACTTGCATCAATTTGCGTTTCTCAGTCTCCAAATTAGTTAACAGACGTAGCACTTCGAGACTTTCCAAAGGCATCGCTTGCGCTTCATCCAAACACACCAGTACCCGTTTCCCTTCACGCGCGAAGTTTAATAATGCCTGCGTGAGTTCTTTCAATAAGTGATGCTGATCGACAGTACTATCGAGTTCAATACGGAACTCATCGGCCAACGCCAGCAACATACTGCGCGGCTCCAAATAGGGATTGGGAATATATGCGGTAATAAATTTTGCACCGGTATTGGTATCTTCAACAGAAGAATCTTGCGTGCCGATTGCCGTTGTCGCCGACTTGTCATTGTTAAGCGTCAGCAGGAATTTTCGGCACAACAAGGTCTTGCCATTTCCCACTTCACCGACAATTTTGATAAAACCTTCGCCGCTGCGTGCAGCCACCAGCAGCGTGTTCAATCCTTCTTGATAATTAGCACAGGCGAAGAAGAAACTGGTATCCGGCGTTAACGAAAAGGGAAACTCTCTAAATCCGAAATGCTCTAGATACATTGACTATTCCCGGTTAGCGGGACATTCCGTTCATGCGATCCCGAGTGCGGCTAATTTCATCCGACCAATCCTTGTCATTATCGACGACAGTTGGTTTCAACAAAATCACCAGTTCACGCTTGCTTGAACTCTTGCTCGTTTGCCCAAAAATGGATTTGATCCATCCAGGCAAGCCCGAATCTGCCGCTGTGGTGCTTTGACTCATCAAGCCGCCAATTACAACTATCTGGCTGTCCTTCGCACGTACAACACTATCCGTTTCTTCAATGCTAGTCGATGCCATCTGTATAAATGACCCACTACCGGCGTCTTTTGAGACCGAGGTCACTTGGCTGATCGAAGGATGAACATGCAAAATTATCTCGTCTTTTTCATTGATGCGAGGTGTTACATCCAGCGCAATGCCTGAAAACATGGGCGTATAGATAGGCGTAGGCAAAGTGTTGCTACCTCCCGAGACAGTTGTTGAAGTACCAGGCGTAAAACCGGTAGCGTAGGGCTCATCAACGCCAACCTTGAGGACCGCTTTTTGATTATTCAAGGTCGAGATACGCGGACTGGATAACACATGAACACTTCCTTGAGTCTCAAGGAAATTTAACATGGCTGCAAAATTATTTGTTTGAAACGCTAACCCGAACAATGAGTTTTGTGCTCCAGTGGCTATTCCGCCAGATATACTCGCCCCGGGCGTAGCAGAAAAGGCGCCATTATTCATTAATACCCCAGCGCCACCTGAGCTTGGCACCAAACTTGGCAATATTTGTGCTCCGTTTTGTGTTATGCCTTGTGAAACAATTCCTGTCGAATAATTACCATTCCCTTTAGTTCCAATTGCAGCCCAATTCACTCCTGATTGGTAAGTATCACTCAAAGTCACTTCAACAAATTTGGCTTCGATGATGACCTGCCGTTCGACAGAAAGTTGCGATGCCTTCAGAAACTCAGCCACATAGCGCAACTCTTCTGGCATTGCACGTACAACAATGACACCGGACATTCGATTAATGACCACACTGCGTTCAGCCTGATTGGCTTTGTCTTTATCCTTGGGCGTGATAATCGATGTCAGTGCATCTTGCAGATTCTGCCAAAAATTAAATTCTGTGGCCGATTGCTTGGTGGATACAAAACTTGAATTATTCGATTGAGCTGAACCACCCGGTGTAGCGACCGGAGCGACGGGAGTACCCGTAGCTGATGTAGGAGCCTGACCAGAAGCTTTGACGGAAATAGAAGAAGAGCTATCCCGCATTGCCGCAAGGTAGTCGATCTTGAACAATTTAATTTGCAATGTAACAGGCTGAATATATATGCTTTTACCTTGAATATCGTACTCGTATCCATACAGCGCACGTATCGTGTCCAGTGCCTCAAAGATCGTCACGTCTTTGAGATTTAAAGTGATGTTTCCGTCTACTCCCGGCAGAGGCAACATATTGTAACGGCTGCCTGAACCGATCGCGGCAAACACCTCTTTGGCCGGTGTATTATTAACGGTCAAGTCAAAGCGCGATTCCAACTGCCCGCTGTCGACCTTGGGTTTGGGCAACGTTAATGGGGGTAGCAACGCATTATTAACAGCGTCCGCTTTACTGGGTGCTGCACTCTCAGTCACCAGCGCATCCATATCTTTGCTAATTCTTACCACCGTATCCGTTTTAATGTTCGGTGATGAGCACGCAACCAGAGAGAGTAACAAAAACACCACGAAAAATTGTTTCATTTACTTATCCTCATATTCCTAATCTTGTTCAGTGTGAACAGGCTTGGATGATTTTCTTCTCTTGTAATCAGCCTCAGGCTTGATTACTTGTTTGTATTGTTTCAGCAGCGATTTGTTACCCGCAGGAAACTCGTCTTCTGCTTTACTTATATGCACTCCGGGAAATAATTCCATAACTCGTTTTCCCTGTGCTCCTTGCAGCACTACGCTTTTTTTGTTCACTTCCACCAGCGTGGCATCACCAATTTTACCGCCCAACAGTATCATTTCTCCATTAATAACCGCTGCCCGATGTTGCGGGGAAATAATAATTGATTGCAAACCCTCTTTTTTGGGCACAAGCACTGCTACTGACTCTGCTGGTTTTCCAGCTTCAGATTCGTAGGGAATATCCACCGCCGGCTTGGTCGGGTCTGGCAATGATTCCACAGCCAGAACGGGAGTTGCCGCATTCAGCAAAGCGCCTGCCAACAATAATTTGATTAAACTCGAAGCCATGTCGCATCTAAACTCAGTGTGTAAAGGGTAAGGGTCAATTCCGCTGTGGGATATCGGTTCACATTCAACTTGGCTGCCCCCCAAAACATCTGGGTGGGAAGTTTTTCCAGCGCAGTCAGATATTGCAACAAGTCAGCATAGCTACCCCGTACGGTGATCTTGACTCCGTGTTTGAAGATTTGCCTTTCCAGTCCGCTCGATTTCGTGATAACAGTACCATTTTCCTGCTTGGTCTGAGATGGTTCAAGCAAAGGTGTGGCCGGCAAAGTAACCAAAGTGACCAACTGCAAATTTGCATTTTTGGTCAGAACCTGTTGCAACAATTCACCCATTTTTTCCGGTGGAACGAGTTTATCCCGACGACTTTTTAGGTATGATTCTCCTTCGCTGATCTGTTGTTTAAGCAACTTGATCCGTTCCCGCAACGGTGAATTGGCATCATTGTTTTTGGCCTGTACCAAAGCAGCAAGATTGGCCTGAATCTCTTTCATCTTTTCCTGTTGCTGAACAACTTGCTGGGAAAGTTTTTTTTGCCTGGCCAGCAAGGGATCAAGAAACACTGCGTTAATTAAAGATACCAGCAAAAAAGCTACTGCGATGAAAATAATCGCGCGTTCTCGCAACGAAAGTCCATCTATCTTTGAGGTCAGCTTTTCCCACTGCAACTTGAGTATATTGTTCATTTTGCCGCTCCGGGCGCTTCAACCGATTGCATGCTAAATTCAACATAGCTCGTCACCGGCACTTTGCCGGCAATTGGTTTGGGCTGTTGCATTTGCAAGGCTGCAAAAGTTTTTCCCTTTAAGACATTTTCTTTGTTCAAGCGTTGTATGTACATTGGTACGAGTTGCGGGCTTACCACCCCTCCACTCAAACTCATTTGCGCCCCGTCGCCCTGAATATCAAATGCATTCAGCCACAAACCATTCACAACCTGTCTGGCAAAAGCACGCATATATTCTGAATACCCTTCGGTGTTACCAATAACTCCGTTCTTTAATGTTTCCAGTATTTCCTTTTGGGAAGCAGATTCCGCGTCAAGTTTCTTAACTTCTTCCTGCAATAGTTGATCATTTTTTTCTGGCGAAAACTCATTGGCAAAGTTGGCAAACCTAATTTGCTCGGCTGCATATTGCTTAGTCGTTTGTTCAGATTGTTTTTCCAATGCGTTTACCTGAAAAACTGCATACGCATAAAAGGCCACCGATCCGAGAGCAATAAGCCCCAATCCTTGCAGCATCGTCAATACTGAAAAATAATCTTTCTTTTTTAAAAATTGCGGATTGAATAAATTAATCTGTTGGCTCATTGCTTACGCCTTTCCTGGCGCAACGCTGCGCCAACTGCCGGCAAGGCTTCAGTAACAAAATCATGATTTAACAATGCGGGTGTGGCAGAAATATCGAATATTCCTGCCAGATTAATTGCCTCTACCGGCAAACCAAGACTATTCGCAAACAACTTCACCAAGCCGGCTCCCTCAGGTGCACTCACTAACATTTTCCCCAGCGATATGTAATGAAACTGCCGGTCGAAATAGTCCATCGATCGCTGAATTTCCAATTCAACGCGCTCGACATATTGTTGCCGAACATTCTCATTCGCATCAAGTAATTGCCCCGAAGTAATATCCATTCTCCGCGCCAAAAATAATTCTCCGCCACTGGTAAACGTCAGCAGTCCACCCCGATCATCGAAAGATAATAGCGCCAATCCTCTGCCTTCGGTTTCATAAAGTGCAGCAATATTCCGTTGTGCCATTTCCGGAATATCAATTACTGTCAGGTTAATTTTGGCTTTCTCAAACATGGAAATTCTTTTTCTCAGAATTTCATTGGACGCTGCAACGGCAAACAATGACTGCGGGCGGTTTCCCGAGTTTGCATTGCCAGGTATTTGCAATACATCCACAGTAGCTTCATCTACATGGTAATTTAGCGAATCTTTGATCCTGAATCGAACTGCAGTCTTTAATTCTTCCGCAGGAACATTCGGGGCATCTACCATTAATATTTGGTATTCGTCCGGGGCCAACAAAGTGGTGAATTGGAATGCACCAAGATTACGATCTCTGACAAGTTTTTCTAATTCAGCCGAACTAACATTTTCAATTGGATGAAATTCACACATTAAAACTTCCACTTGGGACACAGTGCGCTTCAACCTGACAAAATATACTCCATTTCCGCCGACAAGAATGCTCACCCATCCGACATCACGGTTGATTCGTTTAAATACATTTAAAATTTGGGTTATTTGCATAATTATTGCGAATCTAATTTAACAAAAATACATTGTCAATTGTTTTTATAGAATAAATCTCAATTTAGCCTTGCAATTGCGCTATGTCCTTATTGATTTCATCCTGGGTTTGTACAAATTAGTATCAATTGATTTTGGCTTTTGTTAGTTATTATTTCATTTATTCAATAAGATAGATATTAATTGGGTGATTATTAATGCTTAAAAACTTATTTATAATTATATTCCTTCACCTCATCCAATTTTCCGTCTGCAAATATCAAGGCACAGCGAACAATCTTATTTATATACATTGCCTGCATGGCGATTCGATATTCGTGCATTTGCGCAAAGTATCGGGTAGCGTCCTCACTATCCCCCAACTTGTAGTCAAGTATCCACACTTCCTTTTCAAATTCAACCAGCCGATCAATGCGTTTTAATTCACCCTTCGCATTGATGTAGGGCATTTCGTTGCTGGCGTTTAGATATTGCCTTGCATCAAAGAAACGTGCGAGATGTGGAGCATTGTACAAATAATGCACAGTGCCCCAGAGTGAGTTCATTTCAACCTGTGGTATGTCCGTGATTCGCTGCATTTCTGCCTCTTCTGCGCAGTTCCCATCCAATAGTTTTTGCAAAAGCGCATGTAGCCAAATGCCGCGCTGTTGTTGCACTGTGATGGGGGAAGTACGTTTCCCGACGGGAATGATTGTTGGTAATTCCATAACATCCCCATGAATTCCTTTTCCTCCGAGCTCTGGCAAATTTACCTTGTATTCAGCCGAGTGTGGCAAACCAAGCATTGAATTCTTTTGTTTGCCAATGGTTGCATCGATGCGGTCATACCATGACAGCGCTTTTTTGTTTTCTTCTTTGACTTCGCTTTTGGCATTTCCGCTGACAATCAGAGCCTGCTTTGCCCGGGTCATGGCAACGTAGAGAAGATTCATTTCTTCGCGTGCCTGATGCGCAGCATCTTGTTCGAACAGCGGTGCGCGTTTTTTGCCGCGTGAGGCCAGATCAGTATAGAGCGAAAAATGCTGTGGGCGCTCTGCATGCGTCGGCCAATCAATTAGCACTTCATTACCTTCATGGTTTTTCTTTTCCGCATTCGCATCCAGTAGCCAGACGATAGGCGCCTCCAGACCTTTCGATTCATGTACGGTGTAGATTCGTACCGCGTTTCCCGCGGTGCCGAGTTTGCCCTCGTCCGGAGCATCGTCACGACTGTCGCGCAATTCCCTCAGTTCTTGCAAAAATCGCGGCAAACTCGGGTAGCGTCCGGCGTCAACGCTTAACGCAATTTCCATAAAGGCGTGCAGATTTGCAGTGACTTTGTGACGCATCTCTAGAGGGAGCACGGCGCTGTACCGCGCCAATACGTCACCTTCAAAATAGATACGGTCGAGCAAGTCGTGGACGGGAAGCTTATCGGCTAGCTCAAGCCAGTGTCGCAAAAAAATTGCAGCGCGTTGTAACGTTGCTGATGTCTCGGTTAGAAGTTGCAGACGTTGCCACCAGCAAGTCTTTACTTCCTCAATGCCAGATGGATTGCTTTGGGCAATGAGCATCAAATCAGCATCGCTACAGGCAAAAATGGGTGTGCGCAGCACCTGCGCCAACGCGAGATCAGCAAACGGCGTGATGAGAAACATCAGCAGCGCTTGTATGTCTTCCGCTTCGAGTGTATCAAGCAGACCTCCGCGCCGCGAACTGATGAAGGGAATGTGTTGCCTCCGTAATGCAGCTTCGTACACCGCGAGGTGGGTACGACTGCGCACCAATACCATGATGTCTCCGAAGTTGGCGCGACGCTGGTTACCGTCTTCGATAACCATCCAATCGCAGGTGATGGTTTTCAGCAGCCCGGCAAATTGAACGGCTTCTTTTTGGCGGGCACCTTCTTTAGCTTCATCTCTTGGTGTCGTCAGCGGGTCACGCAGGTGTAACCCATCATCTTCGATCTCATACGAGGGTATTTCGTCAGCGATGGCAAGCGGCAATGCCATTACGTAACCTGGTAATTCCTTATGTTCAGCTGTGTGCTGCTCAAAATCTATAAACCCTTCCGGATGCCCGGCGAACACTGCATTGACTGCTTCCAATACGGCAGGAGAATTCCGGTGTGTGTGATTATTGTGCAATTCGTATGCGGCGAAATTTTCTTTGAGGTATTCGCGCGCCACGCCGAACAAACGTGCATCGGCACGGCGAAAGCGGTAAATCGATTGTTTTGGATCCCCAACGACGAATACCGTCGGCTGAGAATCCACCGCTACTGCAGCATCAAACCATGCGCGCAATATTTGCCATTGCAAGGGATTGGTATCTTGAAACTCGTCCAGCAAAACATGCCGGTAGCGACTATCAAGTTTATATTGCATGGTCTCGGCATGTTCGCTCTGTTGCAACAAGCGGCACAGTTGCCATTCCAGATCAGAAAAATCAATTTGCTGCTTTTGCGCCTTGAGCTCTTGGTAGCACTCAAGAAAAGCCACACCGCAATGTATCACCGCTTCATTCAGGCGATACGCATTTTGTTCGCCAAGAACATCTTTAACGTTTTGCAAACTGGTTTGTATTACATTCAATGCGGTAGCGAATGCCGTTTCATTTTGATTTTTTGTGTGCTTGAGTTTGCGTGGCTCATCTGCTTGAGTAAACAATAGCGGCCATATTTTTGCGAAACGTTCAGCTTCTAAATTTTCTGTCCATGCACGTTCGAGTTCGCTTGCTTTGTCTTTTTGTGTGGCGGTGCAATTGCCGGCCCACTGCTGGGCAAAAGTGAAAAGTTCTTCATTGCTTGTATTGCTCATTCCCCAATTGAAAACTGGATCTAACTCCATGTCTACGCCAAGTTTTCCCCGTAATTTGTCGAGTGCAAATTGAATGGACGCTTCCTCGCGGTGACTATCGGTGTAAGCCCACCATTCTGAACGTTTGCCAAGAAAATTAAACAGCAATTTGCGCGTCGAAACCAAGCCATATTCGCTAAACAGCCATTGCATATATTGAGCTGCAACACTATCCGGTTGTTTGTGCATTCGCTCCAATAATTCTTCCCAGGCTTCCTCCTGCATTGCTGCTGCGCGTTCAAGCAAACTCATGCCGTGCATCACATCCGCATTCAGCGGCGCACGCTGCATGACTTGCATAAACCAACCGTGGAAAGTGCTGATCGTAATACCGGGTTGGGCCAGGAGCACGTTGCTATACAGACTGCGTGCGCGTTGAATTTGCGCAGTATTCAAATTATCCAGCCCGCGCTCAACGAAAAATTTACGCACTCTCTTATCGTCTGACATGGCCAAGTCACGCAACCAAAGCTGCAATCGTGCCTGCATTTCCTGGGCAGCTTTGCGGGTGAAAGTGATCGCGAGAATTTGAGATGGCTGTGCACCGTCCATTAGCAGTCGCACGATGCGCGATACCAGAAGCCAAGTCTTGCCACTACCTGCACAGGCTTCTACGACAATGCTAAATTTGGGATCTAGCGCGATGTGATTGCTCATATCCATTCGCCCTTCCTGCACACACCGCGCATTTCGCAATATTCACACGTTGCATCAATACCATTCGCAGGCAGGACTGATCCAGCGCGTATATTAGCCATCAAATGTACCAGACGTTCTGTATTCAGCTGGGCCAGTTGTGGCATATCGTGTTTGGGTTCAACCAACTTTACTTTCCCGTTTTCAATACTGACAAAAGCAGCATCCGCAGCTTCATGCGCGTAGGCATAACATGCCAGTTGCACATCTTCTCCCGGCTCGCGTAATTTATTACGCAGCACTTGTTCGCTTTGTGTTTTGTAGTCCAGAACGCGTTTTTCTTCTCCTCTGACATCCAACCGGTCAATGCGTCCGCGCAAGCGCACTTCTTCCAATTCCCAATCAAACGGGCTCTCCGACTCGGCATAGTGCCAGCCTTGTTTTTCGTTTTCGATTTGCCAATCTAGGTAGGCCGGCAATGTTGTAAACCAACGCGCAAGCCAGGCACGTGCCGAAAAATCCTGTAGCAGCAGATCAGCAAAAACATCCTCACTGATCTGCCGCAGGGTCGTGTTCAGTTCGATAACGGGATGTTCGCTCACTTGTGTATAGCGTTCATGGAATCTCCGCAAGATTTCATGCACACGTTCGCCGTAGTCGCGCTTATCAATTCCTTCCTGCACTTCATCCAGTTCATTCAGACGCAAAATGTAACGCGCATAAAACTGATAGGGGCATGCGACCAAACTGTTGTAGGCACTAATAGAGATACTTGCGGGTACCCTTTTTGCTGCTACAGAAGGTGACGGTTTCCCTGCTCCTGCCAGTTCGACCAAGTGTGTTTCTTCGGCCAGAAGTATGGCTTGTAATTCGTGGTCACTCAGGTCGTCGCCATAAGTCAGCTTATGCAATTCTCGCAGAATTTCCAAATAGGGACTCAGCAGCCCGACTTCACCATTGCGATCTTTTTGCCAGGTAACCAGCACACAGCGATTCAAAGTAAGCAAAGCCAACAAGTCATCGCGTTGCCGTGCCGCATGCGTGTTGCGAGTGGATAAATTCAAACTGCCGCGCACTGCATCGTTGAACCAGCGCCCTCCATCCGCATCGCCGGGTAAATGATCGGCATCGCAACCCAGTAATAGTACCGCGTCATATACGCGCCAGCGTGTCGCCGCCAAATGCGTAAATCTCACCGTACTGTCGATGCTGCTGTCTCGATATGTCTGTGTATCAAGTTGTTGTGCCAGCCAGCGCCGCCATTCGTTAAAGCGATAACGCCCCTTATCTTCCTTCAGTTCTTGTTGCCATAGTTCCATGCTTTGCAGCAATTGCGCACCCGCTTCATCTTGTTGCAAACTGGTGTCGATACCCAACACTTGCAAACTTTCCCGCAACACAACCAGCCATTCTGCCAGTGATTTTTTCTTGCCCTGCCCAAACAACTCAACTGCTTGACGCAATCTTGCCATCGGCCGATGTAATGCGACATCATGTGCGGTCAGTGCGGTGAATTTTTCCAGCCCTGTCACCACCCCCTGTTTACGCAACAACTGTTCCAGCTGATAGACCGCTGCTTTGCGTTCTGCGGAAGCCATGTCGGAAAAGATAAAGGGCGACTTGAGTAAATCCAACAAATCGACATGGTAGAAATCACTTTGCAGTGCCGAGAGCCAGCGATCCAGCACGGTGCTGACCGACAAAGTGGCAAAAGTCCAGCCGGTCTCGTCAGTCACCAACACTTCGGCTCGTTCAAGTAGTGCGCGCATGCGCCGTGCCACGACACGGTCTTGAACGACAATGGCGATGTCCCGTTTGCCCTGCTGCAACCAAAGACGCACTTGCATTGCTGCGGCACGAGCTTCTTGTTCGAGACTGGTTGCGGCGAAAAAATTCACTTTACCACTTAGTGACGGTATGTTTTGGGTTCTGAGAGCTTCAGATTGTTGCAGTAAAGATCCCCCCCCCGGGGAAAGGTTTGGGGTGAGGGCTTGCGAGACAACGCTGAGACTATCTTCCAGCATCTCTCTCAAATCGCACTCCGTCACTTTGGCATTAACGGCATATTGTTCAAGAAAACGTTGCTCCAGTGAATTCCAATCTGAAGTACGCAACACAAATAGTGGTTGCTTGGCCTGCGCCGCCAACTTTGCCAAACGCTGCTGGTACGCTCGCGCATTATCCAATTCTTCGCCGCTTTGCATCGCGTGCCACAACTCAAATACCAGTCGCGTCTCGAGTTGTAATGTGCTGTTCTGCCGCGCCTTATACGCATGCTGAATAGCTTTCGCGAACTCAGCCGCATCGCACGGAAGTTCGTTAAGCGAATTTGTCAGCTCGTCGAACAACACCAGCAACTCCTGCGTCATGCCCCAAACATCTGATTGCTCAAACCATTTATTGTCACGCAGCAATTGATAGAGCATCGCACTGCGCTGGCAATCTGCCACGATAGGCGCCTCAATCTGAATACTTTGCGCCCATTCGTTTAATGTCACCATCTGCGGCAACAGCAATACCGGTTGTTTCGCTTGGTGCATTAATGCTCTGGCAAGCGGTTGCGCAGCATGAAAATTAGGAAGCAGAACGATGATATTACGAAGATCGGGCATTGCCGCTGCGTGCGCTTTCAAAATACGCCCGGCGATAAAATCAAAGAAGTCGGCTGCGACCTTCACCTTTTCAGCAGATGTAATTTGTCTTTTACATTAAGCCACTCATCCGCATCGGCAGGCGCGTTTTTTTTGGCAATAATTGCCTGCCAGGATTTGGCAAGCTCGGCATTGAGTGCAATGAAGTGTCGCTGATCGGCGGGTACATCATCCTCGGCATAAATTGCGTTCGCAGGGCACTCCGACACACACAACGAACAGTCAATGCATTCCTCCGGTTCGATCACCAGAAAATTTTCACCCTCGCGAAAGCAATCTACCGGACAAACGTCAACACAGTCAGTGTATTTGCATTTGATACAATTCTCGCCTACAACATACGTCATTTTCCTTCTCCATCCATCAGTGCGACAACCCGTGCAACCAGTGCCTATAAAGTTGGGTAGCCACATGATGTAATTCTGTTAACTTGTCATTCATCTGCGACTGCATCTCTTGTGCAGATTGTACCGCCGGACTGGCGTAATTTGAGGTAATTTCACTGGCGCCGAGATCGCACCATTCCTGAATCATTTGCCGGGTCATTTCAACATGGCATTGCAGAGCCAGATGTTTTCCGATAGCGAAGGCCTGATTCGCGCAATGTGGAGATGATAAAAGATGAACTGCGCCTTGTGGCAAACTGAATGTCTCTCCGTGCCAATGAAACGCGTCGAATGAGCGAATATCGCCAAACCATGCTCGCGTGGTTTCGTTTTCAGTTGAATTTACTTTACCCCAACCTATCTCTTTCACTTCATTTTTACGAACTACGCCGCCGAGTGCCTTAGCGATAAGTTGCGCTCCAAGGCAATGTCCAAGCAAGGGTACATCGTGTAAAAATGCATCGCGTATCAATGGCAAGACAAATGATATCCAAGGTAAATCATCGTTTACACTCATCGGTCCACCCATGAAAACCAATCCGGAATAGTCCCGTGCACTTTGAGGTACGGGGTCTCCTTCATCTATGCGTATTAATTGCCACGGAATTGCATGTGCGTTGAGAAATTCAACGAAATATCCTCCGCCTTCTGGGGATACATGTCTAAAAATAGCAATTGGTTTCATAAATCGTGTTTCCCTGAAAGCACTTTCAAAAAACTCAATTCAGAATAATATCCTGCAAAACTCACCCTTGGATTTAACAAGATCGAAATTGGTTGGGTTAGGTTCAATCTTTAGTCTTGTTCCGTTCAATCAACGCATAGGCTGAATGATTGTGAATGGACTCAAAGTTTTCCGACTCAACAATGTAAGCGTCGATGCGTTCATCTTCATTCAATGCGGCGGCCACGTCACGCACCATGTCTTCCACAAATTTTGGATTGTCGTAGGCGCGTTCAGTGACGAATTTTTCATCCGGCCGTTTCAGCAACCCATAAAGCTCGCTGGATGCCTGCTCTTCACCAAAACGAACCAGCTCTTCAATCCAGACTGAGCGTTTTGTCCTTACGGTGATTGTCACATGCGAACGTTGATTGTGCGCTCCGCGCTCGGATATTTCTTTCGAACAGGGGCACAAGCTGGTTACCGGAATCAATACCTTCATAGTGAAATAATACTGACCTTCGATAATTTCGCCGACGAAAGTAACGTCATAGTCAAGCAGACTTTGCACTCCGGAAACCGGGGCAGTTTTGTTGACAAAATAGGGAAATGACATTTCGATATACCCAGACTTTGCCTCTAGTTTTTGCACCATCTCGAGCAAAATGCTCTCGAAAGATTCGACCGAAATTTCGCGACCGTGTTCATTCAAAATTTGCACAAATCGAGACATGTGCGTACCTTTAAAGTTGTGCGGCAAATGCACGTACATATTAAAAGTAGCGATAGTGTGTTGAACACCTACACTTTTGTCTTTGACAACAACAGGATGACGAATACTCTTGATGCCGACCTTGTTGATCGCCAATTGGCGGGTGTCAGCACTGTTTTGTACGTCTGGAATTACTGGATTCATCATCAACTTTCAAAAATAACTTGATACAATTATAAACTTATCCGACAAATCTACTCAAGTTTTTAACCCCTGCTCGAATAGGCGAACGTTATCTCGTCCACTCTCTTTGGCCTGATACATCGCAATGTCAGCATTCTTTGACAATTCAACGCTATCGATACCATGTTCCGGGTAAATTGCAATACCTATGCTGCATGAAATTGACAAGCGATGGGATGCAAATTCAAATGGTTGGCTCAACGCAAATCGAATTTTTTCAGCCACTACAATTGCATCACGTGCGTCTTCCACTGTCCGCAGCAGCACTATAAATTCATCACCGCCGATTCGCGCGACCGTATCCGATTCACGTACACACTCAAGCATTCTGGTTGCAGCATGTTTCAACAGATTGTCGCCAATATCATGACCCAGCGAATCATTGATCTGTTTGAATTTATCTAGATCAAGAAACATCAATGCCCCATGACTGTTATCACGCCTGGTGGCGATCAGTGCTTGCTGCAAGCGGTCATTGAGCAACATTCGATTGGGCAGGCCAGTCAAAATATCATGTGTCGCCAGGCGCTTTATTTCTTCCTGGGCCGCTTTGCGTTCTGAAATATCCCGCGTCACGCCATGTAATTCGATTTGTCCTGTTTCCTCGTTGCGATAGTACTTGGCGATCACCTCGCCCCATACGACTGAACCATCTTTACGAAGCATGGGCAATTCTTCGACATATATCTTGTCGGTGTAATTGCCCGACAAAAACTCCTTCAAGTATCCATGCAGTTTTTGTTTCAATGCTTCTGCCTCTGGTGGAGGCAGCACATTATCCATCGGCATGCCCATCATCTCTTCAACGCTAAATCCGCGAAACTGTTCAATCGACGGACTCGTGTAACGAAAGCGCAGTGTTTCCGGATCCAGTATCCACACCACATCTCGCATGTTATCAACGATAAAACGATAGTGTTTTTCACTTTTCGACAGTGCGTCTTGCGTTGTGCTCAATTTGATCAGACTGCTTTGCAGCTTGCGATTAGTTCGCAAAATGTATAACGCAACCGAGGTGATGATACCGCTCAGAACCAGGGCGATGATTAATCCCCGATAGAACCAGATTAAATCCGGCTCGGTCGCATCATAAATAAAGTTATCCAGCGGAAAATTACGGGGTAACAACCCGATTTCAGTATAGGTATCGGCAATGTGGCGCCATCTATTTCGATTCATGTAGCCAATTTCGATCAAATTGGGTTGCAACAGTGGAATCATTTGATCAGACTCAAAATCCAGATAGTCCCGCGAGTTCAGTTTTGAATACTTGCTCAGGATTAAGTCGATGACTTCATCATGATGCTCCTTGGCATATTGCCAGCCACGCAAACTGGCTGCCCGAAATGCTTTTACCCGCTCAGGATGCTTACGCAATTCGTTCTCGGACGTAAACAAATTATCACCATAGAAATCAATTCCCGCAGAACGTGGACTGAATGTTTGGTAAGGGTAGTGTGCCAGTTGAAAGTAGTACGGTTCATTAGAAATGTAACCGGAGATTGCTTCTGCATCACCATTCATCAGACCATCTGCATCAAAGCTATGCGGAATCTGATGGATACTTTCCAGTGGAATACCTTCTTTTTTCAAATACGCAATAATTTCATTTGACTGCGGCTCAAGCATGATTCGCTTGCCTATCAAGTCGTGCAGATTATGAATATTCGGTGACGCGAAAATCTTGTAGGGAGATTGCTGAAACACAACGGCCAATACGACAACCGGTTTGCCTGCCGCTCTTTCAAGCAACAGGCTGCTGGTACCGACCCCAAACTGTGCTTTGCCATCAAGCACCTCTTGAACAGGATTTGTAACAGGTGATGCTTCCACAATATTTACCTGCAGACCAACTTCCCGGTAGTAGCCTTGCTCCAACGCAGCATAGTATCCGGCGAATTGGAATGCGTGCGTCCACTTGAGCTGCAGGGTGATATCTTCGAGCGCAAAAGCGGGGATCGATGTGAAAAAAATGAGGATCGAAAAAATTCTTGAATAAAGTTGCTTCATCTAACTACATCAGCGTAGAGGGCAGGCAGTAACCCTTCAGATATTCAGTGGTGCAGTTGTAATGCCATACTCTTCCGCAAACCGGGAAATGGATTTTACCAACCCCGCAGAGTCCAAACCGCAATCTGTCAAAAGTTTTTTATGCTCTCCCTGTTCAATAAAGTGATCAGGCAAACCAAGCTGTAATAAATTTGTTGCCGCGCCGTGATGCGCTAAACATTCAAGCACTGCGCTACCCGCACCGCCCTGAATAACATTTTCTTCCACAGTCACAATTAAAGTGTGTTCGCGCGCCAACCGCAGCACCAATTCCTCATCCAACGGCTTAACAAAACGCATATTCGCTACTGTGGCATCGAGCTTTTCTGCCGCCACCAGCGCCGGCGCCAGCATCGAGCCAAAAGCCAGAATGGCCACTTGCTTACCTTGACGACGCAACTCGCCCTTGCCCAAAGGAATGGGCTCGAAAACTTTTTGTACGGCGACCCCTGTGCCGGCTCCGCGCGGATAGCGGACTGCGGTCGGCGACTCCAGTCGATAGGCCGTAGTCAGCATTTGGCGACATTCATTTTCGTCTGAGGGGGTCATCACAGTCATGTTCGGTATACAGCGCAAATAGCTTAGATCGAAGCTACCCGCATGGGTCGCCCCATCGGCACCCACCAAGCCGCCACGGTCTATCGCCAACATGACGGGCAAATTTTGAATGGCAATATCGTGGATGAGTTGATCATAAGCGCGTTGCAAAAAAGTTGAATAGATCGCCACTACCGGTTTGTAGCCATCGCACGCCAATCCTGCCGCAAACGTAAGCGCATGTTGCTCGGCGATACCCACATCAAAATATCGCTGCGGAAATTTTTCTGCAAACTCAACCATGCCGGAGCCTTCGCACATTGCCGGCGTGATGCCAACCAACTTTTCATCGGCAGCGGCCATATCGCATAGCCAATCGCCAAATATATTTGTGTAAGATTTTTTTGCAACCGGTGAAGGGATAATGCCCCGGGTCGGATCGAAAGTGGTTACACCGTGATATAGCAGGCAATTATCTTCCGCTTGGGCATAGCCTTTACCTTTTTGTGTGACAATATGCAGAAATTGAGGACCTTCAAGAGCGCGAATATTGTGCAAAGTTGTCACTAATGTGTCGAGATCGTGTCCATCAATGGGGCCGATATAGTTGAAACCCAGCTCCTCAAATAAGGTTCCCGGAGTGACCATGCCTTTGACATGCTCCTCCGCGCGCTTGGCGAATTCCAAAACCGGCGGCATTCCTTTCAGCACTTTTTCACTGCCGCGTCTCACTGCCGCATAAAAGCGTCCGGACATTAACTTTGCCAGATAATTATTGAGAGCACCGACTGGTGTGGAAATTGACATATCATTGTCGTTCAACACCACCAGCAAATTGGCATCGACCGTCCCTGCGTTGTTCAGCGCCTCAAACGCCATACCGCCCGTCATGGCACCGTCACCGATTATGGCGACAGCACGATTGTCATTGCCCGCGAGCCTTGCTGCCACTGCCATGCCCAATGCAGCCGAAATTGACGTACTTGAATGTCCGGTGCCAAAAGCATCGAATGCGCTCTCGCTACGTTTGGGAAAACCGGAGAGACCTCCCGCCATGCGCAGGGTCTGCATCGCCTCACGACGGCCTGTCAAAATCTTGTGCGCGTAAGTCTGGTGGCCAACATCCCAAACCAGTTTATCATCCGGGGTATTGAACACGTAATGTAGTGCGATAGTAAGTTCGATAGTGCCGAGATTAGATGAAAGATGCCCGCCTGTCTTACTCACAGATTCGATCAAAAAAGCACGCAATTCAGTGGCAAGCTGGGTTAATTGTTTTCGCTCCAACTGACGCAGATCACTTGGGGAATTAATCGTTGCAAGTATCGGGGGGGGATTTGTTGAAATCAAAATTTTCTCATTACAATGAAGTCGGCCAACTCGTTTAATCGATGCGTTTTTCCACCACACTCAGCCAGAGATTGCAGCGCTTCCTGGTGCAACTCCCTGGCCATTTTTTTTGCGTCAGAAACGCCCATTAGTGTTACATAGGTCGGCTTTTCTTTTTTCGCATCTTTGCCCGCAGTTTTACCCAGAGTGACGGTATCGGCTTCACTGTCCAGTACATCGTCGACCACCTGAAAGGCCAAGCCGATACATTTGCCATAACGATCAAGCTTGTCAAGTTGCACCTGACTTAAATTGCCACAATGTGCACCCAACAGAATAGCCGCTCGAATCAATGCGCCAGTCTTATGGATGTGCATATGCTCAAGTTCTGTCAAGGTGAGATGCTTGCCCACACTCTCGAGGTCAATTGCCTGTCCGCCAGCCATGCCGCGTGAACCAGAGGCCACGGCGAGCAGTTTAACCATCTGCAATTGTCTTGTTGCATCGTCGCACAGACAGTTTTCGGATAAAAGTTGAAAAGCCAGACTTTGCAGGGCATCGCCCACTAGCAGCGCGGTAGCCTCATCGAATTCAACATGGCAGGTAGCCTTACCTCTGCGCAGCACATCATCGTCCATGCAAGGCATATCGTCATGCACGAGAGAATACGCGTGAATGAACTCAACCGCAGCGGCGGCAATATTGACGCGTGAAACATCCGCTCCCGCCAATTCACCTGCGGCGAAAGCCAGCAAAGGTCGTACGCGCTTGCCTCCATCCAACACGCTATAGCGCATAGCCGCATGCAGTTGTTGAGGCGCGAGATCGGCAGAGGCCAGCAAATGTTTCAACACTTCCTCGAAACGTAGCTGATGTTCACTGATCCAGTTTTGAAAATCAGGCATCAACAGCTTTCGGAGTATCCGCGAAATTTTTCAATACGCCATCTTCCAATATCCGCACTTGCTGATGGGCATCATCCAGACGTGAGCGACATTGCATCAACAAATCTGCGCCGCGTTGATAAGCCGCCAGAGAATCATCGAGAGACAGCTTGCCTGATTCCATGTCCGCAACAACTTGCTCCAACTCGGCCACAGCTGCCTCGAAAGACAAAGCTTTGGTGGACTTTCCGGCCATTTTGATATTTCCAATCACGTAAGACCTGCATTTTACCCAATGCCGCATCGTTACTGCAATTTTTGTACACCCAACCTCTTGACTGTGGCAAATTGCCATGCATCAGCAAGCCGGATATTAAGGAATTTGTAGTTCAACTATCTAAAAACAAAGGGTAATACATACATCGCGGGGAAGAGACTATACTATCTCTATGAATAAATTTTATACCCCAGATCAATAAACATTTATTTCTGTTCCTTTTCCTCCACAGACTATTTTATTTTCTCCAGTTGTATGCTCAAAAAAATGCACACCGGTTTGTGAGTGTTTTCTTGGAGTCGTGTTGTAATTAAATTGATTTTTAGGAGAACTTAATAAATGCTTGGATCAGCACCCTGTCGGTATCTATAGCAGCCATAGCTGC
>CAIWKC010000083.1 GCA_903913145.1 uncultured Gallionellaceae bacterium | reverse complement strand
CCGATATTCATGTTACTCAGCCAGGTGAGAATAGCAATTTCACGGTACATCAGGCTACAGCCAAAGATTTTCCTGCAAACTTTGGGGATACAATTAATTCAATTACCAGTTTAGACTTCACCACGCCTCAGGAAAATGTACGGGTTGGGCGTTTCATGAATCCTGAAAAAACCTTCGCAGTCGAGTTCTCTCTGGATCATAGTAAATACAATACCGACCTGAATCAAACTGCATACGTTAGTGGGACTGTTACCGGCTCTACCTACAACAAGAACATGGTACTTAACACGCAGAACTTCGATTACAAACTTCACAACGGTTTGAATCACATTATGTTGAATGCGGTCTGGTTGCATCACCTTTATGGGCCCGAGCAAAAGCAAGGGGATTTGCAGTTAATCAGCCGCGCAGGCGCGGGAATTTTATTGCCACATGCCGATAATAATATTATGGGTAACGCAGATCAGGTTGGCCCCAAGAATCAAAATGTTTGCTGTTTCTCCAGTAACGATTGGTGGCAACTTAATGGCTGGACAGTTGGCATTGAGATTGGGGGGCGTTATCGGATCACAGATTCAATGTATCTCGAACTTACTGCAAAAGAGGCTTACGGGGCTTTGAAGCACGTCGCGGTATATCAGGGAACAGCTGACCAGACGATTTGGATGACTGAGGAAGTTTTGTCCGCAGGCTTTCTATTCTAGGGAAACACTGAACTTAAGCAAAAAGCCGAGGCATGCCTCGGTTTTTTTACAACCCCAATTCTCCCCACAGCGCATCCACTTTAGCTTTAACTGCCGCATCCATAACAATAGGCGTGCCCCATTCGCGTTGGGTTTCTCCCTGCCATTTATTGGTTGCATCCAATCCCATTTTGCCGCCCAAACCTGATACAGGACTGGCGAAGTCGAGATAATCGATAGGCGTATTTTCAACCAGTAAGGTATCGCGCACCGGATCGACACGGGTGGTGATTGCCCAAATAACTTCCTGCCAATTGCGAATATCAATATCGTCGTCCACCACGATGATGAACTTGGTGTACATAAACTGGCGCAAATATGACCAAATTCCAAACATCACGCGCTTGGCGTGTCCGGCATATTGCTTCTTGATGCTTACTACCGCCATGCGATAACTGCATCCTTCCGGTGGCAAATAAAAATCTTTGATTTCGGGGAATTGCTTTTGCAACAACGGCACGAAAACCTCATTCAGCGCCACGCCCAACATCGCGGGTTCGTCAGGCGGTTTACCGGTGTAGGTGGAGTGGTAGATGGGATCCCGGCGCATGGTGATGCGTTCAATGGTGAAGACGGGGAATTTATCCTGCTCGTTGTAGTAACCAGTATGATCGCCGTAAGGTCCTTCAAGCGCTAGCTCGTTCGGATGAATCACACCTTCAAGCACTATTTCGGCGGAAGCGGGCACTTGCAAATCGCTGCCGAGACACTTTACCAATTCGGTTTTTGCGCCACGCAATAGTCCGGCAAATTGGTATTCAGAAAGCGAATCTGGTACTGGCGTCACTGCGCCTAAGATTGTCGCAGGATCTGCCCCGATCACCACCGCGACGGGGAAGGGTTGACCCGGATTTTTTTCACAGTGATCGCGAAAATCCAATGCGCCGCCCCGGTGAGCCAACCAGCGCATAATCACTTTGTTTGGCGCTATCACCTGCTGGCGATAAATACCCAGATTTTGTCGCGACTTGTTTGGCCCGCGCGTGACGACCAAACCCCAAGTGATCAGGGGCGCAACGTCGCCTGGCCAGCAATGCTGGATGGGCAACTTGCGCAAATCCACGTCATTGCCTTCCCATAGAATTTCCTGACAGGGTGCTGACGACAATATTTTAGGCGACATGTTCAGCACCTGCTTCAACACAGGCCATTTCTCCCATGCGTCTTTTAAGCCTTTGGGCGGCTCCGGCTCTTTGAGGAAGGCCAATAACTTTCCTACTTCCCGCAAAGCGCTGACAGATTCTTCACCCATGCCCAGCGCTACGCGGCGCGGCGTACCGAACAGATTGGCCAAGACCGGCATTTTGTGCCCGACAGGGTTCTCGAATAGCACAGCCGGACCTTGGGCGCGTAAAACACGGTCACATATCTCTGTCATCTCCAGGTGCGTTGAAACCGGGATAACCACTCGCTTAAGTTCGCCAAGTTTTTCCAGTTGAGCTATGAAGTCGCGCAGGTCGTGATATTTCATTTTGAAGCACCCATAGTAGGGGTGTATGGCAATACGCCGCTACTGACAATTATTTATTCCGGATAAAAGCTTGCTTCGCCTTCTGGCCGGGTCTTAAATCGTTTATGCAACCAGAAATATTGCTCTGGCATTTCTAATATTCGTTGTTCAATAAATTCGTTCATGCGACGCGCATCCACGATGTCGTCACCGCTTGGATAATTTTCCCAAGGCGGGTAAAAGGTAAGCACATAGCCTTCGCTACCTGGCAACATCCGCACAATACTGGCTACAACCTTCGCGCCCGTCATTTGCGCAATCCTGGGAACCGAAGTCATTGTTGCAGCAGGTATACCAAAGAATGGGATGAATGCGCCGTCTTTAATTTCCTGATCCTGGTCTGGCGGATAAATTAAAGGCATGCCTTTGCGCATGCCTTTAATGATAGGCCGCAAACCTTCTTGTCGGGAATAGAGTTGTTGACTGCCAAATCGCCCGCGTTTTTCCAGTAATAACTTTGTCAGATAAATATTTTTTTGGTTCGCATACATGCACACCGTATCAGTGTGTTGCGCGATCCATTGTCCACCAATGTCCATCCCGACAAAATGAGGTGTGAGCAAAATGGAAGGTTTATCTTTTATCGCATTGAAATGTTCTACACCCTCGACTCGAATCAAACTGTTAATGCACTTGGCACTACTCCACCACAATATACTGCGCTCGATCAGTCCACGACAAAACATCTTGAAATGTTCACGAACAAGTTGTTCCCTTGCTTCATCACTCATCTCGGGAAAACATAATTTCAAATTAATCATCCCTACCTTGCGACGTTCTTTCGCAAGCGGGTAAAGCACAACGCCCAGACCGTTGCCGATTGCAACAATGAGTCGAAACGGCAAAAAATGGATCAGCCAAAAAACAAAAACACCAATACGCGCCATCATCATGCCTCCCTATTAGTGTCAGGTGGCAAGGCTCCCCGAGGGACTTTATAACGGTTATAACTCCATAGATATTGCTCTGGGCAAGTTGCGATCACTTGCTCCATTGAGGCATTGATCTGCTGCGAAATAGAAACGGAATCATCAATGAATAAAGGTGAAATGTACAACTCATAACCTTCGCCTCTCGGCAAACGCTTGCAACTGCACATCACCATCGCCGCTCCACTGGATTTGATGAGTTTCCCGATTAAAGTCATCGTATATGCAGGACGTCCAAAAAAGGTTGACCACTCACCCTCACCGTTGCCCGGAACCTGATCTGGCAGCACACCGACAGTCTCACCCCGTTTGAGCGCTTTGAGCAATTGACGTACGCCTCCCATGTCGGTCGCGGCCAATTTGGTTTGTCCGCGCTCGCGACCTTGATGCATCAAAATATCCAGAAATTTCCATTTTGGCGGGCGATACATCGAGGTCATCGGCTGGCGCGCAGCAATATATAGGCTGATCAGTTCAAAGCAGCCGAAGTGAGGTGTCATCATCAGGACACCTTTACCTTGAGCCTGTGCTGACTCAATATGTTCCCACCCTTCACAATATTTAACGCCTGCGACCACCTCTTCCAATGGTCTCTTCCAAACCCAAGGCAGTTCCATCGCGCTTTTTCCCACTTCACCTACACTGGCACGCAAAATATTCCGGTATTCGGTCTCGGAAAATCCATCCTTGCCGCGAATAAATTTTAAGCCATTCTGCAAATTTTCGCGCAAACGCTTGGCATAACTACCCGACGACCAGTAGGTAATCCAACCCAACGCTGTACCTAGCAGGTGTAAAACAGATAACGGCAAATGTGCCAGTTGATTGAAAATCCAAACCATCAGGAGAAAAAACCCATAAAGCTATAGTTCCGTAGTTTTTGCTATAATGCGCGCCCCTTAGCCTAAATATTGGAATGAGCGCGAGTTATGAGCGAATATTATTTTACGTCAGAATCTGTTTCAGAAGGCCACCCGGACAAAGTCGCGGATCAAATTTCCGACGCCATTCTGGACGCTATTCTAGCGCAAGACCCGTATGCGCGTGTTGCTGCTGAAACATTGGTCACTACTGGCTTGACAGTATTGGCCGGTGAAATCACCACCAGCGCAAATGTAAACTATGCAAAAGTCGCGCGTGAAACCATTCGCCGTATTGGCTACGATGACCCGAGCTTGCGTTTCGACGCTGATGGTTGCTCGGTACATGTTTGCTACGGCACGCAAAGCCCGAATATTGCTCAAGGTGTAGATCGCGCTTCTGACGACTACTTGAATCAAGGTGCTGGCGACCAAGGCCTCATGTTTGGCTATGCCTGCAACGAAACTGACACTTTGATGCCGTTGCCTATTTACTTGTCGCATCGCATTGTTGAACGTCAAGCGCTGTTGCGCAAAGATGGTCGTTTGCCTTGGCTGCGTCCTGATGCCAAGAGCCAGGTTACTGTTAAATATCTGCATGGCAAGCCGCACAGCATTGATACAGTAGTGCTCTCCACACAACACTCGCCAGAATTCTCTCCGCCCGAAAAACAAAAGGCGCTACACGAAGCAATCATTGAAGACATCATCAAACCGATGTTGCCAAAAGAACTCATCAAGGGCGAGATCAAGTATTTGGTTAATCCTACCGGTTGCTTTGAAATCGGCGGCCCGCACGGTGATGCCGGCTTGACTGGTCGCAAGATCATTGTTGACACTTATGGTGGTGCAGCCCCGCACGGGGGTGGCGCATTCTCGGGTAAAGATCCTTCCAAGGTTGACCGCTCTGCTGCTTATGCAGGACGTTATGTGGCAAAGAATATTGTCGCTGCTGGATTAGCGGATAAGTGTCTGGTGCAAATCAGCTACGCCATCGGCGTGGCGCAACCAACGAGCATCATGGTCACCACTTACGGCACAGGGAAAATTTCCGACGAGAAGATCACGGATTTGGTTAAAACCCATTTTGATTTGCGTCCAAAGGGCATCGTACAAATGCTTAACTTGTTGCGTCCGATCTATCAAAGCACTGCTGCTTACGGTCATTTCGGTCGCGAAGAGCCTGACTTTACTTGGGAAGCAACTGACAAGGCTGCAATCTTGAAAGCAGACGCAGGACTGTAATACGTTTTACCCATCTCGCCGAGGGGCGCTGCAGCAGTCACCATTGGTGAATCTGTCAGGCTCGGCAGGGGTGGATCAACTGTAGCAACGGCGCCCATTCATTATTTTTATGAATGGAGTGCATTATGAGTAAAGACTACGTCGTTGCTGACATCAACTTGGCCTCATGGGGCCGCAAGGAAATCGCCATTGCCGAAACTGAAATGCCGGGTCTGATGGCGATTCGCGAAGAGTTTGCTGCAACCCAACCGTTACGTGGCGCGCGCATCACCGGCTCGTTACATATGACAATTCAAACTGCAGTACTGATCGAAACACTGAATACACTCGGTGCTGAAGTACGCTGGGCATCGTGCAACATTTTCTCGACGCAAGACCACGCTGCTGCAGCGATTGCTGCCGGTGGTACACCTGTATTCGCAATCAAGGGTGAAACGCTGACCGAGTATTGGGACTACACACACCGCATCTTTGAATGGGCAGACGGCGGTTACACCAACATGATCCTGGATGATGGTGGCGATGCTACTTTGTTGCTGCATCTTGGCACACGTGCAGAAACCGATGCTTCTCTGATCAGCAAGCCAACTTCGGAAGAAGAAACTTGTTTGTTTGCCTCAATCAAAGCCAAGTTGGCAAAAGATAAGACTTGGTACTCCAAACGCCTCGCTGCAATCAAGGGCGTGACAGAAGAAACCACCACCGGCGTACATCGCTTGTACCAAATGCATGCCCGCGGCGAACTGAAATTCCCCGGCATTAATGTGAACGATTCCGTTACCAAGTCTAAATTCGATAATCTGTATGGTTGCCGCGAATCTTTGGTAGACGGTATCAAGCGCGCTACTGACGTGATGATTGCGGGCAAGGTTGCCGTAATCGCCGGATATGGCGATGTAGGCAAAGGCTCGGCACAAGCGATGCGTGCCTTATCAGCGCAAGTTTGGGTGACTGAAATCGATCCAATCTGTGCACTGCAAGCAGCGATGGAAGGCTATCGCGTGGTAACGATGGAATATGCTGCCGACAAGGCTGACATTTTTGTCACCACTACTGGCAACTTCCACGTCATTACGCATGACCACATGGCTAAGATGAAGAATCAGGCTATCGTCTGCAACATCGGTCACTTTGACAACGAAATTGATGTAGCGTCACTGGAAAAATATCAATGGGAAGAGATCAAGCCACAAGTTGATCACGTTATTTTCCCTGATGGAAAACGCATCATATTGCTGGCCAAAGGTCGTCTGGTGAATTTGGGTTGCGGTACTGGCCATCCGTCATACGTGATGTCATCGTCTTTCGCTAATCAAACTATTGCACAAATAGAGTTGTGGACTGAATCTGAAAAAGGTTCGGGCAAATACCCGGTTGGCGTTTATACTTTGCCAAAACACTTGGACGAGAAGGTCGCGCGTTTGCAACTCAAGACATTAAACGCGCAGTTGTCTGAACTTACTGACCAGCAAGCTGCCTACATCAGTGTACCAAAGCAAGGGCCTTACAAGTCCGAGCACTACCGCTACTAATCAAACGCTAACAAGCGCAGATTGGAATCAGGGGCGGGATTTCCCGCCCCTCTTAACTTGAGAAAACAATGTATCTTCTTTTAATTTGGATACTCAATGCACTGGCCCTCATCGCCGTTGCGAATTTCGTCCCCGGCATTCACGTGGACGGTTTTGAATCGGCTTTAATTGCCGCTTTTTTCTTAGGCTTAGTCAACACGCTCATTCGCCCGATTTTTTTAGTTCTCACACTTCCCGTCACCGTACTTACTTTGGGACTGTTCATTTTCGTCATCAATGGCCTGTTGTTCTGGTTTACTGGTTCAATACTCAAAGGTTTTGTCGTAGATAGCTTCTGGCATGGAGTATTTGGTGCCGTTTTATACAGTATATTCTCGTGGGCGCTTTCTGCAGCCGCCGCACAGATCATGAGGAAACAATCGTGAATAAACTTAACATCAGTTTTGAATTTTTTCCGCCACAAACCCCCGAAGGCGCTGAAAAATTAATGGCCGCCCGCAAAATTCTGGCCACGCTTAAACCGGAATTTTTCTCTGTCACCTTTGGTGCCGGCGGCTCCACTCAAGACCGAACTCTTGAAGCCATTCAACGCATTCATCAGGAAGGCTATCAGGCAGCGCCACATCTTTCCTGTGTCGGCTCCACCCGCGAAAACATTCGTTCGCTACTGTTTACTTACAGAGACATGGGTATTAAGCGTATCGTCGCTTTGCGCGGCGATCTGCCCTCAGGCATGGCAAGCATCGGCGAATTTCATTACGCCAATGAACTTGTCTCGTTCATCCGCGCGCAAACCGGGGAACATTTTCATATCGAGGTCGCCGCCTATCCGGAATTTCATCCGCAGGCAAATTCAGCGCGTGAAGATTTACTCAACTTTAAACGCAAAATTCACGCGGGCGCAAACTCTGCCATCACGCAATATTTTTATAATACCGATGCCTATTTCCGTTTCGTTGATGAAAGTCGCAAACTTGGCGTCACTGTCCCTATCGTGCCGGGCATCATGCCCATTGTAAAATACTCGCAACTCGCGCGTTTCTCGGATATGTGCGGAGCCGAAATCCCACGCTGGATGCGAAAGACAATGGAAGGTTTCGGGGACGATATTGAATCAGTGCAAAGCTTTGGTCGAGATATTGTGACACAACTATGTGAGAAACTTATTGCGGGTGGCGCACCGGGGCTACACTTCTACACGCTGAATCAAGCGAACGCTTCGGTTGAAATATTAAAACGACTAGGCTACTCCGCATAATAAACCCTATACCCTCTCCCATAGAGAGAGGTCTGGGTTGAGGGAACACACTATGAAAATACCTGAACTTTTATTACCCGCCGGCACGTTGGAAAAAATGCGTACCGCCTACGCTTTTGGTGCAGATGCGGTTTACGCCGGTCAGCCTCGCTACAGCTTGCGCGCCCGCAACAACGAATTCAAGCTGGAAGAGTTGCGCATCGGCATTCAGGAAGCGCATGCACTGGGCAAAAAACTCTTCGTCGCCAGCAATCTAATGCCACACAACGCCAAAGTAAAAACCTACATGGCGGACATGGAACCCGTCATCGAAATGAAACCGGATGCTCTGATCATGGCCGACCCGGGTCTCATCGCAATGGTAAGAGAGCGCTGGCCTGAAGTGGATGTGCATTTGTCTGTCCAAGCCAATACCGTCAACTACGCTGCGGTGAAATTCTGGAAATCACTGGGTTTGACTCGCGTCATTTTGTCGCGTGAACTTTCAATGGATGAGATTGAAGAAATTCGCCAGCAATGCCCGGACATGGAACTCGAAGTCTTCGTTCACGGCGCGCTGTGCATTGCCTATTCGGGTCGTTGCCTGCTTTCAGGCTATTTTAACCACCGAGATGCTAACCAAGGCACCTGCACCAATTCCTGCCGCTGGGATTATAAAGTTGAAAATGCTGTCGAAGATGGTACAGGTCACATCGAGAAAATCGATTTCGATTTTGATAAAGCATTGAGCGAAAGTCCCCTTTCCGATTGCGGCTCGCAACCTCGACATCCCGAGGCTGACAAAGTGTACGTCATTTCGCGCCAGGACCATCCCGGGGAACTCATGCCGGTGCTTGAAGACGAACATGGCACCTACATCATGAACTCCAAGGATTTGCGCGCCGTTGAGCACGTTGAACGTTTGGTGAAGATCGGTATCGATTCGCTCAAGATAGAAGGTCGCACTAAATCAATTTATTACGTAGCGCGTACGGCGCAAGTTTATCGGCAGGCCATCGATGATGCCGTCAATAAGCGTCCGTTTAACCTGGAGCTACTGGGTGCTCTGGATGCGCTAGCCAATCGTGGTTATACCGACGGCTTCTATGAACGCCACCATACACATGAACAACAAAATTATATGCGCGGTCACTCTGAAAGCTTCCGCCAGCAATACGTTGGTGATATCGTTGCGTGCGCAAATGGCATGGCTGAAATTGATGTCAAGAATAAATTTCAAGTCGGAGACAAGCTGGAGATCATTCATCCTGCTGGCAACCACATAGTTCAGTTGACCGAAATGCGCAGCCTTGGCGGTGAGTTAGTCAATGTTGCACCCGGAAGCGGGCATCGAGTACAAATTCCTTTGTCGGGTGAATTGAGCAAAGGGATGGTTGCCAGATTTCTCTAGACAAAAAAGGGAGAGCCAAATGATTTTTTCTAACATCGCACAATCTGATCGTTACGCCGCACTGCATCCACTGTTCCCTCGCGCGTTTGACTACATTCGCAACACCGATTTATTTGCGCTTGCTCCGGGACGTTACAACATTCTTGGTGAAGACTTGATCGCCATCGTCGAGCATCTGCCGGGACGTACGCGCGAGATGGCAAAATTAGAAGCACATCGTCGCTACATTGATATACAAATGGTAGTGGATGGTATTGAAGAGATGGGGTGGAAGCCACTCGCAGATTGTTATAACCCGGTGAGTGAGCACAGCATGGAAAAGGACATCCGCTTTTTTCATGACGCCGCGGCTTCGTGGGTTTCTACACCGCCCGATCACTTTTGCATCTTTTTTCCAGAGGATGCGCACGCACCGCTGGTGAGTAGTGGGCATATTCGAAAAGTGATTTTTAAGTTAGCAGTAAATCCCGCTACCTAGTCATCTCGTCATTCCCGCGCAGGCGGGAATCCAGTGCTTTAATTCAACATGCTTCTAAGTTTTACCCATTGCGGTGCAATTGAGTTTTGATCAACTAGATTCCCGCCTGCGCGGGAATGACGGCTAATCAAACGCTACATCGCCTTCTTCCACTGCAGCACCCAACTGAATATTTTTAAAGTCAAACAAACTCCCATCCATTAAATGAGAGGGTTTGACGTTCTGCATTGCCGTGAAAATAGTCTGGCTACGTCCCGGATATTCTTTCTCCCATTGGGTGAGCATCTCTTTGATATTTTGGCGTTGCAGGTTTTCCTGCGAGCCGCAAAGGTTGCACGGAATGATGGGAAACTCCATGCCTCTTGCGTAACGTGCAATATCTTTTTCGGCACAATACGCTAGAGGGCGGATGACAATATGGTCACCCTTGTCAGTGATCAGCTTGGGTGGCATGGCTTTTAATTTGCCGCCGAAAAACATATTCAGAAACAGCGTCTCCACCATGTCATCGCGGTGGTGTCCCAGTGCGATCTTGTTCGCGCCCAAATCTCCTGCCACTTTGTAAATAATGCCTCGCCGCAGTCGTGAGCACAGTGAACAAGTAGTCTTGCCTTCGGGTATTTTGGCTTTGACAATCGAATAGGTATCTTGTGTTTCGATGTGAAAATCCACACCTATTTTTTTCAGATAACTAGGCAAGATATCTGCAGGAAAACCCGGCTGCTTCTGATCCAAATTCATTGCGACGATCTTGAAGTCAATCGGTGCACGCTTGCGCAAGTTGAGCAGAATATCTAATAAAGTATAGGAATCCTTTCCACCGCTCAGGCATACCATGACGGTGTCCCCTTCTTCGATCATATTAAAATCACCGATGGCTTTGCCGACCTGATGTTCCAAACGTCCCTTGAGACGATTGAAGTTCGTGGAGTGATGTTCAAAGTGGACGGGTTGTATTAAGTCATTCATAGTTAATTCAAATATTAATGCTACGACCGCCATCCACAGATATCACTTGTCCCGTGATGTAAGGTGCGTCGGATATCAAAAACTGTACCGTCCTCGCGATGTCGTCCGGATTTCCTTCTCTTTTTAACAAAGTGTGCTCGACAATTTTGCGGCGAACTTCCTCATCCTGCCATTCCTGATCTTCCGGCCAAGTAATGACACCCGGTGAGACCGCATTTACACGCACTTGCGGTGCCATTTCCTGCGCTAATCCTTTGGTCAAAGCAACAAGCCCGGCTTTGGCAGCGCTATATAGCACATGACCGTGCATTGGCCGATCAGAATGAATATCGGCAATGTTCACTATCGTACCTTGACGCCTACGGAGTTCTTCTGCGGCAGCCTTAGCCAAAAATAGCGGTGCCCTCAGATTGGTCCCCATTAAATCATTCCAATGTACTTCGTTTACTTTGTCCAGGGGCGTAGCATAAAAACTGGATGCGTTATTGACGAGTGCGTCCAAATAACCAAAACAATTGATTGAATCTTCAATCAAGCCCTTCAATGCAACAACATCCAGCAGATCTCCTTGTACGCAATAGGCTGAACCTTCGCGCAGTTCGTTTAATTCTGCTCTCAAAGCAAGAGCCTCATACAGCGAACTGCGATAATGAATGACGATGTTTGCGCCGGCCGAGTGCAAGCGGCGACAGATCGCTGCGCCCACGCGTTTTGCTCCTCCGGTTACTAACACCACTTTGCCTTGCATCGCGCTCTCCACTACACTTCGAATCTTCGCGGATTATACCTGACCATGACCACATCTTTGCCCCAACCCTCAGCCGAAGCTCTTGCCCACAGCGCTCAGCTTTGTGAACTTATCCGTAGGGATATTTCAGCTAAAGGTAATTGGATTCCATTTTCGCATTTTATGGAAATGGCGTTATACGCGCCGGGTTTAGGCTATTACACAGCTGGTGCACGAAAATTTGGCCAGGAAGGTGACTTCATTACCGCGCCTGAGCTTTCATCATTATTCGGGCGCACGCTGGCGCGACAATTGATTGAGATTATGCAAGCCAGTTCCCCTCACATCCTCGAACTTGGCGCAGGTAGCGGCAAACTTGCCCTAGATGTTCTAAGAGAATTAGAAGCGCTTGGTTCGTTACCAGAAAGCTATTCCATATTGGAGATCAGCGCTGATTTGCGCGAACGGCAACAAATCTTGATACGAGAAAAGTTGCCACATCTTGCCGCACGCGTATTCTGGCTCGATGCACTGCCGGAGAAAATTGCAGGCGTAGTAATCGGCAATGAGGTGCTGGATGCGCTCCCCGTGCATCTGCTTCATTGGGCTGAAGGTCAAATACTTGAACGCGGTGTCTCTTGTGTGAATGACCGCTTCGTCTGGCAGGATAGATTACCTGTAAATACGTCTCTGCTTGACATCGCTAAAAATTTCTCAGTGCCTGATAATTATTTGAGCGAAGTCTCTCTCGCTGTGCGCGGGCTGATTACCAGTCTGTGCGAGCGCATGGATATTGGTGCATTATTATTGATTGACTATGGTTTTGGTACGAGTGAGTACTACCATCCTCAACGTTCTCAAGGCACGCTGATGTGCCATTATCGCCATCAAGCTCATGACGATCCTTTTTTTCTGCCGGGATTACAGGACATCACCGCCCACGTCGATTTCACTGCCATTGCGGAAACGGCCATCGACCATGGTGCGCACTTTCTGGGTTACACCTCTCAGGCGCATTTTCTAATCAATAGCGGAGTTTTGAATTTTCTCAAGGAAGTTTCTCCTGACGATATTCATACTTATGCCCCCCTTTCCGCGCAGCTACAAAAACTGACCAGCCCGGCAGAAATGGGCGAGCTGTTTAAGGTTATTGCCCTAGGAAAAGGAATAGATGAGCCCCTGACCGGATTCTCGCGCGGCGATCTATCGAGGTTATTGTGACCGGTAATACCGGCAATCTCATCAGCTGTTTTCCTCCCGTTGGCGACCATAATGCAACGGTACTAATTCTGGGTAGCATGCCGGGAAAAGAATCGCTCAAACAAACCTGCTACTTTGCCCATGCACAAAATTCTTTCTGGAAAATCATGGGCGAACTTGTCGGCGCCCATCCCGGTTTGCCTTACGATGAACGCTTGCACATATTAACCGACGCACACATTGCGTTATGGGATGTGCTTGCCTCCTGTGAACGCGAAAGCAGCCTGGATACGCATATCCGCAACGAGAAGGCGAACGACTTTACCGCTTTCTTTGCCCAGCACCCGCACATTACGCACATATTTTTTAACGGTGCGAAAGCTGAGCAAAGTTTTAACAAACTCGTGCTGGGAATACAGGAACTACCTCAGCTCACTTTTCACCATTTACCCTCAACTAGCCCGGCTCATGCAGGAATGACCTACGCAGACATACTTAAAGCGTGGGAAGCAATTATGAATAATTTAGTAGCATGAATGCAGTTTTTTTATTAGCGCAAGTTTTGTTACTGACTCGAAGATTACTTCCAGCAAATTTGGTCAGCTATGTGAGGTTGAGCAGACTTTTAATACTATCGAATCGATGGATGTCGAACTCACCCTTATAACCCAATTGAGACATTCAATCATTCAATATGTAACTCTATATTTGGGTTTGAAAACTGTTTCATGGTTAGTAAAGCGGTTAGGTAAAATGAAATGTCGACTTGGATACAGATGCTTGCAAACCTCGGATTCATTTAGGCTGAACAGGATCTAAAACTTGGTTCGAAACTGGTTTCACGGATTTCAAATAGGCGAAGAGCGCATGCAAATCTTCATTCGAAAGCGCGTAACCATTCATCCAAAGCATGTGTGGAAACAGGGGCCTGCCACCTCCAATGTATTTTCCTGTACGCATTGACTTAATAAAGAGCTCTGGCGTCCATCTCCCTAGGCCGGTGGCATCGTCTGGAGTGAGATTCGCTGCAAAACTAATCCCCCATGGGCCCCTCCAAGCTGTCATATCTGCACTTGTGTACACCCCCCATTTTGCCGGAACGAGAACTCCGTGTAAGGCTGCCGGAATATTTGCAAGGGAAGGATGACCAGATAATAGTTTAGTTTTATCTATTTCTGGGCCATTGGGTGTCATTACTTTAGGAGTATGGCAATCGTTACAACCGCCATAGATAGTTAATAATTCACCCCTTTGAACCTGAACTTTAAACCCACTCTCTGCTCCGCAAATCGCAGGCAAAGGTACTGCACAACTTAGAAATCCAATTAAAAGTATTCTTGTGGAAACAGCTGGAATACACATTTCTTGATTACAAAATTGTACTAGTGAATGTTCGACAATAGCCCAGCGAAACTTACTTATACACGACAACTGTTGAAGGATTCTTTAAGCTGAAGCCAGGTTTCACAGGTGCGCCAGCTGGATGAATGCTTGCCTGCCATGCTGTGTACTCAGCGGGTGTGCTACCACCAGAAGAACCAGTGCCAGATGCCGCACCAGAACTACCTGCAGCCTGTGCGGAAATTACAAATACAGCCAATGCTATAAACAAGATCCTTCTCATTTCATTCTCCTAACGGTTTAACTACAAAGATTCATCTACATTGCTATTTGTCTCGCATGTGATATGACGATCTCAAGTCATCGTTAGAATTAGACTCATTCAAGGCGATAATTTTATGAAAGCATTACTTGACCCTATTGACTATGTGCTTATATTTATAAAAAAGATATAACCATGAAGGTCTAGTTACTATTAAAAAGGTCTAGTACTTTAATAGGTGGGTGTAACTGAAAGGGGGTTAACCGAGTGCTATTCAGAATCGTGTAAGAGCTTCTAGCAGTCGGTCATGTGGTGAAACCATAGAACGATCTGACAGTTTTTTGACTCGTGAAATGTTGAAGGACTGGTTGTTGCCGTCAGCGCCATTTCACTAATTCTATAATTTTGTGGTGTTAAGGCAGGTGACGGGCTAGACGTGGTAAGCGATTCCAGTGTTGGTAACGACGATAATGATGGGAGAGCGGGTAGTGAGGTCATT
>CAIWKC010000082.1 GCA_903913145.1 uncultured Gallionellaceae bacterium | reverse complement strand
CGAAACGCTTGCAGGTGGCTTAATAACCGTCACCATTCCGGCTAAATCGAATTCAGAATTTTTTGATCGCGCTGAATTTGGTGGTTAATCATTCAAAATTGAAAAATTACTATTTTTTTAAACCAACCAATTCTCGGAAATTACACTTGGGTATTTTGCAAAATCTTTCATGTTGTTTGTAACAACGGTCACGTTAAGTGCCACTGCATGAGCAGCAATCAGCTTATCAAGTGCATCAGTCAGGTGTTTGCATTTGGCTTTTATCTCCCACTGGGGAGGGACTGAGGGAGGGGGTGTTTGCGTATACCAGTTGAAATATTTTGAAAAAATGGCCAACTCAATTTTTCGGACATAGCCAAGTTAATTGAGTAAGCTGGCAGGCGAGAGGGGAAGATTAGGTGTTGTTTCACTCAAGGCTCTGGACGATGAATCCACCTACCTGTCTAGTGATTGGCCGAAAATTGCTGCAGCACTCCTGCCGTCAGGTAAATTTAATGAGGCTGTTTATCAGCAAGTACAAAAGATATACGCATTTGGCGTGCTCATCGGCAATGGCGATATGCACCCTGGTAACCTGTCATTATTTGTAGATGATGTAACAAAACCGGAACCCGAATTCACGCTAGCCCCCGTGTATGACATGCTGCCCATGTCATTAGAACCACGCCCTTCAGGTCTGATTCCTGATGCACTACCGATGCCAAAAATTGGTGCAAACCCTAAATTGGAAGTTTGGAAAGAAATGCTGCAACTGGCAATTCATTATTGGCATTCTTTTGCAATGCATTCCGGTGTTGAAGAGGATGTCAAACAAATGGCACTCAGGCATGTTGATATCTTGTCACGTTCATTATCTTGAACTGACAAACAATACACACATATAAATTATCAATACAATTTTCTCTGAAGAAATTCATTAAGTATTACTCAAAACTTAACCAAGATTTTTTACAGGGACCGGAAGAGGGCTTGCAGACTTATTCGGCATATCCCAAAAATTAAATTTAATTCAAGTTTAAGGGTAGTCAACTTCCAGCTCATTGCCAGCATAATAATCTTGAATTTCAGCGATGACCGTTTTAATTCTAGTTTTTGCCATGATCTTTTTAATAATAGTGCCTCTGAGCGCATCCATACGTTCGCGCAAAATGGGTTGATATTCAGGGGGAATTTTTTTAAGAAACTTTGTCCAGCTAGCCTCTAAATCAGGTATTGATTCACGAGCGCGATTGATTAAACTCTCAATCTCTTTTTGGCCGGTGCGAGCCACGATACGTCCATCACCCAAAATGGAAAAAATAACAGCTATCGCAATCACTGCGTTCGCATCCAGATCAGCATCCTGAATGGCGCCGTTGTGATGTTTTTTGCGCAGCCATTTAGCGCAATCGATAATGTTTTTATTAAGCTGCCTGTCCAGACTTTCCATTTTAAAAACCTCATCGCCTGCCCAGGTTAAATTTGGATCGGCATGGCAGATTTCAGAGAATAATGCTTTTACATTGCGTTGTTGAACGTAAGGATCGTTGTCAAAGTCGGATACAAAGGCAACGTAAGGAAGACTGGATAACTGTTTTATATTTCGAAAGCCCATTTGAAATACAAATTCAGCACCGTGTTGCAATAGAAACGAAAGTTTGGCTTCATTGTTGTCAGGAATGTCTGCCTGACTGATTCCTAAAGAGATGCATCCGATAGTCAGGTTGAATGCTTCTGCAAGCCCATCTGCGGTTCTATCGTTGGTGAATTTCTTCGCTACCAGTAAAGTAATGCCACACAACTCTTCAACGAGTGCAGATGCATCTTCCTGATAGTCTCGATGTTGTGAGAGTGTTTCAAGGATTATTACTAACTGTGGTGGGCGAATCGTGAAGCTGGCAAGTTGCATAGATTAACTTTGGAGAAACGCATATTTAAAATTACGAAAAAATATCCTCGCCCAAGCTTGGACGTCGACCTGTCTGGGGTGTGCTGATTGCTTTACTGGGCACCTGATTCCTCAAGCGCAGTAATAATTCTTTGGTGGTGCGCCCCATGGCAAATTCATGGTCAGTATTTTCGTCTTCATCACCCGTGTCATCGTGATTTTCGGCATCATCGGTTTTGGCATGCAATTGATTTTCGCCGGGTTGCCAATCAGGGAAAATTTCAAATAACACCCGATCCCAGGCATCGGCATCGGTTCGGGCTATTTCCAAGGCAAGCGGAATCACATCATGATCTGATGTTGTCTGACCGCTGCTGTGAGATCCTCTGTTATGGATGTCATTGGCGATTTCGATGATATCTTCAGTAGCAGTCGAAAATAGTACGGCAAAAGCAGTGGTGCCCCAGTCTGTGGAAAGCGCTTCGTGAATAAGTTCAGCACGCCGCTCTTCATCGTCACTGGAAAATATAATCCCGTGAATATGCGCAAACAATGATTCGGCCAAAACTTCAGGCTCGTCTTCGATCCAGTCGGCATCCCATGTTGCGGCAAAATAGGCCAAACTTTCAGCCCACGCTTTGGGAGGAATAAGCAAAGTGGCTAACGACAACTTGCCTCCATCGAAAGCGGATAGATGGAGTGACGCCACCTGAGGTTCCAACGATTCAAGCACTTCAACAACCGCCAAGTCGCCGAACTTTTCGGCTGTGTCATTGATCGCGTCTTCAGCATGTTTGGTCGAGCCGGACAGTACCAGCTCAGTGACTTGAAGTTTGATCGCGGGGAGATTCTGTTTTTTAGGCATTCTCATCTCCGCGAGTATCAAACAGATGGTCTATATCATGTCCCGGCGTAATTTGATCTTCATCCTCATCGTCATCGTTCCCTTCGTCTTTTTGCAATGCTTCCAGAGAATGATCCTCATCTTTCCAACGCTTATGATTTTTAAACAGGAAAGCGGTTATTAGCGCCTTGCGTGCCAAGTCTGGATTGGCATCCGCAACCACCTCCAAAGCCATCATTGCCTCGGCGTCGATACACGACACCATCTTTAATACTTTGACAGGATCACCATTATCAAAATCAACTGCTTGAGCCAACAATCCGGCAGGATCTTCAAATTTCAAGAAGTCAACCAAGGCGAAACTCAAAAGATTCAAATCATCAATTTCAAAGCCATTGGCAAATTCGCCGAGGAGTGAGCGAATCACTTTGTCGTAGGTTTTTCTATCGGGAGGATCACCCAGGGTGTCTTCAATCTGAATACCAAGTTCACGAGATTGGTAAGCAAATTCGGGGTGTATTTCATTCATAATAAGTTACCTTTAGTGTGTGGTTTTACCATTTTGCTCAAGTTCCAAGCCGCAGCGTTTAAACAGCGAAGTCCAGAGCGTTCTCACTTCGTTGTCCGGATCAATAATAATTCGGTTGTTGAGGCTGTAGTTATATTCAGCCCTTTTTTGCGGGTCTGAAAGTGTTTCATATGCTGATTTAATCGCGTTGAATCTGACTTGTGCGCTGGCATGGGGGTTTCTATCCGGGTGATGGCGCATGGCAAGAGAGCGATATGCTTTCTTGATATCTTCGGTCGTCGCGGTGGGGGATACGCCTAGAATAGTGTAAAGATTTTCCAATGTACGTCTCCTGATAACTTGCAATTCTACCAAGTTCCCAAGTTGTGTGGGGGTATTGCTGAGATTGTGTTGTCGTATGAGTATGCGTTTTAGCAGGATTTCAAACGTTTGAAATCCACTTCCAATATTAGCCAAATCTGGTATCGTTAAACATCTTTCAAAGTATGTAATTTAATGAGGGGGAATAACGATGCTTTCGAAATTTTTAATCACTGTTATCTTGCTCTGCCCGGTTCTTCTCGGACCAATCGAAAGCAGGGCACAAGATGCGCTACCCGCTAACCCGCTTGACACAGTTCCAGACAAAATGCCTTTCGATGTACCCTATGGCACTCCAATATTGCTCGAGCGTGCTGAAAGCGCAATTTCTGCGGCTTTGGCCGAAGCAAAGAAACATAATTGGAAGTTGAATATTGCTGTTGTCGATTCGGGTGCTAACTTGGTGGCATTCCAGCGTATGGATGGTGCACAGCTTGCTTCGATCCAAATAGCAGAACATAAAGCGCGTGCCGCAGTTTCTTATAGGCGTGAAACAAAAGTATATGAAGATGCAGTGCAGCTTAAAGGTTTGGCCTACGTAACAACACTGGATGGAATGATTGCCTCTCGTGGTGGATTTCCGCTGATTGAAGGTGGCAAAATCATTGGTGCGATTGGTTGCTCCGGCGGCACCGGGTCGCAAGACGAGGTGGCATGCAAGGCTGGCGCTGAGACCGTCAAATAATTGATTAAGCCAATGATAAATACTGTTTTAAGCATTCAGGAAAGGGCATTGATATTTAGAGTATTGATTTCAGCCTTGGCGATTTTAGCTTTTGCCCCCTTTGCAAACGCAGGAACAGTTTTTATGGACTGTGAAGACATCCCCAGCATCAATAGTTACAAGCCGCTTCAGAAATATATTTCGACTAAAGATGAAGGAAATGAGTTGTGCCAACAGATAGAAGAAAATGAATATCTGTACACTACGCATGACAATATTTATTACTGCAAATCTGCCTTGGGAAAAGCTTTAAAATGTGAAGAAAATGAAAAAGGACAGGCACTTCCTGAGCTTTCAGTCATCAAAAGATTTAGCGCGGATAAAGGTCAACAATTTGTTCTTTTCAGAACCAGAAACATTTCACAAGAAGTATTTAACGATGTCTATTTTATTTTTTTTCTGGTTCCTAAAAAGGTGAATCCGCGTGGCTACCAGTTATTTACTTTGCCATCGGCTGGCGCCGGAGATCGTAATGAAGGTTCTGGCAGGTGTGTTAATGCCAAGGACGCTGATGTGATCACTACACAGAAATTGCCGGTTGAAATATTAAATGAAAGCCAAAGTAACGTTGCTATTCGATTTAATCAGTTTCGAACCAATTGTAGCAATAATGGAATATCCAAACAGACGTTGGAGTTCACCTGGCAAAACGGCAATTTCAAACAAACCAAAAATCTAATCGAGGTTATGAAAGAGACCCATTAGCCGCCTGGTATTTTTTTAACCCAGATGATTCATTGGAAATATAGCCGTTGTGGGAGGACGATTTATCGGGAGATTGCATCCCAATGAATCGCCCGATAAATCGGCCTCCCGCAAAGACACTGGCTTAATGAACAATCAGGGCTTAATGGTAAGTCTTGGTTAAAGCAATCAGTCGTTTTTTTCAAGCGAAGAAAGTGAAGCGACCAAATCTACAAAACGTTGTCCCTGCACGACGACATGCTCTCGCAGTCTGTTAGCTGCAAGATCTGCATCTTGATTGAGAATCGCTTCAACAATTCCGGCATGTTCTGAAAATGAAGTATCCATCCGGTCTCGCACTCTAAGCTGAAGTCGTCTGTAGGGCCTTAATCTTCTGTGCAGTATCGTAGCTTGTTCTTCTAAAAATCTATTATGACTGGCGGCATAAATTAGATGATGGAACTGTTCATTGAGCCTGTAATAGGCATCTGGTGACTTTGCAATGCGAGCGGCCTCGCAAGCCTGGTGAGATACTGCAAGCGTATGTTGTTCGATTTCTGTAATCCGTCGGGCTGCCAGACGACCGCACATGGCTTCATGTTCAGCCATCACTTCAAACATTTCACACAGTCTATGCAACCCTATTTCAGCAACGATTGCCCCGCGACGTGGCCTGATTTCTACCAATCCGGCGGCCGCTAGCTGTATCAGCGCTTCGCGAATCGGTGTGCGTGATACGCCCAAGTTTTCAGCCAACTCAGTTTCATCCAAACGCATTCCCGGGGGATAGACACCCGTTGCGATGCGCTCCTCGATTTGTTCGGTCACTTGCTCGGAGCGCCGGGAGGTATTTGGTTTCTGTTCCATATTTATCTAATGGTTGTGTTTATTTTATATGACCGATACTGTTTGTGGACAGAGCCAATTTATATCGAATACATTCTAATTCTTCTTGTAAGCGATATTTTAATTTTGACTTGCTTTTTGCCAAGTCAGATTGATTTCTCGAGAATAACAGGAATTAATTTGGCTTTGTCCGAAAATAAAGTTGGGAACTCAAGAGCCTGTTGTTTGTTAATGTAAAGTAGACCTTGGGTTGCAATCGCCCGACAAGTCGGCCTCCCACACCAGCGCTCACTGTTGGAGACCGACTTGTCAGGCGAATGGATGTTAAGAAGAACGCTTCATATCGCAATTATTTATTTTGAATTAGTTGAGGATGTCTGAGATACCGAAGATTGTGGTGTGGTAGTCTGAAGTTCTCTAGTTTTTAGTACTTTCGTTGCGGGTACAGCAGAGTGCGGCGCTGTCGCTTTCTGCACTGAAGTATGTGGCACGGAGGATTGCGGCGCTACAGCTTTCTGCACTGATATTTGTGGCACGGAGGATTGTGGCACTACCGCCTTCTGCAACGATGTTGCTGGTACGGAGGATTGTGGCACTACAGTTTTCTGCACAGAAGTTTGGGGTACAGAAGACTGCGGAACTTCAGCTTTCTGCACCGAGGTTTGAGGTACGGAAGATTGCGGAGTAGTCGCTTGGGTAGCTGAAGCAATCGGCGTCACTGAATTGCTTGCGGAAGATGGCTTACTCGTACCGGCATTACTGATCGCACTGACCGTAAATTTGTACGACGTACCATTTGCCAGTCCGTTTATTGTAATCGGGCTACTCGACCCAGTGGCGACTATTTTTCCGGGGTCTGAAACAACAGAATAACTCGTGATCGTCAAATCACTTTTGGGTGTTGTGAAATTAATGATCGCACTGCCATCTTTTGCAATGACATCATTAATCTTGGGAGAAGAGGGCGGTTCAAAAAAAGAAGCAAAATAGGCCGCGATATCGAGGGCCAATTGTGAAGGTGTCTTTCCTTCACCCAAGCGATCCTTCCCCATTCCGACCCATGGTTTCATGGGCACATTCGTGCTTGTCCCGGGTTTTGCTTTTTCGTCCGTGTTTCCTTCGGGAATGATATAGCCCTCATTGGCGGCTTTGGTAATCATCGCAGCGTCGCTAGCGTAGAACGAAAGGGGATTGGCCGTCGTGTCCAGATCGGTATACGCATCATGGCTATTCGGCGAGACCTTGCCATGGCATTTGGTACATTTATTTGCAAAATATGCCTTGCCCACCTCTGCATCACCAGCCGCATAAACTAATCCGCTGGTAACCAGCCCAAGTAGAGCCAGAAGACTGCCAATCATAGGCAATGTTTTACTGTTGGAGAGGGATGTTTGATTACCTGAGAAAAACGGTAGTCCTTTGAAAGTAAGTCCGGCGTTGTTTGTTTTGAAGCAAACCATAAACACCTTTCACTCCGTTTTCATTTGGGTAGCAGATTTTGCTAATATCTTAACAAAAAATGAATTTATTCTGAATTGAACTTGCTGCATTTTACAAATTTTTACATAAGTATAATTAGCAGTAAAACATATTAATTGAATGGTTGATTAGTAACCTCGTCTTGGACCCGTGTATTCGGTTCCTGAAAAGATAAAGGGCGGGACTCGGCCAACCAGAGTTTCGATAAGTTTTAATTCCTGATCGGTATGATTAATAAATGGAGCAGGCCTAAGGTTCTTGCCTTCAGGCTCACCTGATAAAATATAATAGGGATTATCATGATGCTTGGAAACAATTCTGTCATTGCTTGTCGGGTCTTGAGTTGATTCAACATCAGTAATGCCGTAACAAGTGCAGAAATAAGTTCGCTCGGGATCAGACTCAATGTAATAACCGGTACCGCGAATTCCGATGGTCGCGGTTGAAGTTTTAATGATCGTTCCTTCACTGCGGGAAACTGACAATAACTTCCCGGCAAATAATCGTAATCCCTGGATCAAGAAATTACTATCATCGCCTTGCATTTTTAGATGGCTGTTCTCGCGCATGATCATCGAGTTTCCACCCACGACGAAGATCACCTCGCTTTTGTCTTTGGTGACAATGGTATCGTTGGGTTTGATGATAGAAGAAAAGGTCGCCGGTTTGTCATTGTGTAAAACCTCTCCCCGCATGCTGTAAATTGATTGCCCAAGAGGTAATTTATGCGGTACGGTGCCAAAAATATCCCACGCCAGCGCTTCACGATCCGGTACTGTGGCAGCAAATAAACCAGCGGCCAACCCCTTAATCAGCAATCGCCGACGCGGATCATCAGCCTCATCGAATCGACTCATAAAAATTCCTTTTTGATTTGGAGCATTATATTCATTGGGGAATATCTCCGATTAAAAACCAGAAGGTGCTCCGTTCAAAATCCAGTTGAGGAACAAATCATATCCAGCCCGCTGAGAGTCCCCAGGCAGATAGGTTTGCGTAGCTTGAGTTCCGATTGCTCCGCCAGAACCTAAAGTTCCATTAGTAAGAGAGAATCCAGCTTGTACATGCCCACCATGACCATGACCAGACGGGTGACGTAGTATCTCGCTCGCTGCCGGATCCGAAAGATTGACGAAACTCAATATCTGGTAATAAAGCAGTTTATAGTCAGTCTGGCCTATACCCCCTTCAGCTAATCCATCACCGTTTCTATCCGTATTAGCGTTATAAAAGATAGGCGGGTTACTTGGTGGATTTGCTGTACTCATTTGATGGCAGGTAGAACCGCAACCATGGCCAT
>CAIWKC010000081.1 GCA_903913145.1 uncultured Gallionellaceae bacterium | reverse complement strand
TTTGTAAGAGGCCGATTCATCGGGCGAAATAGGCCGCAATCGCGCGATGAATCGGCCTCCACAAAGAGCGCAAGATCGAATGGACAATCTGAGTTTAAAAAGCTATGTGATTAATATAGAGTTGGTCATTTTTAAAAAAGACTTCAACAGGGCTAGGGGGGTAAAGTTGTAACCCGGAATAAATCTGTAACCTATTACTAAATTATCAATACTGTTATCATCAAAACCAATATGCACCATTTGGAAAAAATTCGTCATACGCGCCTGCTTGATAATGACGGCTCCAGCTCTAGAATAACGGGCGAAATGGAAAGTCTCGATTTAAATAAATTGTTAACCGAAAGCACAGCGTGAAACTTCCCAACTTAAATATCTTTATGGCTTGGATTCTTATTCCCCAGACACTTGCAATGGGGTGGGTCGCATTTATTGGATGCCAAATATTGCATCTATTTGGTGTAGCGACAGAGGAAGAAGGCATTCCCGGACGCATTGCAGGAATGCTGGTGCTGTTGATCGTCGTTTATGTAATTCGGTATGTATTGGGTGGCACTTTGCCAATAGAAGGAAACGCCTCCGGTAACGGATATCGCTTCGGTCATCGGTTGATATTGGCCGCGAATTTACTTGCTGCAACATTGTTTGTCTTTCAAATTGCCTGGCATGTGTTGCCGAATCCGGCATTGGTTTGGGTACTGGCCAGCCTTTCATCCGCTTTTGGCTATTGGGTGATGGCCTTGTGGGCAGTAGGATTTTCCTTCATCTACCAGTCGAGTCTGTTTGGGCGCACGAGTACTTAATGTCTCTCACCCGAGAGCGATTTTGCGTCAGCGTTAATCGGCACGTCCCTGCTTCTTGTCAAACGAAAGAAAATAGGAGCCCAAGCTGGATAACCGATTGGTTTTGGCAAACGAAATAGAAAGTCAAACTCTCGCAGTTACAACGGGACAGTACAAAGGTCCTATATGAAAGGTGACTATTTTGGGAGGAATGTCCTATGAAAAAATGTAGACTCCTATCATGTCAAAAAGATGCCAAGAATTTAGGATGGCACCATGTAAAAGGGTTTTAATTTTTTGAAGCGGTAAATCAGTGGTTGTCGGAAAATATGGCAATTAACTTAAATCAGGGTAAATCAGGGAGTTATTAGATTATGAAGAAAGTCCAACGCAATTCCTTCAAGTTGAATCCGATCGCGGCATCAGTCGTATTGGCGATGAGTGCTCAATTAGCGGTCAACGTTGCGCAAGCGGGTTCAGGCAATGGCTCGGGCATTACAGCTGCAGGCACGCCAACGAGCATCTCCACTTATTATGCAAATAGTCCTTCTGGTCCGGCACCGACTTATGTCAATGGTGTAGCACAAGTCAGAATTGACGGCAGCGCGCTGCCAGTAACGGCACCGTCCGGCACCATGTTGCGTAAATTCGTTGATACCTTGCCGGGATTTGGCGCAGCCAATGCCAACGATCTTGGACAATACATACCTTTAGCCGTCGGTGAGAAGTGGGTAGACCTTAATGGTGTCACCACAACCGACGACTACTACGAAATTGCAGCAGTAGAGTTTTCAGAACTAATGCACAAAGATTTGCCCAAAGCCACTCACCTGCGCGGCTACGTGCAATTGGAAACGGCGGGCAACGCTTTAACTAGCAAACACGTTGCGCTGAAATATCCCAATGGCACAGCAATTACTGATACGACCAAGGTGACTGCAGCGAATCCGACCGGGCAAGTATATGCCTACGATAATCCGCATCACCTCGGTCCGGTCATTACTGCAACCAAAGGCACAGCAGTCCGTGTCAAATTCACCAACTATCTGCCAGTTGGTGGAAAAATGTTCCTGCCAGTCGATCCGACTCTCACTGGCTCCGGTATGGGGCCAGATGGCATAACTCCTTACACACAAAACCGTGCTGGCATGCATCTGGTTGGCGGTTCAGCACCTTGGATCAGCGCAGGTTCTCCGCATCAGTGGGTTGCTCCTGCCGGCGAAACAGCTGCTTACGCAGCCGGTATCGGCAAGGGCTCAAGCGCTACGAATGTACCTGACATGAATGATCCGGGTGCAGGTTCGACATATTTGTATTTCCCGAACGACTTGTCGGCACGTTTCACCTTCATTCAAGACCGTAC
>CAIWKC010000080.1 GCA_903913145.1 uncultured Gallionellaceae bacterium | reverse complement strand
TGGCTTGCTGTGCTGTGGAAATGATGCACGTGGCCATGTCGCGTTATGACTTGGACCGCTTTGGAGCCGGAGCATTCCGTCCCAGTCCGAGACAATCTGATTTGATGATTGTAGCAGGGACACTGTGCACTAAAATGGCACCCGCTTTGCGCAAGGTTTATGATCAAATGGCCGAGCCTCGTTTCGTTATCTCAATGGGTGCATGCGCCAATGGCGGAGGTTACTACCACTATTCTTATTCAGTTGTGCGCGGTTGCGATCGCATCATTCCTGTAGATGTGTATGTTCCGGGCTGCCCGCCTACGGCTGAAGCATTGCTCTATGGCGTGATTCAATTACAAAGCAAGATCAATCGAACCAATACCATCGCACGTTAGGATAAACATGGCAGAAGACTTGAATATGCTGGGCGAGAGATTAAAAGAAGTATTTGCCGACAAAATTTTAAGTTTGGAAAACAGGCTGGGTGAACTGACATTGGTCGTTTCACCGGATGATATGCTGGAAGTATTTAATTCTTTACGCAGCGATGTCAAATTTCGTTTTGAGCAATTGATTGATGTGTGCGGAGTCGATTATTCTGCTTACGGTAGTGAGGTTTCGGAAGGAGGCGCTTACCTGAGCAAAGACAGCGGAGAAAATATTTTTGAACAGCGTTTTGCGGCGGTCTACCATTTACTTTCGATTGAGCACAACATTCGATTGCGCGTCAGAGTTTTTGCCGAAGATGATTTGATACCAACATTGAATTCTGTGATTGGAGTTTGGCCTTCTGCCAACTGGTTTGAACGTGAAGCATTCGATTTATACGGAATCATTTTTCTGGATCACCCCGATCTTCGACGTCTGCTTACCGATTATGGTTTCGTCGGCAATCCTTTCCGCAAAGATTTTCCGTTGTCCGGACATGTGGAAATGCGCTATGACGCCGGGCAGCGCCGCGTAGTTTATCAACCGGTTACGGTTGAGCCGCGCGAAGTGACTCCAAGAACGATTCGCGAAGAAAATTACAGTCGACACTAAGCAATAATCAAGGGAAACGTAATGCCTGAAATTAAAAATTACACAATGAATTTTGGTCCGCAGCATCCTGCGGCGCACGGAGTATTGCGCTTGGTGCTGGAGTTGGATGGCGAAGTGGTAGAACGTGCCGACCCGCACGTCGGCCTGCTTCACCGTGCTACAGAAAAATTGGCAGAGCACAAAACGTTCTTGCAATCAGTGCCGTATATGGATCGTCTCGATTACGTTTCCATGATGTGCAACGAACATGCCTATGTAATGGCGATAGAAAAATTGGCCGGTATAGAAGTGCCGATTCGTGCCCAATATATTCGCGTGATGTTTGATGAAATTACGCGTATTTTGAATCATCTTTTGTGGCTGGGAGCCTCCGGCATCGACCTCGGGGCGATGACCGTGTTTTTTTATACCTTCCGCGAGCGCGAAGATTTGTTCGATGCATATGAAGCAGTATCGGGTGCGCGTATGCACGCAGCCTATTATCGTCCGGGCGGTGTATACCGGGATCTGCCGGATAGTATGCCCCAGTATACGGCTTCGAAGTTTCATAACGCCACAAACATAAAACGCATGAACGAAAATCGACAAGGTTCCTTGCTTGATTTTCTGGATGATTTTTGCGCTCGTTTTCCTGCCAATGTTGATGAATATGAAACATTGTTGACCGATAACCGGATCTGGAAACAACGTACGGTTGGTATAGGTGTCGTTACACCGGAACGTGCTTTGGCCATGGGTTTTTCCGGCCCGATGTTGCGCGGCTCCGGCGTCGTTTGGGACTTGCGTAAGAAACAACCTTACGAAGTTTATGACCGACTCGATTTCGATATTCCGGTTGGTGTTGAAGGTGACTGCTATGATCGGTATCTGGTCAGGGTGGAAGAGATGCGTCAGTCAAACCGCATCATTAAACAATGTATCGACTGGTTACGTAAAAACCCAGGTCCGGTGATTACCGATAGTCACAAATTCGCACCACCCAAGCGCGAAGCGATGAAAGGTAATATGGAGGAGTTGATACACCATTTCAAACTGTTCACCGAAGGTATGCATGTACCCGCAGGTGAGGTGTATTCTGCGGTTGAACATCCAAAGGGTGAATTCGGCATATACATGATTTCTGACGGTGCGAATAAGCCCTATCGCATGAAGATTCGTGCCGCCGGTTTTCCACATCTGGCCTCTTTAAATGAGATGACGCGCGGCCATATGCTGGCTGACGTGGTGGCAATCATCGGTACACAAGATATTGTTTTTGGAGAGATAGACCGCTGATGTTATCCGATCAAATTCAAACACAAATAGAACGCGAACTTAAAAAGTATCCGGTCGACCAAAGACAGTCCGCAGTGATGGCTGCCCTGCGTTTCGTACAAGATGAAAAGGGCTGGATCG
>CAIWKC010000079.1 GCA_903913145.1 uncultured Gallionellaceae bacterium | reverse complement strand
GGTGATGATTGTCTTCGCTCGGTTGCCAAAGCAATCCAGACAGCGGTTGATGAATCAAATGCCGAGGGTCTGACACAGGATGCATTTGCAGCGCGTTATGGCGGTGAAGAGTTTGCTGTTGTTATACCGGGCGCATCAATGCTAGTGTCCAAAACACTGTCAGACCGAATTGTAGAAGCCATTCGCACGTTAAACGTACCTCATGACGCCAATGCTGGCTGGGCAAAAGTCACCGCGTCCATTGGTGGAAACCATTTGGAACGAACTTCAGGTAATGCTGCTCAAATGTTTCGCGATGCGGACAAAGCACTCTACCATGCTAAAGAGAACGGACGAAATCGTGTTGAATTTGTTCTCTGACAAGAATAACTTGGCAATGTCCTTAAATAGCGTTGGCAGGATCGCAAGTCTAACAGTGTATGGACTTTTTAAGTCATAAGCCATTATACGAACATAATTAGTCACAACGCTATAATTCACCCCCTCCCTCAGTCCCTGATGAACTAACTAGCCATTCGGCTGAGGCTGGCAAAGGCACCAGCCATGTTGCAGATTATTCCCCGGTTTCCAAAAACTTGTGGCCGGGCACCCGGAAGAGGGGGTAAATTCATCAACTAATCAGGTAGTTGCATTTAGCTTCCTCTCCCAACGGGGGATAACCAATCACTTGCTGCGCTTTTTGCAGCTTAGTGAGATGGCTGGTTAGTTCATCAGGGTTGGGGAGGGGGTGTTTGCGTATACCAAGTGAAATATATTGAAAAAATGACCAACTCCACTTACGGACTTAGCCAATAACTATATCTTTTAGAAAGTATCTAGGCCAAATGGCATATTGTATTTCTTCAAATATTAATTGATACTGCATCATGGTTTTTATAAAGTGTATCGGAGGGTCCAATGTACACCGCGTCCTCAGAAAGTTTTCAAATCAATATTACAAGAAACAATAATATAGGCACCCTGCATTTGAGCTCATGGTTTGGGTTTCACGCGCATAAACAATTCAAAGAAGCTTATTCCCAACTTCTGAATGAAAATATCCTTAAATTCATAGAAGTCGACCTGTCAAAAATCGAACATCTTGATAGTTCAGCGTTGGGAATGTTGCTTTTATTACGGGAAAGAGCAATTGCCGTAGGGAAAACCGTGCAATTGGTAGGGCTGAGTAATTATACGGGCAGAGTATTTCAGCTCACAAATTTCGAAACTATATTTGAAATTCGAACGCTACATTAAACACTAGTTGCAGGTTTGGCAAAAATATTTCCTACCGGCGTTAAGCTTGGGTGATTATTTTTGCTTGTACGCAATTACCCTTTCCGAGATAGGCAATCTCGGAAAAAGCTAGCTTGCATGAAATAGCAATACCCCGTCCGTGGTTATCCATCATTCTTTCTGGTCTGATTTCCATGTAGGGTTCCGGATCAAATCCTTTCCCTTCATCTTCGATGATAAAAACCATTTGTTCTTTTAAACGACTAAATTTGAGTGAGGCTTTTCTGCTGGCATATTCAGGTAAGTGAAGCCTGCGCTCAATTTCTTCTGTGAGCTTTTCATCCGAAAGAAGCTGTCCTTTTTCATCATAAGAGATGTCCAAGTTTCCGTGTTCAATGGCGTTAATCATCAACTCCAGTACGCCCATGCGCACTGTTTCAGGGGAAGGGCATAAGCTTGATACTAATTCTGCTATTTGCACAGCACCTTCAATTGTTCTGAATGTAAATTGGGCTTCATCCAGAGATTCGAGTGCCTGCTTCCGTATCTTAGACGTTTCCTCTTCCGAAATTCGCCCCAAGCGTTCACGCAGCGCGGTTGCAAGCACAGCACGCACAGTAGACTTCTTGAGTGGTTTTGAGAGGTAGTAATAGGCGCCAGCATTGAGCCCTTCAGCCAATTCCTCGGGCGATGTCAGCGCTGTCTGAAAAATAACGGGTAACAATTTTAATCGATCGTCTTGCTTGATTCTGCGAAGAACCTCCATTCCGTCTATATTTGGCATCATGCGGTCGAGCAAAACGGCATCGTAAAGATCCGGGTTGGAGAATAACTTCTCACAGGCTATTTCTCCGTCATTCGCAAACTCCAGAGTGTATCCACAACCTTCCAGAAATTTTGAAATTAAGAGTTGAATAAGCGGGGTGTCATCTACTATTAAAACAACCGGATTTCGCGTTGACATAGATTTGTATAATTAATAATTATATTTCGGAAACTTGGCTTGGCTTACGCTCATAGTGGTAGGCAACACTATATATGGCAAAGTATATTTTTGCGGCACATTATCAAAGAATCAAACGCAAATTTAATACAAATTTCCTGAGAAAATCAAATATTTCTATGAGAGCCCACGATTTTTTATTACAAAATTACTCGCCAGATCAAGGCTTCATTTAAAAGACTATGCCTTATACCCAATTCGAAAGCCGCCCCATTGTTTACCTCTGAAGAAAATTGGAGCCGAAACATCGTGCATGACTTCGCCGGTATCGCGCCGATATGTTTGGAGTAGAAAGGGCAGGTTGTGATTGCCGCAACGCTTGCCTACCGGATCGGCAAAAATTCTCTTGCTACGGGAGAACAGCATGTCTTTTTTCATGTCACCCGTCAGCGGAGCCGAGAATTTCTTATTGTGGGTCGGGAAATAGCCATTTCTATCTACCGCACCTGCATAAACAAATTCAGGATGTTGATCAAGTAATGCTTCCTGAATTTTGGGGAAAAGTTCATCGGTAAGTTTGTCAAAGCGTGTGTGATATTTTGGAGGCTCAATATTCTGAATGCGCTCGTACTTTTCATCAAATAAATCTGCTTCGCTAATTCGATTGGCGCTAACCATATTTTCCAGTATTTTTTCAATTTCTCGTGCCGCTGCCTGCACAACAGGAGGAGTTTGCCGGTGTATTTCCAAGCCTTTTAAACCGGACTCACCCAGCTTGAAAACAGTTTCAATTTCGTTTAAATTTGCCGACAATCCGTCCAGATGTGTCGCTTGGCCCAAAACTTCTTGTACCGTAACGGAATTGGAATCGACCAGTTCCAGAATATTAAAGATTTTCTTGCCGACCAGTTCGCTGGCGACTGTTTGTTGCGAAATTGCTGCGGCAATCGAATTGGATTTATCCAGAACCAATAACGAACTTTGATTAATAAGCGTCAGCGTCTCGGCAACGTTGCGGGCCAATCCTGTACCTTCGTGGGCAAGTGCGGTACCTGATTTAACTTTGGTAATTGCGTCAGCCGTCTCCACCTGGATACTGGAGATCACCGATGAAATCTCTTTGGTCGCTAACGAGGTGCGTTCTGCCAATTTGCGTACTTCATCAGCGACAACTGCAAATCCCCTTCCTGATTCACCTGCGCGTGCAGCTTCAATCGCAGCATTCAGCGCAAGAAGATTTGTTTGATCTGCAATCTCGGCGATAGCACTTGCAATACCGTTGATGAGATGTGTCTTTTCACCCAGATGGTTGATGGTCGCGGCAGTGTCCTCAAATGCCTGGGCAATACGCTCGATTTCACTGGCCGCACGCTGGGCTTTTATAGTGCCTTCGCGGGAAAGTTCTCGTGATTTGCCCGCATTTTCTGCAGCGTGACTTGCTCCGTCTGCTATGTTTTGAATGCTGGAGGTCATTTGTTCAATCGCCTGGCCTGCAGCTTGAGCGGCATCCTGCTGAGATTGTGATCCTGCCGCTACTTTGTGCGCCATGCCTTTGAGTGATTGCGCAGAACTGGCTACCTGATTTGAATTAAAAATGACTTTGCCAATAATGCTCTGAAAATTATCCAGCAGATCGTTAAAAGTCTTTGCAATTTTGCTCGTCGTTTTATTCGAATCGGAACGAAGTGCCAAATTTCCTTCCATTCTAACAGTTTGAATAGTGGCGCAAAGTTGATCCAGCGGTTTAAGCAAATTGTATTTGATTAAATAATAGATGAGAGTTAGCGTGATTATTGAGATACTGAGACAAATTCCCAATCCCAATAAACTATCTCCCAGTTTTATTGAAATAAGGGTGATGAATAATTGAGAACAAAATATTGTAACCAACAATTTTATGCTAATAGCCATTTTAAGTTACTCCACACCCCGGAATATTATTACGGGTACCGCATAATGCGCACATCCACAAATCTGCCCTGGTTTTGGAAAGATGCCGGTCAAAATGGTGGTATTAATCAAAAAGTAGGACAATTAACTGTAAATTTAAGGTCAATCAAGTTATGGCTACTCTATCGGCATTTATCTTACCGCCTTGAACACTAAATTAGATTTAAGTATGCGTCTTCATCGTCATTGGAAAATCCGAGTGTTCTATTAACACGTTAATTCTAAAATATATAATTATGCGTATTTGAAACAACTGTACTATCATAACCAACAGATTATTGATAAGCTATTTAATTGAATATAACGGCCATTCAAGCCTAAAAGTACAAAAATTTCCATATGTCATCTCGTCACCCTATATTTTCATGGGTCATCAGTATAACCGTCATGATTATATGGTTGTCATCATCCTGGCTTTTCACGGGTTATATATTAACTAAACGTATTAACACTTTTGCGCATGAGCAAATCGCTTCTATTGAGCTAAAAGCAGTCAATATCACTTCAAACATCGAGCTGACACTTGATGATATGCACGGTATTCCCACACTGATTGCAAGAGATGCCGGGGTGATTAAAACCTCATTGCTTGCCGATAAGAGCAAGTTGTCGAGTCCGGGTTTAACCAAAGCGAACTATAATTCTTGGTCAACGGATGCAAGTTTTAAAGAAATTGATGAGTATCTGAAATTGGTAAAAGAAGCGATGAATGAGGATATTGTATTTCTCATGAATACCGCTGGAGGTTGCTTTGCTTCCAGCAACATCGATAAACCCCATAGCCTCGTAGGTAATAATTATGCCGACCGGGATTATTTCCGGCAAGCTTTGTCAGGAAAAAACGGCTACCAATATGCGGTGGGTAGGCAAAGCAATATTCCCGGCATGTTCTTTAGTGCGCCCGTCATGTTCAAAGGGAAGGTTGTGGGAGTGGCGGCTGCAAAGATTGAACTTGATTCCTTAAGGCACATCGTAAATCAGGCGGACGCCTTTATTACTGACGAATATGGAGTCGTCATTTTAGCCACTGATCCAAATTTCGAAATGCTTACTCTTCCCGGATCGAGACTGAATACGATTTCTGAAATTGAAAAGCTTGCCAGGTATAAGCGTGCGGATTTTCCAGTGTTATCGATTAATTCAGACGCCGGCAACTCGGGCGGATTACTTCAGAAGTTGAATAACGAAATTTATCCCGTCGTGATGGTCACCAAGCCTCTTGAAGAAAAGGGAACAAATCTGACAGTCTTCAGAAGACTTCCCGAGGTTGAAGTGTTTACCGCTAATCGCTGGGATCAATTCTGGTTGTTGTCCGCATCGGGTCTGATTGTGTTTTTGTTTGGTTGGGGGGGCATCTTTTATTGGCGTGTCAGGCACAAGTCAGAAATCGAACTTCATTCCAGTGCGCGAAAACACCAAATGCTGTTCGAAAGTACCCAAGATGCATTGATGTTTCTTTCTCCCCCTTCTTGGCGGTTTACCGGCGCGAATCAGGCTGCGCTGAAATTATTTGGTGCATCGAATTTGGCGGAATTTACCACGCTGGGTCCTTGGGATGTCTCTCCTGAGCTGCAGCCGGACGGAGAGCGGTCGACTGAGCTGGCACAAGAATCTTTGGCTATAGCAATGCGCGAAGGTTCTTATTTTTTTGAATGGGTACATCAACGACTGGATGGAACACCATTTTTTGCCAATGTGCTGTTAACTCGCCTTGGGGATGGCGAAAACTTGTTTGTGCAGGCGACAGTTCGAGATATTTCAGAACGCAAGCAGGCCGAGGAAGCATTGAAGCAAGAAAAAATTGAACAGGCAATTCTCATTCATAAACTTGGCGAGGCACAGAGCCATCTTTTGCAGTCGGAGAAAATGGCCTCGATTGGGCAGTTGGCTGCCGGAGTAGCACACGAAATCAATAATCCTATTGGCTATGTTTATTCCAATCTGGGTACGCTTGAAAAATATGTCCGGGATACCTTTAATTTACTGGATTTATATGAGCAAGCAGAAAGCAAGATTTCCGATGCCGATACTCGTGCAAATATCCATGAAGCAAAAAATAAAGTGGATTTGGCTTATTTAAAACAAGACCTGAGCGCGTTAATGAATGAATCGAAAGACGGGATTACCCGGGTTAAGAGCATTGTTCAGAATCTAAAAGATTTTTCTCATGCGGATGCCACAGACGAATGGCGTTTTAGCGATTTGCATAAGGGTATAGACAGTACCTTGAATATTGTCAATAACGAGCTCAAATATAAAGCCGTTCTGGTCAAACAATATGGATACATTCCCGAGGTGGAATGCTTGTTGCCGCAGCTCAATCAAGTGTTTATGAACTTATTGGTTAATGCCGCACATGCAATAGAAGATCACGGTACCATAACAATTAGTACCGGTCAGCAAGGAGAAGAGGTATTTGTAAAAATTTCCGATACTGGAAAAGGTATTGCGCCCGAGCATATCAACAAGATTTTTGAACCGTTCTTTACCACCAAACCAGTCGGCAAGGGAACCGGACTCGGATTATCACTTTCTTACAACATTGTGCTTAAACATTACGGAAGAATCGAAGTTCAAAGCGAGCTTGGAAAAGGGGCAACTTTCTGTGTGTGGCTTCCAATTAACCACTCTATTGTTGTACAGGAACAAATCCTCTAAAAAGCCTTCAGGCATTTTTAAAACTAAAGTGCGTTGGTTCCAACAGCGGCAATCTGCCCATCCTGAAATGAGCGTACACCACTGATTCCCAATCCACCTATGACAACTCCGTCTCGCAGCAGAGGCACGCCCCCATCGGCAGGAATTACGCCCGGTAATGCGAGATGAATCAATCGTCCGCTTAGTACGGCATCTTCAGAGGCTTTTGTGGGGCGCTGAAATGCAACGCTCGCATGAGCCTTTGCGATTGCCGTTTCTACGCTGCCAAATTGAGTGTCATGGCTGCGTTGCAAGTAGAGTAAATGACCACCATCATCGACCACGGCAATCACCACTTTCCATCCGTTGGAGTTAGCTTCAGCCTCGGCCGCCGCCGCGATGCGCTTTGCGTCTTCAAGCGTGAGAACAGGTTTATTCATGACAATTTCCCCTTAATTAATAGCACTGTCCGTAAATAGCGTTGGTTTCTTGAATGGCAAATAACGATCTAGAATGATTGCGATTTGCGCGTATTTCTAAGTCATTAATCGCCCGACAAGTAGGCCTCCCGTACCAGCGCTCACTGTGGGAGGCCTACTTGTCGGGCGATTGCAACCAAAGGCCATCTTTAAACTAATACACAATGGGTTTTAGAGTTCCCAACCCTATTTTCGGACATAGCCTAAATAATTGCGTAGGGGAGTATGGTAATACGCTCTGTCTCATATAATACAAAGGGAATATCGTCCCCCTGCAAGTCAAGCTATTAATGCGGAGAGCACTTTATCGCGAATCGCGTCAACGCTACCCACACCGGGTACCTTAACGATCTTAGGCGCTTTAGAATCATTCGATTTAGACCAAGTGGTGTAGTACTCCACCAACGGTTTTGTTTGTTCGTGATACACGTTGAGACGTTTGATGACGGTTTCTTCCGTATCGTCCGGGCGCTGTACCAAATCTTCTCCGGTTACATCGTCTTTACCGGTTACCTTGGGGGGATTGAACACGATGTGATAAGTACGGCCGGATGTCGGATGTACGCGACGTCCACTCATGCGCTGAATGATCTCGCTGTCTGCAACATCAATTTCCACCACATAGTCGATACGAATATCCGCATCTTTCATGGCTTGAGCTTGAGGGAGGGTGCGGGGAAAGCCGTCAAACAGAAAACCATTCGTGCAATCTGCATCTTTGATGCGTTCTTTTACCAGATTAATAATGATGTCGTCAGACACCAAGCCTCCTGCATCCATAATCTTTTTTGCGGCTATGCCGAGCGGTGTTCCCGCTTTGACAGCGGCACGCAGCATATCCCCCGTTGAGATTTGCGGAATGCCGAATTTCTCTTTGATGAGATTGGCTTGTGTGCCTTTGCCTGCGCCCGGTGCGCCAAGAAGAATAACTCTCATTATATAGCTCCCTTTGTGAGTGAAGATTCGAATAAAGTTCTCGCTACGATTAAATCAGCTTCCGTATCAACTCCGCTTGGTGGAGCCTCGTGGGTGATTGTGACGCCAATCTTGTAGCCATGCCAGAGTGCACGTAACTGTTCCAATGCCTCGACCTGCTCGATCACAGACGGCTCTAGTTGGCCGAATGCGCGCAAGAAACTAACTCGGTAGGCATAGATACCGATGTGACGTAGCACAGTGATGGTTGCCGGTAACTTGCTCTCTACAGGGGAATGGTGCGGGGTGAGGGAGGCTAGCGCAAATAAATCTCGGGGAAAGGGTATCGATGCACGACTGAAATACAATGCGTTGCCATCTTTGTCCAGCACTGCCTTAACAATATTTGGATTGCGCAACGAAGCTTCGTCGTGGACGGGGTGACAGGCGGTTGCGATAGCGCACTCCGGGTGATCAAACAAATGTTGCGCGACAGCACGAATCAACGAGGGAGGGATCAATGGCTCGTCGCCCTGAACATTGACCACGATAGTATCGTCAGTCCAAGCTTGTTGGGCAACCACTTCCGCAATGCGGTCTGTGCCGCTGCTGTGGTCGGCTCGTGTCATGCAAGCACTGAAACCGTTTTGCTTTGCTGCCGCAAGAATCGGCTCGTGGTCGGTTGCGATGATGATCTGCTGTGCTTCACTTTTAGCCGCTTGTTCAGCTACGCGCACGACCATCGGCTTGCCGCCAATCTCCAGCAGGGGTTTTCCGGGCAGGCGCGTGGAAGCAATGCGCGCCGGGATAACTACGTTGAAAGCAAGCATTAAAGTTTCTCGATTTCTTCCGAAGAAAGTTTGCGTGCTTCATCGGCCAGCATGACCGGTATATCGTCTTTAATGGCATACGCCAGTTGGTCGGCCTTGCAGATAAGTTCCTGTTCGGCCTTGCGGTAAATCAGCGGCGATTTGCACAGGGGGCAAACCAGGATTTCGAGTAGCTTGGCATCCATTATTTTTTTATCTTTTCAATGATGAGTTGGGCAAGAGCCGGATCGATTTGTGCATCCACCCGCAACACCCAGCATTGCTCTGTTGCGAATGAAGCACATTTTACCGCATCTTTTTCAGTCATGAGTATGGCATCTGCATCGATGAACTGAATATCAGCTTCAGTATAGCAATGGTGGTCCGGGAAGGCGTGTGTTTGTGCGTTTATACCCAACTGCTTAAGATGAGAAAAGTACCTTTCAGGATGGCCGATACCCGCGATGGCATGCACCTTTTGTCCGGTAAAAGCTTTAGCTGAAAGTAAAATGTTGGGATTAAGCAGGTTGTAAAACTTTGATCCTTCAAGTTGCATTGCATACTCACCTGCCATAACCGGACCACCGTTAATGATCACAATGTCCACAGACTTCAGGCGTGACACAGTTTCACGCAACGGCCCTGCAGGCAGCATAAGCCTGTTACCAAAGCCGCGTTGGCCATCCACCAGCACGATTTCAATGTCACGTTGCAGGCGATAATGCTGTAATCCATCGTCGCTCAGTATGACGTCACATTCCGGATGCACTTGAAGCAAGGCATGAGCCACCGCAACACGGTTGCGACCTATCCACACCGGGCAAACATCACGTTGTACCATGAGCAGTGGTTCATCGCCAACCAGTTCTGGTGAGTCACTTATCTCGACAGCATGGGGAATGTTGGGGCGTTTTTTTTTCGCTATGGTGTAACCGCGGCTGATAATCGCAGGATGCCACCCCGCATCCAACAGTTGTTGCGCCAACCATAAAGTGAAGGGCGTTTTGCCGGTGCCTCCGACGCTGATGTTGCCTACGATAATAACCGGGACAGGAATCTTATCGCTATGCAACAAGCCGCTTCGATAGAAAAAGCGACGAATTGCACTGATAGCAAAGAATACTAAACTCAGCGGCCAGAGCAATAAATGAAGCAGTGAAATGCGATACCAATATTTTTCCAGCCCTTTCATCCTGCTGCCCGGTGAAATTACTTTGTTGAATTTTGAGTGGTGAACGTAATACGCCCGAATCCCGCGACCCGCGCTGCCTCCATGATATTAATGACTGATTGATGTGTCGCTTTGGCATCGGCACTGATGATAATTGTTGGATCGGTTTCGTTTCCAGCCGCCTTGCGGAGTGACTGTGCGAAACTGTCTACACCGGAAAATTTCTCATGCGCATTGTTTATTGCATATTGCTCGGAAGAGTCGACCGCAACATAAATTTGTTTGTTTGGTGCACTGTTGCTTTGCTCGCCTGAAGCCTGCGGCAAGTTAATTTGCAATTCGGCAAATTTAGCGTAACTGGTTGTTACCATCAAAAAAATCAGAATGACCAGCAATACATCAATCATCGGAATTAGATTGATTTCAGGTTCTTCACGAGTGCGTCCGCGTTGGAAATTCATATTAATACCCTATTTGCGTTCGCCGTGAATAACTTCGACCAATTTAATCGCCAGTTGCTCCATCTCAAATGTCAGGCTATCCACTTTTGCCCGGAAGTGACGATAAAAGATCATGCTGGGTACGGCTACAATCAAACCAAATGCAGTGTTGTAAAGTGCAACTGAAATACCATGAGCCAACTCGGCCGGGTTGCTACCCCCTGCGTTTTGCGCGCCGAATATCTCGATCATACCCACCACCGTACCAAATAGTCCGAGCAGCGGGCTTATGGATGCAATGGTTCCCAATGTAGTCAGAAAACGTTCCATCTCATGGTTCGTGGCACGCCCGGCCTCTTCAATAGACTCCTTCATGATATTGGGCGAACTTTTCATATTTCTCAGTCCTGCTGCAAACACGCTCCCCAGCGGTGAACCCTCGCTCAGTTTTTGCAGCATCTGCGGATTCACGCCGCTCTGTTTGAGCGCTTTCACAGTTTCATCAAGCAATTGAGGGGGAACTATATTATTTTTGCGCAGGAACATTATTCGTTCCACAATGAGTGTAAGAGAAACAAGTGAGGCAACGAGTAAAAAATAAATTGGCCAACCGGCAGCTTCAACAATAGTGATCACGCAACTTCTCCAAATATGCTTAAATTCCGAAGCCGGAACTGTAGCGTGTCGCTCTTGATAGAGCAAGATTCATCCGCAAGCATATTGGATTATTTTGCTAACTCAAGTCGGCATAAGTGATTTTTTATTTATGCACAAAAACTGTGGATAACTTTGTGGATGAATGTTTGTAAGCTGGTCTCAACTATATGCAGAATAACGCTTTTGCTACAGATGCCTAATTTTTGCACTTTTATTAAATTTAATTAAAACAATAAGTTGCTGTAAGTAATGGTTGACTTGCAAGCGTGGATTAGCTCATATGCTCGTTAATGCTTGGGGTTGTGAATTATATTGATTTGTCAATATGCCATTTGGCCTATATGAAAAAT
>CAIWKC010000078.1 GCA_903913145.1 uncultured Gallionellaceae bacterium | reverse complement strand
ATCACTTCTGAACTAACTAAATTAAACAGGCTGCGTACCGAAATTAATTCGCCTGCAATGTTTTCCGGTATTTTGGCGCATTCGGCCGCGTAACAAGGGATACCCTGCCACTCTCCGATAAAAAGAGCGTCTTGGGGATTGCCGAAATCAGCAGCCGAGCCACGTGGAAATACAGCCCCAGCCGGCTGATTGATTGTCGTCAGTAGTTGGTTTTCGCATCGAAAAAGCCAGTAATTTAATTCATTCACGATGGCAGTAGGTCTTTAACTAGAGTTGTATTAAAGGTCTGCCATGTCAATTACGAAGCGATACTTTACGTCACTCCTGAGCATCCGCTCATAAGCGGTGTTAATGTACGACATCGGTATTATTTCAATATCAGAAACAATATTATGTTGCGCGCAAAAATCGAGCATCTCCTGTGTTTCACGAATTCCACCGATGAGCGAACCGGCTAATTGGCGGCGCTTGAAGATGAGGTTAAAAACCCCCGGAGCAGGGTGCGGCTCTGCCGGTGCGCCCACTAACGTCATCGTGCCATTGAGTGTTAATAATTGAAGAAATGGATCCAGGTTGTGCGGTGCTGCAACCGTGTTCAGAATAAAGTCCAACTGGTTAGCGTGAGCCGCCATTTGCGCCGGGTCGGTAGAGATACACACTTCATCGGCGCCCAAGCGTTTTCCATCTTCGATTTTCTTGGTGGAGGTTGTAAACAACACTACATGAGCACCCATCGCATGTGCAATCTTGACACCCACATGCCCGAGTCCCCCGAGCCCAACGATACCCACCTTTTTTCCCGGCCCCACATTCCAATGACGCAGCGGTGAATAAGTCGTAATGCCTGCGCACAAAAGAGGTGCCACAGAAGCTAAATCTTTCACATCATGCTTGATGTGCAATACAAAAGATTCTTTGACAACGATAGTCTGCGAATATCCGCCGAATGTATTTTCGCCGCCAAATACCGGTCCATTATAGGTGCCTGTAAAACCGTTTTCACAATACTGCTCTTCACCTTCATGACAAGGATGACAGTGCCCGCAACTGTCAACCATACAACCAACACCGACAATATCACCCAACTTGAATCCCTGTACCTTGTTTCCGGTGGCAACAATTCGACCAACGATTTCGTGCCCGGGTACTGAGGGATAAAGGGTATTTTTCCATTCGTTGCGTGCGGTATGCAAATCAGAATGGCAGACCCCGCAAAAGAGAATTTCAATCTGCACATCATCAGGGCCGGGTGAGCGTCGTTGTATTTCAAAGGGTGCAAGCGCGCTGGTTGAGCTTTGCGCAGCGTACGATTTGGTTTTAATCATGAGGCATCTCCTGAAGTTGGATTAAAAAGAATTGGTAAGTATTATGCCCCAAAATATAATCTATACCCGACTGAAATGGTAGTGTTTTTTTGTGTGAAAAATTCTGCTTGATGCTGATACTTTAATTCACTATGAAAACAGCAGTGGAGCCTGAATCAAAGGGGTATGTACGCAAATAGAGTTGGTGGCGTAGTGGGGCTATTAGCGTGTGGTGTTCTTTTAGTCATACACCATTATGCAAACATGATTTGTCGCAACGCTCAAGCACCCCCTCTCCCAACGGGGGAAGGTTGGGGAGGGGGTGTTTTCGTACACTAGTTGCAATATTTTGAAAAAATGACCAACGCTATTAATAACCTATCATAATCCCGCGAAAGTCGTTGATGTTGGTGAAAGTAGGACCGGTATGAACCAACGTTCCGGTAGCGTTCAGCAGTGTTGCACTGTCATTGCTATCGAGGCAAATCTGGGGGGAAAACCCGTTGGCTCGGGCTTTTTGCAAGGTCGTGTGCTCCATCCAGGCTCCCGCAGCTTGCGCTTTTCCATCAAGTCCGTCTGTGCCCGCCGATAGCGCAAATAATCGACCGGCTTCAGCTTGACCTTCAAGTGCCATTGCCAGTGCCAAAATAAATTCGGTATTGCGTCCGCCGCGTCCTTCACCTCGAACCGTGACGGTCGCTTCACCGCCGGAGATGATGACACAGGGAGCCTTAAAGGGAACGTTGTGTCTTGCAATGCTCAACGCAATTGCCGCATGCGACTTGGCCAATTCACTTGCTTCACCTTCCATCGCATCAGACAAGATGTGACAGTCAATGCCCTCAAGTGCGGCTTGCTTTGCTGCGGCTTGCATTCCGTTCCACGCGCTTGAAATAATATGTTGGATATTGCGCGCAAGGCGAGAGTCACCGGGCTTGATCGACTCCCATTCGCCTGCTGAAAGTGCCTCTGATACAGATGGAATATCATCAATTCCGTAGCGCTTCAGAATTTGCAGGGCATCATTACAGGTCGT
>CAIWKC010000077.1 GCA_903913145.1 uncultured Gallionellaceae bacterium | reverse complement strand
TGATCGAAACTGTATTGTTTCATGCGGGCGGTAATCAGACCCGCGCTGCCGAGCTACTCGGACTGAATCGCAACACGCTGCGCAAGAAAATTCAGACGCACAAGATTAAATCTTAAATTCGGAATCCACATGGCAACCATTACACAAGCACTCATCAGCGTATCTGACAAATCCGGCGTACTTGAATTCGCCAAGGGCCTGCACCAACTGGGCGTAAAAATACTTTCCACGGGCGGCACAGCCAAACTACTTGCCGACAACGGTATCCCTGTCACTGAAGTGGCCGACTATACCGGTTTCCCTGAAATGCTGGATGGCCGCGTAAAGACGCTTCAACCGAAAGTACATGCCGGCATTCTGGCTCGGCGTGATCTGCCAGAGCATGTTGCCACGCTGAAAAAACATGAAATTCCTACAATAGACTTGGTTGTGGTAAATCTGTATCCATTCGCCGCCACCATCGCCAAAGCCGGCTGTACTTTGGAAGACGCCATCGAAAACATCGACATCGGCGGTCCAACCATGGTGCGCTCCGCCGCCAAGAACCACGCCCATGTCGCCATCGTTACCGATCCGACAGATTACGCTGACGTGTTAGCTGAAATGCAAACCAACAGGGGTGCGATCAGCGATGCGACGCGTTTCGACTTGGCCAAAAAAGCTTTCTCGCACACTGCCGCCTATGACAGCATGATCAGCAACTACCTCACTGCTATTAACAGTGACGGCAGCAAGAGCACATTCCCCGCTCAGATCAATTTCAACTTCGCCAAGGTACAAGACATGCGCTACGGTGAAAATCCGCACCAGCATGCTGCTTTCTATCGCGACCTTAATCCTGTGGCAGGTGGCATTTCCGACTACACCCAGTTACAAGGCAAAGAACTCAGTTACAACAACATCGGCGATGCCGATGCCGCTTGGGAACTTGTCAAGACTTTCGATCAACCTGCTTGTGTCATCGTCAAACACGCCAACCCGTGCGGCGTGGCGATTGCAGACACCGCGTTAAATGCTTACAAGCTGGCCTATGCCACCGACACTACTTCCGCCTTCGGAGGCATCATTGCCTTCAACCGCGAGTTGGATGTTGATAGCGCATCGCAGATCACCGCCAACCAATTCGTTGAACTCATCATCGCACCGAGTGCAACAGAAGCCGCACTGAAAGTAACTGCCGCAAAACAAAACGTGCGCGTACTCACCGTGCCACTCTCCAACGCGCACAACCAGTTCGACTTTAAACGTGTCAGCGGCGGTTTGCTGTTGCAAACGCCGGATGCTCTCAACGTGCAATTGTCCCAACTCAAAGTGGTAAGCAAAGTGCAGCCCAGCAAAGAGCAACTGCAAGACCTGCTGTTTGCCTGGCGCGTAGCGAAGTATGTTAAGTCCAACGCCATCGTTTTCTGTAAAGATGGCCGCACGCTGGGTGTAGGCGCAGGGCAAATGAGCCGTGTGGACAGCACACGAATTGCCAGCCTCAAGGCACAGAATGCAGGACTTAGCTTGGCCGGCTCAGTCGTATCGTCCGACGCCTTCTTCCCGTTCCGCGACGGCATTGACGTGCTGGCGCAAGCCGGTGCAGAAGCGGTCATTCAGCCCGGCGGATCAATGCGTGATGAAGAAGTTATCGCGGCGGCAGATGAGCATGGGCTAGCGATGGTATTCACGGGTTTCAGGCATTTCCGTCACTAACCATTGAAGTTCACTCAATACTTCCATACGATGCGACTCCGCCCTGATCGGTCGGATATCAAGCTAGAATGGATACAGCGTGTGATTGACCAACCAGTTAAACAAGTGGTTCAATCAGATAGTCGCATCCGTCGGTGGGCATCAATCCATGAAGCTGATGAAAGTTTCTCCGTGTTATTCTGCTCGCCGATGGCGAGACTGTACACAATGCTTTCTTCGACAGGGGTTACAGAGATGAAGATTAAATATTTTCAAGATACCGACACACTCTACATCGAGTTGCGCGAAGCAAAAGTTGCTGAAACCAAAGACGTTGATGAGAATACGCTGATTGATCTGGATGAAAAGGGCAAAGTTTGCTGCATTACTATTGAACATGCAGCAGAGCGGGTGGACTTGCCTAATTTTTCTTTTGAACGGATGGCTGCGTGAATGAAGTTGTTTCTTTAGCGACGGCGAACTCGGGTAAAAAGTAGTGTAGGGTGTCAATAAGCGAAGCGCATTGCACCTGATGTTTTCTTGCGGCGCAATATTGATTGCGCCCTACGCGGGCTGGGGATCTGGATCGCTCAAACCGAGGGTGCCAAGTTCTGGCTACAAGTCGTCACCGAGCTGAAGAACCGTGGTGTCGCCGACATCTTCATTGCCTGCGTCGATGGCCTGAAAGGAGTCCCGGAAGCGATTGAGGCGGTCTATCCCAAGACCGCTGTGCAGTTGTGCATCGTTCATATGGTGCGTTACAGCCTGAACTATGTGAGTTGGAAGTGACGCAAAGAAGTGGCTGCAGATCTGCG
>CAIWKC010000076.1 GCA_903913145.1 uncultured Gallionellaceae bacterium | reverse complement strand
CTCCGGAATTTATTCAGCACTTAATTGAGACAGGACGCCTGGATCATGGCGACTCAGAGGTTGATCTTTATTCTGATGCAGAAGGCTATGTATTTAATTGGGGACATGTGCTGGAGGATATTGGTGTTGACATATTTGACGGGGATATATTCATAAGTGTCAGCTGGAATATTGTTTTCGACGACGTGTTAGAGGAATTTCATCGCCGTGGACTGCGCCTCGAAGATTTAACTGTTGTGTGTCTGACACTACTTTCAAATCTGGAAGGTGAGTCGCATTCAGGTCTGAAAATTCCACAATTTCTGGAAGTAATAGGTGGTGACGAGGCCTCCGCCTTCGAGTTTATGAGCGGTGGTTCCGGCGAAGATGGAATGCGGAAAATTCATGTGGCTCGAGAGTGGCTAGCGAAGTGCTTTTTATCTGAGATCGTTGACGATCTGATTGCTGCAATTCACAAAACTTTGCAGAAAGGTGAGAATAATTTTGAAAGACGAGTGACTGGTTCCCTGTTTCCCTACGGATAATTTCAGATGCCAGGTTCGTGACGCGAAAACACAGGATATGGAAATGTCAAAGCTTCCCAAGTGATATTTCCTGAAAAAAACATATCAGCAATTAATTTGATTGCATATGGGGTGGAAGGAATGATCTCGAATAAATTCCGAAAACACGCGAATAGATCGCATGTTGTTTTTGGTTCCAATTTTTGAAAGTGTTATTCAAATGTTATTGCAGTCTTTTAGTAAACTCAAATGAGCAAGGTTATGGACAAGTTTATTGTTCCTGAAGACATTTTGCCCAAGGTTAAAGCTGATCAATCCTTGCGCCGAAAGCGCCGTATCTGGGGAAATCGAAAATTAACAAATATGTTGTGGAGCTCCTGAAGCTGAAGGAAGCTTGGGACTGCTATCTTAGAGAAATTGGTCAGGTCAAGTGAGAGCACTGTCATGACATCGTGCTCTCGCATGACAGGGCAACGGCACCAAGAAAACAAAAATGGATGCGAGAATGCTGATACGAGATTCACAACAAAAACTGTATTGTCAGACGAAACTAATTAAGGAGTATTTATGCCAGAAAATATTTTATCAAATTTGAGAGCAGCTATAGCAGTGTGTCGGAAGCGTCGCACTTGGGGTAAATCTAAGATCAATAAACATATTGCAGAGCTCATGAAGCTTAAGAATGCTGGTGGCAGCTATGCAGAACTTGAATATTGGTTGCGAAAGGAAAAGCGCATAAAGATACACCGATCAAATATTAAACGTGGGCTCGATAAATTCAAGAAAATTGCAATCTAGGAGATTTAGTGTGGGACGATTCAGATCACCTCAAAGTCAAGCTGATTTTGCAATCAGAAAAAGGCTGGCAATAGGCAAACCGAGCCATACTAAAAAGAGTGGGGATGCCCAAATACATAGCCTAGGTACGGCCAGGACATATTCCTATTCGCTTAAATGTGTTGCATCCTACCTAGCTAAAAATAAATTAGATACATTTGGGAAGGGGCTCGCAAGCCTTACTCCTGAAGCGGCTCTGATTTATCTTGAAAGCCGCACAAAGGAAGTTGGTCAGAAGCAGCTTGATAAAGATCGTCAGGCGATGCAGATGATTATCGGAGAAAAACTCGATGTGGTCAAAAGCGAACTCGACCAAGTTTTAGAAAGTCGAGCTTATACGCAACAACAAATCCAGTTAATCGCTCAAGCACAAACTGAAAAACATTCAATAGCAACATTGGTCGCTGAAGATGGTGGGCTAAGAGCAATTGAACTGCAGACTTTATTGCCGACCGAAGAACGACTACCTTCTTTTCACCGGACATGGTCAATTGAAAGGTTTGAAGGAAGAAGTAATGTGACGCGATATACGGTACAAGGCAAGGGCGGTCTAATTCGAGAAATTGCAATTAGGAAAGAACTGGCTGACAAATTGGAGAAGTTGCGCCTACATGAGCCCCGCGTTGTCACAGACAGAGAAATTTTCTACGTGCAGTACTACGATATTGGGGGCGGTCACCGATGGAGTGATTCATTTTCGAAAGCATCTAAACGTGTGTTTGGTTGGTCAAGTGGCGGTCATGGCGTTCGGCACACCTATGCACAAACGCGCATGAGAGAACTTCAAATACTTGGATTTAGTTACGAAAAGGCGTTGTCAATAGTTAGTCAAGAAATGGGACATTTTAGAGCAGAAATAACTGAAGTGTACTTACGATGACAATGATGGAGACTATAAATATTATTAATTTTCCAGCATGGCTGGAATTACGAGTGGCGCCCGAAAGACGCTGCGTTCCTTTGGTTCCTGCCGCGACTGCAAAGTCAAAACCAAAGAGTTTGAAGAGCAACAAACGACGAAAGTCGTTTAAACAAGAGCATGTTGTACGCTCATTCGGCTTGCAATTGCAAGCAAATGTCAAGTATTCAAAATATCGAATGCTAGACATTCGCCCCCGTCGGGCCGGATGCAAAATTTGTTTAAATAAGCTTTCAGAAGAGTCAATGGGTCCGATGAGGGCGCCCGTCTCGAGAGTTGTTTTGTACAACGCTGCCTCAGCCTCGCGCCGGCGGCCGGTGACAAATGCAATGCGTGGGATAGGCTGCTCTTCGTGCTGCTGGGCGATAGCCCAGAGTAACAGGCGTAGGACTATTGATAATGATGAATGGATTATTTGAATGAACTGCATCAAAGACGACTGGTGCTGCGCCAGACCACTCTCGTGGCAAAGCAGACGGCGACGGAGCCGAGAATTGCAATTTCCGCATAAAAAGAGCGAGACCGGTCCGAGCTCATCAACGCTATGTTGATAAACAGGGGCGAAACGGGGATGGGCAGCCTACCCCGCGTTATCAGAGATGAAAGCGGCAGTTTTTCTTACGGGGCAATAAATTAGGTTTTAATGGAGTTGTATTTAGCAAGCTTTCCAACTTAAGAAACACCAACGCTAAGTTTTTAGTCTAGGCAAACTAATTGCAATATTTAAGGTAAAAAATGAGCGTTGAAAAGGAATTAGGAGCAAACAAATGAATATGAATATGTCAGTAGCGCGAGTCATGGCGATATTTGTAACAGGTATTGCCTTAGTAATGTCGGGAGTAGCAGGCTGGTACCGTGGTAGTACTCAACTTGACTGCACCCTCTTGATATTAATTTCAATAGCCATATGTGCAGGTTGCCACCTTATACTATCCATCTCACAAAATTGGCTTGCATGGTTCCTCTGGGGGTGCTGTTTTACTGGGGCGTTATACAGCCACATAACTTTTTTTAGTTACATAGGTTTGCGTGCAGGTGAATATCGTTCTGTGCATTCTGTGCAAGCAGCAAAGTTGGAGCAGCAAATTAAGGCTGCTCGGGAGGCGTTTGAATTAATAACTGCACGACCTTTATCAAAAGTCGCGAGTGAGCTGGCAATTACAAAAAACTGGCGGAAGCAAAATGCGTTAACGATTGAATTGTCAGAAGCCAAACGAGCAGCAGCTTTGCAGGATGAAATTATCAGATTACTCGATGCGACTAGAGTCGCGCAAGTTACTAGCGCGACTGACCCGGTAACGGATGGAATAGCAAAAGTCGTGGGGACTACTGAGAAAAGTATTGCCATCTTTTCGGCGCTTGGATTTTCTGCATTGATTGAGATTTTAGGTGCTTTTCTTTGGTGTCAAAGCTTTAAAGTACAACTGGAAAAACCCCAATTGCTCAGTCATCCGCCAACCGAAGATGAATCCATTAGTAGACTCAAAAAAGAAATAACAGCAGGGCATATCAAGTCTACGGTGAAAGAAATACGTGCATACTTACGTTGTTCGCAAGCCACGGCTATCGAAGTGAGACGAAGGATTGTGACTTGAAATACTAGCAACTGGAGCCACGACTATTGAATTTGACGCATTACT
>CAIWKC010000075.1 GCA_903913145.1 uncultured Gallionellaceae bacterium | reverse complement strand
GTGGCTTGCATTTAGCTTCTCTCCCGTCGGGGGATAAACAGTCACTTGCTGCGCTTTTTGCAGCTTAGCGAAATGGCTAGTTAGTTCATCAGGGACTGAGGGAAGGGGTGTTTGCGTATACCAGTTGAATTATTTTGAAAAAATGACCAACTCTATTTACGGACATAGCCATAAAATATGGAAGCTGCTTTAAGTGTTCCCACAGATTATGGGCGTTGCCAATTTTCCTATCCTCCTTGATTAACTCATTCAGACAACGCTTCCGTAACTGGGCATTTCGCCGAACAGTCGAAACCGGCACGGTGGAACTCAATCAGCGCCGCATTTATATTTTACCTACACGCCAAGGTTTGGGCTTTGGGTTCGTGCTGATACTGATGCTGCTCGGCGATATCAATTACAACCTGAGTCTGGGCTATGTGCTGACCTTTTTACTTGCCACTGCGAGTGGCTTGAGCATGTTGCATGCTTTTCGCAACATGGCGCAGCTCGAAATTCGCGCAGGGCATGTCGAACCGGTTTTTGCCGGTGAACAAGCCTATTTCGTTTTCTATTTTAACAATCCCGGAATGTTGACGCGCCATCAAATTCATCTGCATGACGACGAAAATCATCACACGGTATTTGACTTGCCCGCTCAATGTCATACCGAAATTCATCTCGCCATTCCAGCCATTAAACGCGGCTGGCTCGATAGCGAAAGATTAACGCTGTACACGGATTTCCCCTTCGGTCTTTTTCATGCCTGGACCTATATTCATTTCGATGTGCGCTGCCTGGTCTACCCCAAGCCTGCAGAACCGCATCCGCTCCCATTAGTCTCCGCTGACAATGGGAACGGCAAACTGCTTGCAAAAGGTGATGAAGACTTTTCCGGTCTGCGTAACTATGTGGCAGGCGATGCCTTACCTCGCATCGCCTGGAAAACATTAGCCCGCGAGCAAAGTTTACAAGTCAAACAATTTGCAGCATTACAGGGGCACACGTTGTGGCTGGATTGGGTACAGTTACCCGCCATCGCACCGGAACGCAAATTGGAATTGCTCACACGCTGGGTGTTAGATTCAGACACTCAAGGATTAGCCTATGGATTACGCCTGCCGAATAGTGAAATCCAACCACAAAATAATCCCGCGCATCGCACGGAATGTCTGCGCCGATTGGCGCTATTCGGAACAAGTACGCAATGAAACTCACGGCCCCGCTCGTCTACGGTTTAATAGTCAGCATCCTGCTGGTGAGCGCGCCGCATGCAGAGCATCTCCCGGTATGGGTTAGTGTATTAAGCACAATGCTGTTGGGTTGGCGTGCCTACCTCACCGCCAGTGGCAACCCTCTGCCAAAACGCTGGCAGTTACTGTTCATTACCCTGGTCTGTGTGGGCATCATCGCGCTTAGTTTTCACACACTGTTCGGGCGTGAGGTCGGTGTCACTCTGCTGATTCTGCTGGGCTCACTCAAATTGCTGGAATTACGCGAAGTACGCGATGCGACAGTGCTGATCTATCTGTGCTGTTTTGTCATCATCACCAATTTTTTCTATTCGCAAAGCATTCCGACTGCGCTGTTCATGCTATTTACTTTGCTGATCATCTTGGCCACTTGGGTACACCTGCAAACGGGAGCACTTGCATTCAAACCACGTTTGCGTATTGCTGCAATCATTCTGTTACAGGCGATTCCATTGTCTTTGCTGATTTTCGTGCTTTTCCCGCGTGTGCAAGGCCCGCTGTGGGGAATGCCGCAAGATGCTTACGGCAGTAGCGGATTATCCGACACCATGTCTCCGGGTAGCATGAGCAAGTTGACGTTGTCAGAATCGGTCGCGTTTCGTGTCACCTTTATCGGCCAGCGCCCAACGCGCGAGCAGATGTATTGGCGCGGGCCGGTGTTGTGGGATTTCGACGGGCGCACTTGGAAGCGAGGGCGCAATGCCACGCTGCAGCAACCGCGATTGGATAAATTTAGCCAACCGGTAAACTACACCGTCACCTTGGAACCCCATAACAAACCTTGGTTATTTGCTTTGGATATGCCGGTCAGAATTTCAATTCCCGCCGACTTCGCCCCCGATTTCCAAGTACTGAACAGGGGGCCGGTGAATACGCGTTTACGTTACAACGCCACCTCTGTGATGGGTTATCTTGCGAATCTGGATGAACCGCCGCAACAAATGCGGCGCGCACTCTCGTTGCCCGAAGGTTTCAATCCGCGCACCCGTCAATTGGCAGCGGAGTGGCGCGCACAAAATATCGGCGATGAGGCCGTAATTAAAAACGCCCTTTCCTACTTCAATAAAAACGCGTTCGAATACACACTCGAACCACCTCCGCTCGGCATTAATAGTGTGGATGATTTTCTGTTCGATACAAGAAAAGGGTTCTGCGAATACTACGCATCCAGCTTTGTATTTCTGATGCGCGCGGCAGGCATTCCGGCTCGCGTGGTCACCGGCTATCAGGGCGGCGAATACAATGACCTTGGCGACTACTATGTACTGCGACAATCGGACGCCCATGCCTGGGCAGAAGTGTGGCTGCAGGATCGCGGCTGGGTTCGTTATGACCCAACCGCCGCCGTTGCGCCGGGCCGTATTCAAAACGGACTCAGCGCCACCTTGCCCAACAACGCTGCACTGCCATTTTTTGCACGTACGCAATCACCGCTGTTGCTCAAACTGCGCCTCAATCTCGATGCGTTAACCAACCAATGGAACCAATGGGTATTGGGCTACAACACCGAGCGCCAATTTGCTTTCCTGACCCGCCTCGGCATGGAAGACATCACCTGGCAAAAATTGGCGATGAACATGTTCGGAGGGGTCGCTTTGCTGGTAGGCATTTTCACCTTGATTATGTTGCGCCGCTTGCGGCTGCGTAACAGCGATGAAGTTCAGAAGATTTATCTAAAATTCTGCAAAAAATTAGCCAAGGCGGGAATAACACGCGCAGCACATGAAGGAGCACAGAATTTTGCGGATCGAGCCTCTCAATTAAATTCGCGAGATGCGGCTGAAATTCTCGACATCACCTCGCAATACATCGCACTGCGGTACCACAAGCATCATGATCCAGATTCACTGCAAGTTTTTAAACGCGCTGTAAGCAAATTCCCTACGTGAGATAATCGGCACTTATTTACTTATTTGCCAAACATATCATGCAAATTACCCGCCGCCTGGAATTCGATGCAGGACACCGCATCCCTAATCACAATAGTCAGTGCAAGCATTTGCACGGGCATCGCTATGCTATCGAGATCACGCTATCCGGCAAGGTCATTACAACTGAAGGAATTTCCGAACAGGGCATGGTAATGGATTTTTCGGATGTAAAACGCATTGCCAAAGAACGCGTCGTGGATGCATGGGATCATGCATTTTTGGTGCATCGCGGAGACACAGTGGTAATGGATTTTCTGCGCACCTTGCCGGATCACAAAACCGTTGTGCTGGATGTAATACCGACGGCTGAAAATCTGGCGATGGTTGCCTTTGGCTTGCTGGATGATGCTTACCAGAATATTTTTGGCAATGATCTGCGACTCGAACGAGTGCGTTTGTATGAAACGCCGAACAACTGGGTGGATCACATAAGAGCGCCCGTTCAGATGGCGTTTACCTAGGGGAAACACGCCGTTGTGGGCCGATTTATCGGGCGATTCCTACCCCAAAACCATCGCGCAACAAGTTGTGCTCCCACAAAGCGCAGAGGCTAAAGGACAATCCTGGAATGGAAAATCCTGCCGACTATTCGATCACTCCGTACACCCCGGCGCCTACACGGTCTCGACCCGTTTCCTTCGCTTGATACAGTGCGTGATCAGCCGACTTTAGCAGCACATCCAATGAATATTTTCCTTCCGGGATAACGGCAGCCACACCGCAACTGATCGTGACATGGCGCGACGAAGTAGCGTAATGAGGTATCTTTAAATCTGACACTTGCTGGCGCAATCGATTGGCAATCCATTTCGCCCCGTCGGTATCTGTTTCACCCAGTACCAGTATGAACTCTTCTCCACCGTAGCGGGCTGCCAAGTCGGTTGCCCGCGGTGCCGCCTTTCCCACTTGAGCGGCGATTGCTTTCAAACATTCATCACCAACCTGGTGCCCGTATTTGTCGTTGAATAATTTAAAGTGATCCACGTCAATCATGACAAGTGCCAACGGCTTTTTCATACGCTCACAACGACGCCACTCGCGTATCGCCAGTTCGTCGTACATGCGACGATTGGCAATCCCCGTCAATCCGTCCGTCGCCGAAAGCCTTTGCAGCTTCGCATTCGCTTCGTTTAGTTGTTCAGTCACGTGAACCAGCGCGCGCTGCATCTCCACCAGTCTCAACATGGCTTTAAGTTTGGCTTTCAGCACGACTTCACTAATCGGCTTTAGCAAATAATCATCGCCGCCCACCTCTATTCCTCGCTCCAAATCTTCGTCTTTGGTCATGCTGGTCAGGAAGATGATTGCGGTCCAATCTTCGATCTTTTCCATTGCGCGAATTTTCAGTGCCACATCGAATCCGTCAATGTCGGGAAGCTGGGCATCCAGTAAAATGACATCAGGCTTTTCGCGGTGATATAAATCAATCGCCAGTGCGCCGCTGTCAGCCGTCAAGGGAACAACACCCATCCGTGCCAAATAATTACACAACACCTTCATGGTGACTTTGCTATCTTCGACTACCAAAACTTTCAGATCATCCACTGCAATTCCCTAGTTTGTCTGTGCTTAAAAATAAGTCTTAAAAAATCATCTTGCAGAATGTGTTGAGACTGCGAAACATAAATCCTGCCAAGCCTTGGCCTTCTCGGACGGACTGCGCAATAGATATGCGGGGTGATAGGTGATAATTAATGGAATGCCCTGATACTCATGAACCGTGCCGCGCAATGAACCCAGTGTGGCATCGTGTCCAAGCAATGCGCACGCAGCTGTCTTGCCGAGCGCAACGATAATTTTGGGTTGAATAAGTGCGACCTGACGTTGCAAATAGGGCAAGCATTGGACAATTTCATCTGCTTCCGGCGTGCGGTTATTCGGTGGTCTGCATTTCACTACATTGGCTATATAAACATTTCGGCCACGCTTGAGTTTGATGGCGGCAAGCATGTTGTCCAGTAATTTCCCTGCTTGTCCAACGAATGGCTCGCCTTGCACATCTTCGTCAGCACCCGGCCCTTCGCCCACAAAAAGCCATTCCGCTTTTTCATCTCCCACACCGAACACAGTTTGAGTGCATGTAGCACGCAACTTGCACTCTGTGCATCCGTGAACTTGCTTCTTAAGCTCAGGCCAGTCTGCGTCTATCTGGGTTTTTTGGATCTGGGCAGGTTCGACCTGCTTTGCCTCAGTCAGACTTGAAGGAGGTACGTTTGTCTCAATGGGTAATTGAATATCGGGTGCTTCCATCCTCGCCACCGGTTGAACCGAAGGTACTTGAACTTCTACCTCTACCGCAAGGGATGGCGCATCTCTCCTCACCCATAATGGATAGAGATTAAATTCTCGCAAAACTGCCTCGTCTCGAATACTCACAACACCAGCCCCATCAGAATCGCATCTTCGCGGCTGCTATTTTCCACTGGATAATAGTCGCGGCGCAAACCAATTTCAACAAATCCCATACTTAGATATAGCCCGATAGCTGGAACGTTGGAAGCGCGTACTTCCAACACCACACGTTGTTTACCCAACTCCTGTGCCTGGGTAAGTATCGCTTGCAATAATTTTCGTCCCCAGCCTTGGCGCTGCTGAGATAACGCAATTCCAATATCCAGCAACTCGGCTTCGTCCACACCTTGCATCAACACGGTATAACCGATCATCTTTTCGCCAAGTTCGGCAACCTTGCAAATATACTCGCTGGCCAGTGCATCTTTAAAATTCCCCAAGGTCCACGGATGTAAATGAATCTGCCGTTCAATTTGCAACACGGAAGCAATGTCGCTGTCGGTCATATCGCGCAAAATAAAATTCATTTGAAATTCATCGTTCGCTCTTTTTCAACGCAACTTTGTCACGCAGGTAGAGCGGCAAAGCCAATGCGGCATCAACAGCATTACCCTTGGCAAACTCGATGGCAGCAAGTAGCGCAACGGCACTGGCTTGTGGCACAGCCCGCGCATCGATGCCGGATAATTGGCCGGTATAACGCTTAGCCAACGCGGCATCACTCACCTCAAAGCCGCTTCCCGCGCCGAACCATCCCTCCCCGGTTAGCTCTGGCGCATGTTCTATTTTGCACAAACAAGGCTCAATGACCGCATTCCACGCTTCACCTTGTTTTTCATAAACTGCGAGATATATTTCGCCCATACGGGCATCTAAAGCGGCAATAACTTTGTCGTGGCCGCATACTTTTGCCAATGCTTGCAAAGTACATACGCCAAAAACTTTCAGATTTGAACCGAGCGCCAGTCCCTGTGCAACACCACAGGCTATGCGTACCCCCGTAAAAGAACCGGGGCCTTTGCCAAATGCAATACCGTCGAGTTGAGAGATTGCAACGCCTGCGTCTTTAAGCAAAGCATCCAGCATCTCCATCAGCAACTCAGAATGTTTTTGCCCGACCAGTTCGCTACGTTCGCGCACCTCACCGTCTTGCCAAAGCGCGACCGAACAATACTCGGTTGAAGTCTCAACAGCCAGAATCTTCACTACATTAAACTCGTGTCAGCAATACTACCGCCTGCGCCGCAATACCTTCACCGCGCCCGGTATAGCCTAATTTTTCAGTCGTTGTCGCTTTAACATTCACCGCCGTCTGTGCAAGACCGAGGTCGGCAGCAATGTTAGTCACCATCTGCGCAATATGCGGCGCCATTTTTGGCGCTTGCGCAATGATAGTCGCATCCACATTACCGATTTTGTAACCGCTCTCGGTAATTTTTTGTGCTACAACACGCAATAAAATACGGCTATCAATATCTTTATACTTTGCATCTGTATCGGCAAAATGTTTGCCGATGTCACCCAACGCAGCCGCCCCCAAGATTGCATCGCAGATGGCGTGCAGCAGCACATCCGCATCGGAATGTCCGAGCAAGCCTTTTTCAAACGGAATATCCACACCACCCATAATGAGTTTGCGGCCAGTTACCAATTGGTGAACGTCAAAGCCTTGTCCGATACGCATATTTACCTCTCTATCCTTTCAGCATCAGCTCGGCTAATTTAATATCCAATGGATATGTCACTTTAAAATTGCTCGAATCGCCTGCAACCAATTTGGGTTGTAGCCCCAAAGCCTCAATTGCGGAGGCTTCATCGGTAACGTTTTTGCATTCCTGCAAGGCATGCGCCAACATTCCGGCCCGGAACATTTGCGGTGTCTGCGCCTGCCATAACTTTTCGCGGCTTTCGGTACTTTCAATGCGCTGGCGTGCATCTGCACGTTTTAAGGTGTCCGCTACCGGCACAGCAAGAATCCCGCCCACAACGTCATCACGCAACTCTGCGATCAGCTTTTCCAAATGCGCCTGTGTCAAACAGGGACGAGCCGCATCATGCACCAACACCCAATCATCCGTCTCCAATTCGGAAACCAATAGTCCATTCGCTACACTCTCCGCACGGGTCACTCCGCCGCAATACAGCGGTTCCAGTTTGCCCGCGCAATGTGACCAATCGTAGCGTTTGAAATATTCATCATCCGGCGCAAGCACGACAAAAACTGTGGTGATCTGAGGGCAGCGACATAAAGTAGTCAGCGCGTAGTAAATCATCGGACGCCCGGACAAATCGAGATATTGCTTGGGTAGCTCGCTCCCCATACGGGAACCGGAGCCGGCGGCGGGGACAAGTGCGTAGAATTCTGACATGGGTGAATTGTAATGGATTATTAATATATTCGTCGGGGCGTGTGGCAATATGTCCGTGCTGGAGTATTACAAAAGGTTTTGTCCGAAAATAAAGTTGTGAACTCTACAACCTGTGGTTTGTTAATGTAAAGCTGGTCTTGAGTTGCAATCGCCCGACAAGTCGGCCTCCCACACAAGTGCTCATTGTGGGAGACCGACTTGTCGGGCGCTTGGATGTAAAGCAGTACGCGTCAAATAGCAATCATTTCATATGTCAATTTGCCATTCAAGAAACCACCGCTAATTTCGGACAGCGTCTTACAAAAAGCGAATTGATAAAACTTCTAGCCATCTGACTAAGGCAGCGGGCTGCCAAGTCATTGGTTATGCCACACGCCCCTATGACAATTAAATTTCCTGATAATTTACCTCGACCACAACCAACTCTTCGACACCGTTAGGCAATTGCAATTTTACTTCATCATCCGGCCGGGCCTTGAGCAGTGCACGAGCCAGCGGCGACACCCAGCTGATGTGTCCTCTGCTAACATCCGCTTCCTCAACCCCAACGATGCAGTAGGTGCGCTCTACCCCGTCACCGTGACAAACCGTCACCGTTGCCCCGAAAAAAACTTGTTCACAGCCCTGTCGTAATACCGGATCGACCACCTCGGAATTTTCCAGACGCTTGGCGAGAAACCGCAGACGCCGGTCGATTTCACGCAAGCGTTTTTTTCCATATATGTAATCGCCATTTTCGGAGCGATCACCATTGGAGGCCGCCCACGAAATAGTCTGCACCAGCGCAGGTCGCTCCACTTCCCAAAGCTGTTTGTATTCCTCTTTCATCCGTCGAAAGCCCGCCGGAGTAATATAGTTTTTTGTGCCGGCGGGAATAGCCGGTAACGCGGCTAATTCATCTTCGTCGTCAGCATCATTACTTTCGCGGGTAAATGCTTTGCTCATAGAGTAGGACTCTTTCTCCAGGGAATCGAAATCATAAAATCACCCGAGCAATTTACTTGGGTTATTTAATTAGCATATATCAAAAACATATTGGGCATTGAGTTAACTCGCAACAAGTCAAAGGATCTATACAAAGAGACGCCTACATTACCCAGGCAAATCTAGATATATCTAGATATGCCTAGTTACTTTTGCATATTGACCAGAACTCCAGGACAAGGCAATCTTAACAAATAATTAATTAGTCCAGAATACGGTGAAGGAAGAGTAAAAATGGTTGCGAGAATAGGTTTTGTGCTACTGGTATTAATTTCCAGCGGAACATTGTTCCTGCTTGATTATTACCTTAAGCAAGATCAAGAAGAAAACACCAAGCAACTACATAG
>CAIWKC010000074.1 GCA_903913145.1 uncultured Gallionellaceae bacterium | reverse complement strand
GTATCCGTGCAAGTGATGAAGCTCAAGAAGAAGGTCTCGACCTCGCAGATCACGGCGAGCGCGCTTACCAGCATTAAGACTTACTCCTCCCGAAGCTAGCTTCGCTTCGTTCAACAGGGCGCCTCACGGCGCCCTTTTTTTATTTCTTAAATTGCACTTTCGTTTGTTTCACCGGTACGAATGCGAATGACCTGCTCAACATTGGAAATAAATATTTTGCCGTCGCCAATTTTGCCGGTGCTCGCAGCCTTGATAATGGCTTCAACTGTAATCTCGAGCATTGCTTCAACAACGACTACCTCAACCTTGAGTTTAGGTAAAAAATCCATCACGTATTCCATCCCGCGATAAAGTTCGGAATGTCCCTTTTGTCGACCAAAACCTTTAACTTCGGTCACCGTTAAGCCACTGAAGCCAATGTCTGAAAGTGCTTCGCGTACCTCGTCAAGTTTGAAAGGTTTGATGATGGCCTCGATTTTTTTCATGGTTGTTTCCTGAATAATTAAGTTGTGAGAAAGTCCTATTCAAATGCGGATATTTCCCGCCATGCCAAATCAGTTTCCTGTTTGAATTTGCTCAGAATAATGAATGGACATGCCCGGGCGCCTTACAAAATAGTTTGATTTTGTTTAGCGGTCAATTTTTGTTTCGTCCATGTTCACTTTTTTGAACTTAAGATGGAGCAATTACTCATGTTTACCGTATAATTTTAACGGTAAATTGCGATTTGTTTTTCGCAAGGATCAAGCGTACAGTGACGCCCCATTCTTTATCAGCAAGAAATATCAGGAGAACTGAATGAGCGGAACACCAATTAAACAAAATTTATCCACCCTCATGCTCGGAGCAATTGGCGTTGTCTATGGCGATATCGGTACCAGCCCGCTCTACGCAATACAAACCACGTTCACCGGCACACACCCGCTTGCGGTGGGAGAAGCAAATATCCTTGGCGTTTTGTCTATGATGTTCTGGACCATCATGCTGCTGGTATCCCTTAAGTATGTCGTGATTATTATGCGTGCAGACAATCACGGCGAAGGCGGATCGATGGCTTTGCTGGCGTTGGTGAGTGACATCACTTCTCAATATCCTAAAACAAAATGGTTCATCACTATTCTTGGCGTCTTTGCTGCAGCACTTTTTTATGGCGACGGCATGATTACGCCCGCCATCTCAGTGATTTCCGCAGTGGAAGGTCTTGATCTGGTATCACACGAATTCAAAAATTACATTATTCCCATTACGCTAGTCGTTTTGACTGGTTTGTTTTTTATCCAGAAGCGTGGCACAAGCGTGGTGGGCATAGCTTTTGGCCCGATTATGGTAGTTTGGTTCCTCTGTTTGGGCTTGCTCGGTGTTTTGGCTATCGCGCAAAATCCCCAAGTGTTGTGGGCACTCAATCCCATATATGCCTACCATTTTTTAAGCACAGATCCGTTGCTGGCATTCTTTGCGATGGGTGCAATTGTCCTTGCCATCACTGGTGGTGAGGCTCTGTATGC
>CAIWKC010000073.1 GCA_903913145.1 uncultured Gallionellaceae bacterium | reverse complement strand
GGTTCCATCGGCTGCCACCGCAATATTAATTACTTCCCCGACATAAGGCGATTGCAGGTTTGCCACAATATCCGCTGCAGCGTATGTGAAGTGCCTACAAGAATTATTTGAATGTGCTTATTTTGCATTATGCTCATCAGCATTTGAGTGCATCTGCGACTTGATATGTGTTCTTCTTAATGAACAAGAATTTGACCCTTCTTCCAATTTGATGACAAACGTTGCGCTTCTTGTTTTTCAGCAATAGAAAGTTTTGATTCAGTTTCATTCCGAAGTTTTAAAGCGGTTTCTAGTCCTTGACTGGTTGCCAAATTTAACCAAGCATAAGCAAGAATATTGTCTTTTTCTAATCCAACTCCATTTAAGTAATCCCATCCTAAACTGTACTGTGAATCTTTATCTCCTAACGCAGACAGTTTCTTATCCATTTCTGCCGATAGTAAGTCATTTTTTGGTGTTCCATGTCCAGAGGAATACATATCTGCTAGCGCCTTTAATGCATTTTCATATCCGTATGTGTCGCTTCCTTTATTAACAATAGTTCTAAGACTTTCGAATGATTTAGTATACAAATCCGTTGCTTTGATCATATCAATCCTGATTCCTACATAAACTTCATCTTAAATACGTGCCAATATATAATAAGAAATGTCGCAACCATTTGATGCTGACTTGTGAAGCCAATCTATCCCTTTCGCGACATTTGTACTATTTTTTTTATTTGAAATATAAAACATTCCGAGTCTATATTGTGCTTTGCAATTACCACTCGCAGCAGACTTTAAGCGGAATTTCATACTCTTAGAATCGTCTTTTATTACACCATCACCTTCCTCATACATTTTGGCCAATTCATTTTGCGCTTCTGCATCCCCTGAATTTGCTTTCAGCAGAGTTCTTGAATATTTTTTTTCTGCAATCGATTGCGCTGAAATATTATTTTCAGTATGTGCAGCAGTCTGTTGTTTGTTCTTTGAACTAGATAGCTTCGTGTTGACGTTTGACTCTTTATCGTTGGTAGAAACATCAACTAAAGTTTTTGTTGAATTTTCTGACTGAATTGCAGTCCACACTTTATTGCCGCTAAGTTCTTTAAGTTTTTCAATCACCTGCGTTGCATCACAATTTTTGCACGGAAGAGATTCCGAATACTCAACCTTATTATCAAAAATATTCTGAATGCTAATCGCCAAGAAGTAACTACCATCCTGCTTGGTCACATTAGCCGTAGCAATGAGTTCGGCTTGAAAGGCTTCAGCGATATTTTGCATACAACGTGTTTCGTCACATTCTGTGTGCGCGGTGTTCCTCGTCTCTTTCATGAAAATCTCATGAGCTTTTTGTGCAACCCGCTCACCTGAGAATACATCGTACTTTTGTTGCAGGCCTTTAACCAAGGCGGTCTCCATCGCGCCGGTCAGACTCTTGTCTTCTTCGGGCACGCGAATCGGCATCAGCACAAGGCGCTCTTTCGCAGAGTGCGCCGCTTTTGTTTTGCCTTTATCTGCTGCATGAGATTGAAGAGGGGCTGCAATCAGGCAGAGAATGGAAATAGAGATACCGAAAAAGCTACGCAGTTTGGATTGGCTCATATTCGAAGGGTGAATGTGTGAGACTGCTAATTAACTAATCCGTAGATTATCAGCAAAGCCCCAATGCTGCCATTGTCAAAAAACTTTGCGTCTTACGCGAATTCGTTTTGCAGGCGCACTAAGGCCTCGGCGGGAGAAAGAGCTTCAACACCTATTTCTTTCGGGAAATGTTTGCTGTTTCCGGTAAATACAGGGCAGCCTGCTGTGAGTGCAGCTATGATAAAGGGCGCATCGTCCGGATCCGGCAAGCCTTGAAGTAAGACGGGCTGCGGTTTTAGATACAGTGCCAGTCCTTTCATATCTTCCAGTAGACTGGCTGTTCGGTCGTTTGCGAAGCGGAATTTTGGACGCATCAAAACTTCGGCATATTCTGCAAGAATATTCTCGCTGACGACTGGGGTTAGGGTTCGGTTGCGTATGGCGGAAATCAATCGTGCAGGAATCCCGCCGGGCGTAAGCAGTGCCGATATTAAAATATTGGTATCAATGACCGCCAGCACTGCGTTCCTTTCGCGCTTTGCGTGCCAGCGCAATTTCGGCATCAATCTCTTCCATCGTCATTTTATCCAGTTTCTGTTCAACGGAATTTTGCTGCAATTTACGCACGCTCTCGGCAAAGCGTTCTGCACGGATGGAGCGCAGATCGTCTTCCAAACTTGCAGATTCGGTATGCACCATCAATGCAAAAGGTTTGCCGTTACGCGTGATGACAATCTCCTCGCCAGCCTCAAGCTTAGCCCATACCTTGCCAGATTCAGCGCGCAACTCTTTGGTGGTTACAAAGTCCATGACCTTCTCCTGTACCTGTTT